>NZ_VPAP01000009.1:0-112358 GCF_013419195.1 Acinetobacter sp. YH12099 | reverse complement strand
GGTGACAACGTTGAAATGTCAGTAGAATTAATCCACCCAATCGCAATGGACCCAGGTCTACGTTTTGCGATCCGTGAAGGTGGTCGTACTGTAGGTGCTGGTGTTGTTGCTAAAGTAACAGCATAATTATAGAATGTGTTAAACAGGTCGAGAGCTTTGGCTCTCGTTCTGTTTTGTAGGTCAGTAGTTCAATTGGTAGAGCGTCGGTCTCCAAAACCGAATGTTGGGGGTTCGAGTCCCTCCTGGCCTGCCACTTTTTTTAAAAAAGCTTGATGTCGGCTAATCTAGTCATATAATAAGTCGCGAATTCTACGACGAGTACAAAAATGTCGAATGATAAATCGCGTGACGCATTAAGCGACGCGCCAATCCCTCAAAGAAATAATTCTGCTGAAGTTGTTCAATCGAGTTCTCCATTAGACTACGTGTTGTGGGGTATCGCTTTGATTTTATTCATCGCTTCGATGATGGTGAATCAGCATCTTCCTGCGTATTGGGCACCAGCCAATGATATTTGGGTGCGTGTTGGGGTAATTTTGGCTTGTATCGTTGTGGCTTTAGGTTTATTATACGCCACCCATCAAGGCAAAGGCTTTGTTCGTTTGCTTAAAGATTCACGTATTGAGTTACGTCGAGTCACTTGGCCTACTAAACAGGAAACTGTAACAACGTCATGGCATGTATTGATTGTTGTTGTAGTCACTTCAATTGTATTGTGGTGTTTTGACTATTTGTTAGGCTGGGCAATCAAGTTAATTATCGGGTAAAAGAGCTATGAAACGTTGGTACATTATTCATGCCTACTCAGGTTATGAAAAACAAGTGATGCGTTCGCTTAATGATCGAATCCAGCGTAGCGCTGTTGCCGATAGCTTTGGTGAAGTCCTTGTTCCTACCGAAGAAGTGGTAGAAATGAAGGATGGTAAGAAACGTAAGTCAGAGCGTAAGTTCTTTCCAGGCTATGTATTGGTTGAAATGGAAATGAACGATGAAACTTGGCACATTGTTAAAGAGTGTCCAAAAGTTTTAGGTTTTATTGGTGGTACAGCAGAAAAGCCTGCCCCAATTACGCAAAAAGAAGCTGACGCGATTCTTGCACGTGTACGCAATACTGGTGAAGCACCTCGTCCGAAGACGATGTTTGAACCAGGCGAAGAATTACTTGTGATTGATGGTCCATTCACCGACTTTAAAGGCGTGGTGGAAGAAGTTCAATACGAGAAGTCACGTTTAACGTTGACAATTAATGTATTTAATCGACCTACTCAGGTTGAGCTGGAATTTCGTCAAGTCGAAAAATCCGTTTAAGTTTGAGTGGTTGGAAAACGCCCGATTTATGATGAATCGGGCATTGTTGTTGTAACGGTATCGTTACTTAAAATATTGGGGAGCCTAGCGGCGTTTGTACCCAGAGGTAATTTGAAATGGCTAAGAAGATTGACGGCTATATCAAGCTGCAAGTTCCAGCTGGTAAAGCGAATCCATCTCCACCAATTGGTCCTGCATTAGGTCAACGTGGTGTTAACATCATGGCATTCTGTAAAGAATTCAATGCTGCTACACAAAAAGTTGAACCAGGTTTGCCAATTCCTGTAGTGATCACTGTGTACAACGACAAGTCGTTCACATTCATCATGAAAACTCCTCCTGCTGCAATTCTTCTTAAGAAAGCTGCAGGCATTCAAAAGGGTTCAGCTGTACCTAACAAAAACAAAGTTGGTAAGTTGACTCGTGCTCAATTAGAAGAAATCGCGACTACTAAAGAACCAGATTTAACTGGTGCTGATTTAGAAGCACGTGTGCGTACCATTGCTGGTTCTGCACGTTCTATGGGCTTGGATGTGGAGCTATAAGACATGGCAAAGTTAACTAAACGTCAAAAAGCCATTGCTGCTGCTGTAGAAGCAAACAAAGTTTACACTTTGGAAGAAGCAGTTGAAGTTCTAAACAACCTTCCTGCTGCTAAATTCAAAGAATCTTTGGATGTTGCGGTAAACCTAGGTGTTGACCCACGTAAATCTGATCAGGTTGTTCGTGGTGCGACTACACTTCCTGCAGGTACTGGTAAAACTGTACGTGTAGCTGTTTTCGCTCAAGGTGCTGCTGCAGAAGCTGCTAAAGCTGAAGGCGCAGACGTGGTTGGTTTCGACGACTTAGCTGAAAGCATTCAAGCGGGTAACCTTGACTTTGACGTTGTGATTGCAGCTCCGGATGCAATGCGCGTAGTAGGTAAGTTGGGTACGATTCTTGGTCCACGTGGCTTAATGCCAAACCCTAAAGTGGGTACTGTAACTCCTGACGTTGCAACTGCAGTTAAAAATGCAAAAGCAGGTCAAGCACGTTACCGTGTAGACAAAGCGGGTATCATCCACGCTGCGATTGGCCAAGTAGGTTTTACTGCTGAAGCTGTTCGTTCAAACGTTGAAACTTTAGTTGCTGACTTGAAAAAGTTAAAGCCTGCAACTTCTAAAGGTGTTTACATCAAAAAGATCACTTTAAGCTCAACTATGGGCCCTGGTCTTACTATTGATGTACAAAACGTTTCTAACTAAGTCTGACTTAGCAAGAATTTTAAAGTCCTGAAAAGTCTCCTTCTTCCTCTGGGAGAAGGTTGGGATGAGAGTTAAACATCTCCCTAGCCTCTCCTAGCAGGAGAGGGGATATTCAGGCGGACTTTGAATTGGTAAATGAGAATTTATCAGCGTCAAAGACCTCAGGCGAAAGTGGTTTTATGCTGCTTTCTTAATATCCCAGCCTGGGTAGACGCGGTGGTGTGATTTATTCATCCTCCGCGTGTAAATTCAGTTTTGAATTTACGAATTGGGAGTGTACTTCGTGTAAGTACATAAATCACCGTTAGGAGGTTTTACAATGGCTCTTCTTATCGAAGACAAAAAACAGATCGTAGCAGAAGTAAACGAAGTTGCTTCTAAAGCGTTCTCAGCTGTTGTTGCTGACTATCAGGGTTTAAGCGTTGAGCAATTAACGGCTCTACGTGTTGAAGCGCGTAAATTAGGCGTTACTACACGTGTTGTACGTAATACTTTGGCAAAACGCGCTCTTCAAGATACGCAATTCACGATCTTGAACGACAACCTTGTTGGCCCAACAATTTTAGCTTTCTCGACTTCTGAAGACGACATGGGTGCAGCTGCACGCTTGTTCGAAGAATTCGCTAAAACAAACAAAGCATTTGAACTTAAAGCTGCTGCATTTGACGGCAAACTTTACCAAGGTGCTGAAGTTAGCGTAATTGCGAATCTTCCGAACCAAGAAAAAGCGCTTACTATGCTTGCAAACGTTCTTCAAGCTCCTATTTCGAAATTGGGTCGCCTTATTACTGCGCTCAAAGAGAAAAACGAGTCAGAAGCTGCATAAGCTGAAATTTATTTCCACACCATTCAATTTCCATTTGGAGTTATTCTCATGGCTTTAACTAACGAAGAAATCTTAAACGCAGTTGCTGAAAAAACTGTTCTTGAACTTGTTGAACTTATCTCTGCTTTTGAAGAGAAATTCAATGTATCAGCTGCTGCTGTAGCTGTTGCTGCTGCTCCTGGCGCTGCTGCTGGTGCTGCAGAAGAGCAATCAGAATTCAACGTTGAGTTGACTTCTTTCGGTGCGAACAAAGTTGCTGTAATTAAAGCAGTTCGTGAAGCTACTGGCCTTGGTCTTAAAGAAGCTAAAGACATCGTTGAAGGCGCTCCTTCAGTGATCAAAGAAGCTGTTTCTAAAGAAGAAGGTGAAGAGCTTAAGAAGAAACTTGAAGAAGCTGGTGCTACAGTTACACTTAAGTAATCTTAAGGGGAGTCGATTTTTTTACAATCGGCTCCAAAAAATGGCTGATGGCTCTTGGGTCATCAGCCTTTTTGCGTTACAATTATCGGCTCGATTTTTGTTTGAATGATGGAAAAACCATCAAAAAGAATATAAATCAATATAATCAAACGCTTACCAATATTTTTCCACATTTGAAAATATTGTTAAGCGTTTTAATACCACTAAAAATTGCAGCATTTGTAAAGAGTGGTGGCCATATCGGCCTGCGTAATTCCTTCTAAACCCGTTCTGCAGGCGGGTTTAGTTTACTTTCCGAGGACTCCAGATGGCATACTCATATACCGAAAAGAAACGGATCCGTAAGAATTTTGGTAAATTGCCCCAAGTGATGGATGCACCGTACTTGCTTTCGATTCAAGTCGACTCGTACCGTACATTTCTACAAGATGGCAAAACTCCAAAAAGCCGCGAAGATATCGGTCTCCAAGCCGCATTTCGTTCAGTTTTTCCTATAGAAAGTTATTCTGGCAATGCTGCTTTAGAATTTGTTGAGTATAGTCTTGGTAAGCCTGAGTTTGACGTGCGTGAGTGTATTCTTCGCGGCTCAACTTATGCGGCACCAATGCGCGTAAAAATTCGTTTGATCATTAAAGATCGCGAAACAAAATCAATCAAAGATGTGCGTGAACAAGAAGTCTATATGGGCGAAATGCCTTTAATGACGGATAACGGTACTTTCGTAATTAACGGTACCGAGCGTGTGATCGTATCTCAATTACACCGTTCACCAGGTGTGTTCTTTGACCACGATAAAGGTAAAACCCACTCGAGCGGTAAAGTGTTGTATTCAGCACGTATCATTCCTTACCGTGGCTCATGGTTAGACTTTGAATTCGATGCCAAAGACTTGGTGTATGTACGTATTGACCGTCGTCGTAAATTATTAGCGACTGTGGTATTGCGTGCATTAGGTTATAGCAACGAACAAATCCTAGACTTGTTCTTTGAGAAAGTACCTGTCTACTTAGACATGGGTAGCTACCAGATTGACCTTGTACCAGAACGCTTACGTGGCGAAATGGCGCAATTCGACATCACTGATGCTGACGGTAAAGTGATTGTTGAACAAGGTAAACGTATTAATGCGCGTCACGTACGTCAAATGGAAGCTGCTGGCCTAGAAAAACTTTCAGTTCCAGATGAATACTTGTACGAACGCATCACGGCAGAAGACATTGCTTTACGTGATGGCGAAGTGATTGCTGCAAACACGCTGTTAAGCCATGAAGTCATGGTTAAAATTGCTGAAGGCGGCGTAAAACAGTTCAATATTCTGTTCACCAATGACATCGACCGTGGTTCTTTCATTGCCGATACTTTACGTGCAGATACTACAACGGGTCGTGAAGATGCGCTTGTAGAAATCTACAAAGTGATGCGTCCAGGTGAGCCACCAACGAAAGAAGCCGCTGAAAATCTGTTCAATAACTTGTTCTTCTCTTCTGAGCGTTATGATTTATCGCCAGTTGGTCGTATGAAGTTTAACCGTCGTTTGGGTCGTCCTTACGAAGTGGGTACAGATCAGAAGTCGCGTGAAGTTGAAGGTATTTTGTCAAATGAAGACATTACCGACGTACTGAAAACCTTAATTGAAATCCGTAACGGTAAAGGTGAAGTCGACGACATCGACCACTTAGGTAACCGTCGCGTGCGTTCAGTAGGTGAGATGACAGAAAACCAATTCCGTGTTGGTTTAGTGCGTGTAGAACGTGCTGTTAAAGAGCGTTTGTCTCAAGCTGAAACAGACAACTTGTCTCCGCAAGATTTAATCAACGCGAAGCCAGTGGCTGCTGCAATCAAAGAATTCTTTGGTTCAAGCCAATTGTCTCAGTTCATGGACCAAAACAACCCATTGTCTGAAATCACGCATAAGCGTCGTGTATCTGCGCTTGGTCCAGGTGGTTTGACACGTGAACGCGCAGGCTTTGAGGTGCGTGACGTACACCAAACTCACTATGGTCGTGTATGTCCAATTGAAACGCCTGAAGGTCCAAACATTGGTTTGATTAACTCACTTTCTGTGTATGCCAAAGCCAACAATTTTGGTTTCTTGGAAACACCATACCGTAAAGTCGTTGAAGGCCGTGTGACTGAAGAAGTTGAATACTTATCTGCAATTGAAGAAGTCGGCACAATTATTGCGCAAGCGGATTCAAGCGTAGACCAAGATGGCAACTTAACAGAAGAATTCGTATCTGTACGTCACCAAGGTGATTTCGTGCGTATGCCACCAGAGCGTGTAACGCACATGGACGTATCTGCACAACAGGTTGTTTCTGTTGCAGCATCACTGATTCCATTCCTTGAGCACGATGACGCCAACCGTGCCTTGATGGGTTCGAACATGCAACGTCAAGCGGTTCCAACTTTAATTGCCGACAAGCCACTTGTTGGTACAGGTATGGAAGCCAACGTAGCGCATGACTCAGGTGTATGTGTGATCGCGAAACGTGGTGGTCGTATTGAATATGTTGATGCGTCACGTGTGGTGATTCGTGTTAACGAAGAAGAAATGATCGCAGGTGAAGCAGGTGTGGATATCTACAACCTGATCAAATACACGCGTTCGAACCAGAACACTTGTATTAACCAAAAAGTTTTGGTGAAGATGGGTGATAAGGTTGGTCGTGGTGATGTATTGGCTGACGGCCCATCGACTGATGGCGGTGAGCTTGCGCTTGGTCAGAACATGCGCGTTGCGTTCATGACTTGGAATGGTTATAACTACGAAGACTCGATCTTGCTTTCTGAGCGTGTACTTCAAGAAGACCGTCTAACGTCGATTCACATTCAAGAATTGTCATGTGTTGCACGTGATACCAAATTGGGTGCTGAAGAAATCACAGCTGATATTCCAAACGTAGGCGAAGCTGCACTGTCTAAATTAGACGAGTCAGGTATTGTTTATATTGGTGCTGAAGTGACTGCGGGCGATATCCTTGTAGGTAAAGTAACACCTAAAGGTGAAACGCAATTAACACCTGAAGAAAAATTGCTTCGTGCAATCTTTGGTGAAAAAGCGGCTGACGTTAAAGATTCATCGCTTCGCGTGCCATCAGGTACTAAAGGTACAGTGATTGACGTTCAAGTGTTTACCCGCGATGGTCTTGAAAAAGACGAACGTGCGCAAGCAATTGAAAAAGCACAGTTAGATGCATATCGCAAAGACTTGAAAGAAGAATACAAAATCTTTGAAGAAGCTGCACGTGAACGTATCATCCGTTTATTGAAAGGCCAAGAGTCTAACGGTGGCGGTACAACCAAACGTGGCGACAAGCTTTCTGAAGATATGTTGTCAGGCTTGGCTTTAGTGGATTTACTTGAAATTCAACCAAGTGATGAAGCGATTGCTGAACGCTTAACGCAAATTCAAACCTTCTTGAAAGAGAAGAGCTTTGAAATTGATGAGAAATTTGCTGAGAAGAAACGTAAACTTTCTACAGGCGATGAGCTCACTACAGGCGTGTTGAAAGTTGTTAAGGTGTACTTGGCTGTTAAACGTCGCATCCAACCGGGTGATAAGATGGCGGGTCGTCACGGTAACAAAGGTGTTGTATCTAACATCTTGCCAGTAGAAGACATGCCGCACGATGCTAACGGTGTACCTGTTGACATCGTATTGAACCCACTAGGTGTACCATCTCGTATGAACGTGGGTCAGATTCTTGAAACACACTTGGGTATGGCAGCCAAAGGTTTGGGTGAGCAAATTGACAAGATGCTCAAACAACAACGTGAGATTGCTGAACTACGTGCGTTCCTAGACAAGATTTATAACAAAGTGGGTGGCGAGCAAGAAGATCTTGACAGCTTAACTGATGATGAAATCTTGGTATTGGCGGGTAACTTGCGTGCAGGTGTTCCATTGGCTACTCCAGTATTTGATGGTGCTGAAGAAGGTCAAATCAAAGAATTGCTTGAACTTGCTGAATTACCACGTTCTGGTCAGACCGTATTGTATGATGGACGTACAGGCGAGAAATTCGACCGTCCTGTGACTGTAGGTTATATGTACATGCTCAAACTTAACCACTTGGTAGATGACAAGATGCATGCACGTTCTACAGGTTCTTACTCACTTGTAACGCAACAGCCGTTAGGTGGTAAGGCACAATTCGGTGGTCAGCGTTTCGGTGAGATGGAAGTCTGGGCACTTGAAGCATACGGTGCTGCTTATACGCTGCAAGAAATGCTCACTGTGAAGTCGGATGACGTTGAAGGTCGTACCCGTATCTATAAGAACATTGTAGATGGTAACCATTATATGGACCCAGGTATGCCTGAATCGTTTAACGTATTGACCAAAGAGATCCGTTCTTTAGGTATCAACATTGAACTGAAAAATGGTGACTAAGCATCTCCATTAAATCTCCCTAAATCCCTCTTTATAAAAGAGGGACTTTTCCCCCTTTGAAAAAGGGGGATTAAGGGGGATTAAAACTCAGTTAAAAAACAATATTTGTGACCCAGTTGGGATGTGAAAACAGCCTCCCAGCACACGGAGAAAAAAATTGAAAGACTTGCTCGATATCATGCGCAAAAAGACGGATTCAGACGGTCATGCTCCAGTAGAGTTTGACCGCATCCGTATTGGTCTTGCGTCACCAGAAATGATTAAGTCATGGTCTCACGGTGAAGTTAAAAAGCCAGAAACCATTAACTATCGTACGTTTAAGCCTGAACGTGATGGTTTATTCTGTGCCAAAATTTTTGGTCCAGTAAAAGATTACGAATGCTTGTGTGGTAAATACAAGCGTATGAAATACAAAGGCGTCATTTGTGAAAAATGTGGCGTTGAAGTAACGACTGCAAAAGTTCGTCGTGAGCGTATGGGTCACATCGAACTCGCTTCTCCAGTTGCACACATTTGGTTCTTGAAATCATTACCAAGCCGTATTGGTTTATTACTTGATATGACTTTACGTGATATCGAGCGCGTATTGTATTTCGAATCTTATGTGGTTACTGACCCAGGTATGACGCCATTTGAGAAATATCAACTTCTCAATGACGAAGAATACTTCAATGCTCTAGAAGAGCATGGTGATGAATTCACTGCGAAAATGGGTGCTGAAGCAGTTCAAGACTTGTTAAAAGACATCGATCTTGAAGCTGAAATTGCTCGTTTACGTGAAGAAATTCCACAAACAACTTCAGAAACTAAGCTGAAAAAAGCGTCTAAGCGTTTGAAGTTGATGGAAGCGTTCAAAGAGTCGAACAACAAGCCAGAATGGATGGTGATGAATGTACTGCCTGTACTTCCACCAGATCTTCGTCCGTTGGTTCCACTTGAAGGTGGTCGTTTTGCGACGTCTGACTTGAACGATCTTTATCGTCGTGTGATTAACCGTAACAACCGTTTGAAGCGTCTTCTTGACCTTGCAGCGCCAGACATCATCGTACGTAACGAAAAACGTATGTTACAAGAGTCTGTTGATGCCTTGTTAGATAACGGTCGTCGTGGTCGTGCAATCACAGGTTCAAACAAGCGTCCGCTTAAATCTTTGGCAGATATGATCAAAGGTAAGCAAGGTCGTTTCCGTCAAAACTTACTTGGTAAGCGTGTTGACTATTCAGGTCGTTCGGTGATTACCGTTGGTCCAAACCTACGTTTACACCAGTGCGGTCTTCCGAAGAAAATGGCACTTGAACTGTTCAAGCCATTCATCTTTGCGAAACTACAAGCTTCAGGTCAAGCTACCACCATTAAAGCTGCGAAGAAAATGGTTGAGCGCGAAACCCCAGAAGTTTGGGACGTACTTGCCTCTGTGATTCGTCAACACCCAGTGATGTTGAACCGTGCGCCTACACTTCACCGTTTGGGTCTTCAAGCATTTGAACCGATCCTGATTGAAGGTAAAGCCATCCGTCTACACCCACTCGTTTGTGCTGCGTTTAACGCCGACTTCGACGGTGACCAAATGGCGGTACACGTACCATTAACGCTTGAAGCGCAATTAGAAGCGCGTGCGTTAATGATGTCCACCAACAACATCTTGTCTCCTGCGAACGGTGAACCAATCATCGTACCATCTCAGGACGTGGTGTTGGGCTTGTATTACATCACGCGTGATGCAATCAATGCCAAAGGTGAAGGCATGGTGTTTGCAGATACGCACGAAGTAAACCGTGCACTTGCAACGGGTCAAGTTGACTTACACGCTCGCGTAAAAGCACGTGTACACCAAACCGTAATCAATGAAAATGGTGAGCGTGAGCAACAAACTATTGTTGTAGATACGACACCAGGTCGCTGCTTGCTTTGGGAAGTTGTGCCTGAAGGTTTAAGCTTCGAGCAAATTAACCTAGAGATGAACAAAAAGAACATCTCA
This sequence comes from Acinetobacter sp. YH12099, assembly GCF_013419195.1. Lineage (NCBI taxonomy): Bacteria > Pseudomonadati > Pseudomonadota > Gammaproteobacteria > Moraxellales > Moraxellaceae > Acinetobacter > Acinetobacter sp. YH12099. The sequence goes on along the minus strand of NZ_VPAP01000009.1, from coordinate 102,186 downwards.
AAGTTAATCAACTCTTGCTACCGTAAATTAGGTCTAAAAGACACGGTTATTTTTGCAGACCAATTGATGTACTTGGGCTTCCGTCAAGCGACACGTTCAGGTGTTTCTGTGGGTATGGAAGACATGGTTATTCCACCACAAAAACAAGAAATTATTGAAAAAGCAGAAACTGAAGTTCGTGAAATTGAACAACAGTTCGAGCAAGGCTTCGTAACTGCGGGTGAGCGTTATAACAAAGTGGTCGATATTTGGGCACGTACCAACGACCAAGTTGCTAAAGCGATGATGGACAACTTGTCATTCACAACTGTGAAAAACAAACAGGGTGAAGACGAGAAGCAAAAATCATTCAACTCGATCTACATGATGTCGGATTCAGGTGCGCGTGGTAGTGCGGCACAGATTCGTCAGTTGGCGGGTATGCGTGGTTTGATGGCGAAACCAGATGGTTCGATCATTGAAACGCCAATTAAAGCGAACTTCCGTGAAGGTTTGACGGTACTTCAGTACTTCATTTCAACTCACGGTGCGCGTAAAGGTTTGGCCGATACCGCATTGAAAACAGCGAACTCAGGTTACTTGACACGTCGTTTGGTTGACGTTGCACAAGACTTGGTAATTACTGAGCCAGATTGCGGTACTTATGGCGGTTTAGTGATGACACCATTCATTCAAGGTGGTGATGTCATTGAAAACCTTGGTACGCGTGTATTAGGTCGTGTAACTGCAGAAGATGTGAAGAAAGCGGGTTCAGACGAAGTTATTCTGCCACGTAACACACTCATTGATGAAAAACTTGCTAACTTCTTAGAAGAGCAAGGTGTCGATGAAGTAAAAGTACGTTCAGTGGTATCTTGTGAATCGACCTTTGGTGTATGTGCGAAGTGTTATGGTCGTGACCTAGCACGTGGTCACTTGGTGAATCCAGGTGAATCTGTGGGTGTAATGGCTGCTCAATCGATTGGTGAGCCAGGTACACAGTTAACCATGCGTACATTCCACGTGGGTGGTGCGGCAAGCCGAACTTCTGCAGCCAATAGCGTACAAGTGCGTAACAAAGGTTCAGTACGTTTCCATAACGTGAAAACTGTACAACACGCTAAAGGTCACTTGGTATCTGTTTCACGTTCAGGTGAAATTGGTATTGCCGATGAGTTAGGTCGTGAGCGTGAGCGTTATAAACTGCCATACGGTGCGTCAATCTTGCTCAAAGATGGCGAAGCGGTAGAAGCTGGCGGCATTGTGGCGACTTGGGATCCACACACGCATCCACTTGTGACCGAAGTTGCGGGTAAAATCCGTTTCAGCCAAATTGCTGATGGCGTGACTGCAACCTCGAAAACTGATGATGCAACAGGTATGACCACAGTTGAAATCTTGCCAGTGACTTCACGTCCTGCGTCAGGTAAAGACTTACGTCCTGCTGTGGTATTAGACACTGTGGATGGTGGCGAACAGTTCTACTTCTTGCCACAGAACACGATTCTTTCTGTCCGTGATGGCGAAAATATCGGTGTGGGTGACGTTATTGGTCGTGTACCACAAGAATCTTCACGTACTCGTGATATTACCGGTGGTTTACCACGCGTTGCAGACTTATTTGAAGCACGTAAACCAAAAGAGCATGCGATTCTTGCAGAAGTGTCAGGTATCGTGAGCTTTGGTAAAGAAACCAAAGGTAAGAACCGTTTAGTGATTACACCAGATGATGGCTCTGAGATTTACGAAGAGTTGATTCCAAAATGGCGTAACATCAACGTGTTTGAAGGTGAGCATGTGAACCGTGGTGAAACCATTTCTGATGGTCCACAAAACCCACATGACATCTTACGCTTGAAAGGTGAAGTGGCATTAACCAACTACATCGTGAACGAAGTTCAAGACGTTTACCGCTTACAAGGTGTAAAAATTAACGATAAGCACATTGAAGTCATCGTGCGTCAAATGTTGCGTAAAGTTGAAATCACCGATGGTGGCGATACGAGCTTCATCAAAGGCGAACAAGTGGATTACATTCGCGTGGTACAAGAAAACCAAGCTGTACTTGCACAAAACAAGTTCCCAGCGAAGTTTGAACGTCAATTGATGGGTATCACCAAAGCATCGCTTTCAACAGACTCGTTCATTTCTGCTGCATCGTTCCAGGAAACTACACGTGTGTTAACTGAAGCGGCTGTAACAGGTAAAGAAGATGATTTACGTGGCTTGAAAGAGAACGTTGTTGTGGGTCGTTTGATCCCAGCAGGTACGGGTCTTGCTTACCACTTAGAGCGTCGTCGTCAAGAAGCTGAAGCTGCTGAATTGGCATTAGTGAATGATTTCTCTGATGTAGATCAAGCATTAAGCCAAGCATTTAGCGATGAATTTAATGATCTCTAATTCGTTTTAAAGCATCATTTAAAGACGCCTTTCGAGGCGTCTTTTTTTTGCCAACGTTTTAGTTGCATATTTTGCTTTAATAAAGCCGCAATATTGCATATAGTGAATTAAGAACAATTTAAAAATATCAAGAAAACTAAGGGGATAGCTTATGCAATTTAGAGGACTGACACTGTGTTTATCGGCAATGCTACTGAGTGTGTCTGTTTCGGCTGCACCAATGCCAAACAGCATTGTGGTGAAAGACAAAGCCATTGTGCCTATTCTAAAAACTGAAGTGATTCGTACAGTGACAGGTGAAAAGCCTATACGCCATGTAGAAGCCACGATTTTTGAAGTGAGCAATCAGGGTAAAGATATTGTGGCAAAGGAAGTTGTTTTTGATGATGATCAAGCACAGTTTTCAGAGAAACAATTGGGTATTCCTGTGATTCAAAAAGGTGGGGTGATTGTACCAACCTCAAAAATTGAGTTGAATAAAACCCTAAAGCAGGATGGTAAAGTCATTTCTGAAGTGAAAACGATTGATGCAGAAGGCATGGAATATAAGCAGGGGCAGGCGCCAATTCATCGCACATTAAAACTGGATCGGGTCAAAACGCCTGAAAGCAAAGAAACAGTTTCTCATGCTGTGTTTACTGAAGATGGTAAAACCACACGTGATGTGGTGGTACTTGAAGAAGAGGGTACAGAATCCTTTATGATGCCTTAAGCATTTTACAGAAATACTCATATCTTACTGTGCTTGGTAACAGATTTTTCAAAGTTGATGCCGCAAGATGCACTACACTTAAAATCAACAACAGCGGGGAGACATCGCGATGAAAAAAGTATTTAGCGTATTGGCAGTTGCCACAGTATCGACCATGTTAATGGCGGGTTGTGAGAGCATGAGTTCAAATGACCAACGTATTGGTGCAGCAGCATTAGGCGGTGCCGTTGGTGGCGCAGCGGGTAACAGCGTAGGTGGTAGTGTTGGTGCAGCAGCAGGCGCAGGTGCAGGTGCAGCAGTTGGAAGTAAAACCCAAGATGGTTCTAACCGTAACGCAACCTATAGTGGAATTGGCGGTGCGATTGGTTCAATTTTAGGTAAAGAAGTGATAGGTGGTAATGCAGGCGCTGCAATCGGTGGTGCTGTTGGTGGTGGTGCTGGTGCAGCCATCGAGCAAAAGCGTTAATCTGAATACGAACAGCCATGCCATCCTACTGAAGTATTTATATTTCAGTACATCCAACGCAGAGTCTTATGATTCTGCGTTTTTTATGCGCTAGCTGAAAAATTAATGCGTTTGGATAAATTGATTGACTGCTTGAGTATAAGCATTATTTTGTCCCAATGACTTGTTGATTTCAGCATGTGAAAGTCGGACAGGCAATAACTGGGTTTGAGTTCCGAATTTCTGTGCTTGTTGAATAAATTGTCGAGCTTGAGTACAGGGTTGATCTGCACGGATGGTTGAGCACACCGCGAGAAATGCAGGTAAAGCTTGATGTAGCTGAGCTATCGGAGAAAGGGCTTTCCAGTTGGAAGGTTGATCACCAAAGGCTTGATCATAAAAACGTGCATGACGTGTTTGCATTATCTTTTCTATATCATAAGCCGCGCTATCTAAAGCAACTGTAGCACGCCAAGGCTGTGGCTGGGGTGCCAGCCAATGGGGGCGAACGGTTAATAGACTGACCAGGTGTGCGCCCGCAGAATGTCCCATCAGCACCAAGCGTTTTGAGTCAGCATGCCAATGCGGTGCCTGATTTTGGATATAAATAAGCGCTTGGGCGATATCCTGAGTTTGCTGCTGTACGGTCACATCTGGAACTAATCTATAGTTGATAGACACAAAAATCCAGTTTTGCTTGGTCCAGTAACTCAGCTTATTTTTGACCACAGCAGCATGATTTTTATCACCCATTTTCCAAGCACCGCCATGGACCATCATCATGAGCGGGGCTGGTGTTTGATCTGTGAGTACTTTGGCAGGGAAATAGACATCCATCACTTGTTGAGGATGAGATCCATAAGCCACATTTTTCAAAGTCTGGACTTTGGTAAATGTATTCGGCACCAAAGCATGGAGGGATGTCGATGAATAGAAACAAAGTAGGGAAAAGATTGGCACAAGATTTTTTTTCATTTTAATAATCCTTTAATTTTAAATACTATCAATGTTTATAATTTTTATGATCCACTGATGTATCAACTGTAATACGTTAATTAATTCATACCTGCTCAAAAAGAGTAGAGAAGTTTGTCGGTGACATTGATCTTTTTGTCTTTTGATTAAAATAATATTACCAACAACGCAGAATCATTAGATTCTGCATTTTTATGTGAGCTAAAAATTACGTTGCTACGGCTTTGGGCTTTTTACGTCGGATATATAAAGTTTTATGCACTTCTGCAATTCGAACACCTGATTCATCGACAATATTGAGCGTATATTGACGTGTCAGAGGCGCATAGTCTTCTGCGATCTGTTTGATTTCCTCGACTTCAGCGGCACTCAGGCGAATATCGGCATACACCGTACTGCGTCCTGGGGCAAGGAAATGAATCGTTGCCGCTTTATCCCAAACAATATATGTTGAACCCAAGTGATGCATCAGAATGAGCATATAGAAAGGATCGACCATAGAATAGAGGCTGCCGCCAAAATGTACGCCGACAATATTTTGATTTTTGCGGGTGAGTGGCATTTTGACACGGACATGGTGGTTGGCTAAATCGATTTGATCAATTTCAATACCTGCACCGCGATAGGGTGCATAACGATTTAAAAAATATTTAGAAATAAGTGGAATACTTTGTAGTTTTTTAAGCAGATTCATATGATTTTAACTATATCTTTCAAGTCTGGATGCCTTATATTAGTCTAAAATTTAGGCATCAATATGGCATGTTTTGTTATGCTGAGTGCAACAAAGGTGAATAAAAATAAAAAAGATGTTTATGCAAGCGCAAACGCAATGGATTGAAACCTCTGATCGACAACAGCTTTATGTCAAAACTTGGGGTGAAAAAACAGCACCTGCATTGATTTTGCTGCATGGCTATCCAGATAACCAAGTAGTCTGGAAACGCGTGATTGCCGTGTTGGTACAAGATTTTTATGTGGTGAGTTACGATGTACGTGGTGCGGGACAATCCTCCATTCCCAAATCCATTCGTGCCTATAGCTTGGCTCAATTGGCTGCAGATTTAATGGCTGTTGCTAATGCCGTTTTGGGGCAGCGTGCATTTCACTTGGCAGCTCATGACTGGGGTTCAATTCAGTCTTGGGAAGCAGTGACGGATCCAGAATTAAAGGGACGAATTTTATCGTACAGCAGTATTTCAGGCCCATGTTTGGATCATGCAGCGTTCTGGATGCGTAAGCAGTTTTCTGAAAATAAAATTAAATTTTTCAAACAAATGCGTAAATCTTGGTATATTGCTGCCTTTCAACTTCCTGCACTTGCGCCTACAGTTTGGCAGTTCTTTCAACCTGAACAATGGCGTCAGGTAGTGATGCGCTTAGAACGCGATCAAGATATTCCGGTCAATCCTAATATCCGCAAAGATGGGCGCTATGGCGTCAATTTATATCGTGCCAATTTTATCCCACGTTTATTAAAGCCGCGTCAACGTTATGCAATTTGTCCTGTGCAAGCTATTGTCTTGAAATATGATCAATTTGTGGGTGCTGAATTGATTGATGAAATGTCGCTTTGGGTAGATGATTTTCAACGTGTAGAGTTGGCAGCTAATCACTGGGCGATTCTTAGTCAGCCGCAAGCAGTTGCTACTGCCATCCGTGATTTTGCTTTAGGTCATGCAAATTCACATGCTGCAGCAATTTAAATCAGAAACGCTTGTCGGAGTTGAATGTTTGGTCAACTCCAATCTGCATAATCTCTGATAAAATAGCTTCTTTTTTGAATTTTCATCTCTTATGTTCGCAATTCTTGCTGCCATTGCAATCATGTTCGGATTGTCGTTGGCTCGTGTGCCTGTGGTTTTTGCCTTGGTTATTGGTGCAGTCTCAGGTGGTTTACTGGCTGGTTTAGGCTTACAAGGCACTTTAGATGCGTTTAATAATGGTTTAGGTGGTGGCGCTAAAATTGCTCTTGCTTACGGTATTTTAGGTGCATTTGCTTTGGCTTTGGCACGTTCAGGTTTGCCAGACTTATTGGCGTATAAGCTGATTCGCACTTTAACAGGTGGCAGTAATACTAAGGTACAGAACCGCGTTAAATATCTGATTTATTTTACTGTGGCTTTGGCAGCGGTATTTTCACAAAACTTAATCCCTGTACATATTGCATTTATTCCTGTATTGATTCCACCTTTATTAAGTGTTTTCAATCATTTAAACCTAGACCGTCGTGCAGTGGTTTGTTTGCTGACTTTTGGTTTGGTTGCCACCTATATGTTTGTTCCTGTGGGTTTCGGTGCAATCTTTCTGAATGATATTTTGGCGCACAATATCAACACCTTTGGTGCTCCGTATGGTTTTGCCATTCAAAATGAAGATATTCCTGCTGCCATGTTTATTCCTGTGTTTGGGATGTTTATTGGGCTATTGATCGCGTTGTTTGTGAGCTATCGTAAGCCTCGACATTATCAAGATGTGCAGGTAGAGCGTACCCAAAGCATTTCGAGTGAGCTCAATGCAAATACCGCCGCGCCAACCCTACAAGCGCCTCAGATTGCAAAATTTACCTTGTGGATGGCAGTGTTTGCGATTATTGCAACCTTGGCGGTGCAATTGTATTCAGATTCGATGATTCTGGCAGGTTTGGTGGGTGTTGCCATTTTAAGCTGTGCGGGAATTTTCAAATGGAAAGAAGCAGATGATGTGATCATTACAGGTATGCGTATGATGGCACTCATCGGCTTTATTATGATTGCTGCACAAGGTTTCGCTTCAGTGATTGAAGCGACTAATCAAGTGCCTGCTTTGGTAGAAGCGTCGGTGGAATGGATTGGCAATAGCAAAGCTTTGGCTGCATTTTTAATGTTATTGATTGGTTTGTTAATCACCTTGGGGATTGGCTCATCTTTCTCTACCGTGCCTATTTTAGCGATTATTTATGTGCCTTTATGTTTGCAGTTCGGTTTTAGCCCTGCAGCAACCATTGCGATTATTGGTACAGCAGCAGCCTTAGGAGATGCGGGTTCTCCAGCATCGGATTCAACCTTGGGGCCAACTTCGGGTTTAAATATGGATGGGCAGCACGACCACATGAAAGACAGTGTGGTACCGACTTTTATTCACTTTAATATTCCACTGATTATTTTTGGCTGGATTGCAGCGATGGTGCTGTAAATCATCACCAAAATTTGTAAGCACACGTGTTCAGAATAGGTTGGGCACGTTGCAGCATCGTGCTAAAACGACAAGAAGAATCTTTCTCAAATTCATCCTTGCATCTGCCGATTGAATCTCAATACACGATTTAAAATCTTCAAACAGAATGATTCATTTTCGTTGTAATTAACTTCTAATATTAGAATGAAGATGATTTTAATTCTCTTTATTTAATTTTAATAATTTTTATTGATTTTCTATGATTTAAAAATAGAAAATTCTGAGTGAATTAATTAATTTAAAATAAATTTGTTTAATTTTTAAATAAATACAAGATGTATTTTAAATAGATATTTTAATTTAATTTTAAATAAAATTGAGTAATATAGTCGGGAAATAATAATATAAACTTTATTAATTAACTCGGGTTTTAAAACCAAGTAATTTGGTCTATTTAAAGTAAATTTATATAATAATGAATGAGTTGTAAAATAATTTAAAATATATGTTTAATATGTGTTGCATATTAATAGCAGTCATGTTTAATATTAATTAAGCGTTAAGATTTTTATTCTAAAGGTGGTTTTAAAATGTTAAAGCAAGTTGCTCTAATTGCATTAATGGGTATGTCTGCTTCTGCAATGGCTGGTCAATGGCAAGTTAAAGTTGGTGGTTCTGTTATTTCTCCAACTGCTGATACGAATGTTACAAACCCTGCACTTGGTACTTTTGAGGCTGACCATGAATATGCATTTACGCCTTCAGTAGAATATTTCTTTAATGACAATATCTCTACAGAGCTTTTATTGGCTGCACCAATTAGTCATGATGTAGCTCTAAATGGTAATGATGTTGTAAAAATTAAGCACTTACCGCCAACACTAACTGCAAAATATCACTTTAAAAACTCAACTGGTTTTACCCCATACATTGGGGTGGGTGGTACAGCATTTGTTGCTTGGGATGAAAAAACGTCAGGTGCTTTAGCTTCTTTGGATGTAAAAGTTAAAGAAGACTTTGGTTTTGCAGGTCAAGTTGGTTTTAACTTCCAGCCAGCTGATGCGAAAAACTGGGGTGTGTTCTTTGATGCACGTTATGCACAATTGAGTCCAGAAGTAACTGCTAAAACGGCTGCAGGTGCAACGGCGGCTAAGTTTGATTTAGACATCGACCCAATGGTGTATACCATCGGTTATAGCTACAAATTCTAATCATAAAACGTAGCTCTTTATAATAATAAAAATCAGCGCAACCCCATCTTTATGATGGGGTTTTTTATTGCAAAAAATAACAAATGAATCGAATGAAAAAATTGAGTGCATGTGCCATGTTCATTTACAGTCTGAAAGATAAAGTAAAGAACGATAAAGAAGGAATTGATTCATGTTGATAAAATACGGTTGGCTTGTGGGTGTTGGTTTAATGCTGAGTGTCGCGGGGCATGCGGCGAGTTTTTCTTGTGAGAAAGCCAAAACACAAACGGAGTATGCCATTTGTGAACATCGTGCGGTTAATGATGCCGATGTGAAAATGGCAACCACCTATCGTATCGTCAGCCGTTTGGTCGCCATGGGGACGCGTTCACAAATTCGTGATGAACAATTTCGCTGGTTAGAGTTGCGTGATCGTTGTGGCGCTTCCGTCGATTGTTTAACCCAAGTGTATAATTTGCGTCAGCAGAAATTAGAGGATCATTTAAATCAGGTCTATCAACGTGCGCCTTTTTAAATTTTTCTGGGTTTAGGCTTGAAAAATCTGGCAATCACTCCAATTCATTAACACATCCAACAATAACCATGTTTATGAATTTAAGGAGTGATGAATGAGCGAGCACAGCCAAAAACACAGTTTCCAAGCCGAAGTGGCGCAGTTATTACATTTGGTGACCCATTCTCTTTATTCCAACCCTGAAATTTTTTTGCGTGAACTGATTTCTAACGCATCAGATGCCTGCGACAAATTACGTTTTGAGGGTATCAATCATCCTGAATATTATGAAAATGATCCTGATTTACGTGTGCGTATTCGTTTAGATCAAGATCAAAAAACCATAACCATTTCAGATAACGGCATTGGTTTAAGCCAACAGGAAGCGATTGAGCATTTGGGTACCATTGCCAAATCGGGCACCAAAGACTTTATGTCTAAATTAACGGGCGATCAAAAAGCCGATGCGCAATTGATTGGTCAATTTGGTGTGGGTTTCTATTCAGGTTTTATCGTGGCAGATAAAATTACTGTGGAATCACGCCGTGCAGGATTGGCTGCAGATGAAGCCGTGCGTTGGAGCAGCACGGGTACTGGCGAGTTTGATGTTGAGCAAATTCACAAAGCAGAACGGGGTACCGATATTATTCTGCACTTGCGTGAAGATGCACTGGATTATTTAGAAAGCTACAAAGTTAAGCAGATCATCAATAAATACTCTGATCACATCAGTTTGCCAATTCAAATGCAGAAAGAAGTATGGCAGCAAGAAGAAGCAGCTGAAGGTGAAACGCCGAAAGCAGGTCAGTATGTGAAAACTGATGAATGGGAAGCAATTAACTCGGCCAGTGCGTTGTGGACGCGCAATAAAAACGAAATTAGTGAAGAACAGTACATCGAATTTTATAAAAACCTCAGTCATGATTTTGACGCACCATTGGCATGGGCGCATAACCGCGTTGAAGGCAGTACTGAATACACCCAGTTGTTGTATGTGCCAAGTAAAGCACCGCACAACATTTTTACTCGTGAAGCCAAAGCGGGGATTAAATTGTATGTGAAGCGCGTATTTATTATGGATGAGGCAGAGAACCTGATCCCGAACTATCTACGTTTTGTACAAGGTGTGGTGGATAGCGCCGATTTGCCATTGAACGTGAGCCGTGAGTTATTGCAAGAAAGCCGTGATGTTAAAACCATCCGCGAAGGCAATACCCGTCGTGTGTTGACCATGTTGGACAATTTAGCCAAGTCTGAAGATGAAAAAGACCAAGAAAAATTTAAGCAATTCTATCAAGAATTTGGTTCAGTCTTAAAAGAAGGCTTAGGCGAAGACTTTGGCAACCGTGAACGTATCCTGAAATTATTACGCTACGCTACTTCAAGTAATGATGACATCAGTACCTCATTGGCGGACTATAAAGCGCGAATGAAAGAAGGTCAGAAAGCCATTTACTACGTTACGGCAGACAACTTGAACGCAGCAAAGCATTCTCCACAGTTGGAGTTGTTTAAGAAAAAAGGCATTGAAGTGTTGTTGATGGCAGAACGCGTAGACGAGTGGGCGATGAACTTTGTGCAGGAGTTTGATGGCACGCCAATGCAAAACGTATCTAAAGGTGCGGTTGATTTAGGCGATCTACAAGATGCTGAAGAGAAGAAAGCTTTAGACGCGGCTGCAGAACAATTTAAACCTGTGGTTGAGCAATTGTCTGCATCTTTAAGCGGTAAAACCAAAGAAGTGCGTGTGACTACACGTTTGGTTGATTCCCCTGCTTGTTTGGTAACAGGTGAAGGTGAACTGTCACCACAATTGATTCGTATGTTGAAGGATGCAGGGCAAGCTGTACCTGATATGAAGCCAATTTTGGAAATCAACCCAGAGCATCCTTTGGTGAAAAAATTACAGGACTCCAATCAATTTGATGATTTGGCGCATGTGATTTTTGATCAAGCTGTGATTGCTGAAGGTGGCTTGCCTGAAGACCCAGCGGAATATGTGAAACGTATTAATAGCTTACTGTTAAAGTAAGTCTGCTTTCGCATGAACATGATCGATGATGCGTTGTACAAATAATGCATCGTCATCTTGCAAGATCATCTTGCAAAAAAACCAAGTCCTGTTCGCAAGACTTGGTTTTTTAATTTGGCTTGATTGTAGATGTTACCTGTTTAGAAAATGGCTTCTAAACGCACTAAAGCACCGAGATAATGATTACGATCTGCGCGATCATCATTTAAATAATTGACATCGCCCTGAATAAAGAACCATTCACGTAAAAATGGTTGACGCCAAGAGACAAATGGCCCCCAACGATTTAAACGTAAGTCATCATCGTGATAATAACCGCCTGTATAAATGCCATAGTTAAAGCGGTTGCCTGCAAAGAATTGATGTTGTCTAAAGGTGTAGTTGTCCCAAACCAAATCATCATCTTGTTCATCGGCATAGGTCAGGCTAAATTGATTGGACAAGAAAGCCTGATTGGGGCGTGCGTGCGTGAGCTCCAAGTTGGTTCTGAGATAATTTTCACTGTCGATGCCATAACGATAAATTTGTTCGGCATGAAAAGAGAAATCATTTTCCAAAGTCCAGTCTTTAGAGGCTTTTAAACGCAGATAAATATCATCGCCAGAACGTACCCCTAAATCGACATCTGTTTCAAAAGGTAGACGCTCGGCAAAGTTCGACCAACGTATTGCCAGAGAACTGTTGTCTTCACGGCTACGTTTGCTGTCTACGGTTTTGTCTGCGTCATGCGCTGGGTTTTCGTTGGTAATGGCGACGTTATTTTGCAATTCGTTATCGAGCGAGTCATCACCAAAGACCACACTGAGTTTATTTTCAAGCGTAGGCAGTTGGATTTTCCCGCGAATACGAGGTTTGACTTCATATTCATTATGCTTGTCCCAACTGCTATCGACCAAAACCCGTAAAGTGGCTGAGGCAGGCTGTTCAGGACTTGGTTCACCAAACCAGTTATCCAGTTTATGTGCTGTTTTATCTGCCCAGTTGCGAATATTTTTTTGACGTTGATCGAACCAAGTTAAATGTTCCGTTTCTGCGGTGGCAGGTACAATGGGTTCATTGGATTGTTCGGGTAATACCGTCGGTGTAGCATCAATCCAACGTGGAATCGTGTAATAAAAACTGCTTTTATCTACTGCACTTGGCGGAGCGACAGGCAATTCATAAGGTGGCAGTGACGTATGGGCTTGATCCACTGATTGAGTTGATTCTTGTGCAAAAGTGATGCCTGCGACCCCACTTAAGAGACAGCTTAATATAAAAGGCGATGTGTGCTTTATTCTTGACATTATTTACTGATCTTTAAGCCATTTTTGTTAGTGTTGAAAATCTATGAGATAAAAGCAAGACTTGGCTACAAAATCATAATATAAACGGCAGTTTTTAGGCAGAAACCTCTTTTTCTTGATACATTTGAAGTGCTTGGCATAACTGCAAAGCATCAATCGGTTGCTGTAATTGGGAGATGACTTTTTGAATCATTTGCCAACTAATACCTTGTTGTCGATCTAATAAAATGTGCGGTATAGCTTGTTCAGTACGGGACAGTTGTAAGCGCTTTTGACCATGAATCACACGAATTTTTTGTCGTTCTTTCAGTAAAATCAAAGGGGTATGACTCTGTGCTTCACTTTCTTCAAACTGAATAAACTTAGTAGTTTGAATGTGCTGTATCGGAATGAAAGGAAAATAATGCTCTTGCTGCCACACGATTTGAGCATCATGACTATAGCATTGAAAAAGCTGATCGAAATCAAATAAATGTTCTTGTAATTTTTCCCAAGAAATTTCACGTATTGCTGCAATTTCATGTTCAAACTGTTGGCAAAAGTTTTGAGTCAAACGAATCGCTTGCATTTGATCTAATGCGCCAAGCAGTACCACATATTTAATAAAGCGTCCTTGCGTATTGGTTTGCTCTGCCAAATATACCGCACGCGCCAACACCTGTTGCTGATCTTCTTCGGGATCAGACAAATGCACCAATACATCGGCATATTGCGTGACTTCTGGCGCTTCAGGCAAAAAGACCCGATACAACTGTGCTGACTCATTTTGGCTAAGATTGAGCGCAGAAATGGGGCAACTATATTGGCTTAACAATAGATTATAAGCTGGGTTGACGCTTGGTTTTTGCGTGCCAGCCGTCATCTGGGCAGTATCTATTGTCGTTGCATCAGGCTGAGCTGTATTCAGTATTGCGTTGGAAATGATCGTTTGGTCTGCTGTCGGTTCAATTGTAAGTTCATCTTTAGCCACGTCCACAACTTGAGTATCAGACGAGGCAACTTCTTCTGTAGCGATGTGGTCTCTAATAAAGTCAAATTGAATTGGCGGATCTGCAGCTTTATTTTCTTCTGGGTCTACAGTGGCAAAAATTGGTTGAGTTTGTGCTGCTTCTATCGTTACAGTTTGAGCAGCTTCTAGCACAGCAGCTTGCTTGAGTTCTGCATCGGTTTGAAGGCAGTGATATTGTTGCTGCTGTTCCAACATCCAGCGATAGACCTGCTCTAAATCTTGAAACTCACTTAGTAAAGCAGTGCGGTCAGCAGCAGGAATTAACCAAATTTGCCAACCTGCTCTCGGTTGATACAAAATCGCCCAACCTGCTTCAGGCTGTTGATAAAGTACTGTTTCAAGTGCTTCAAGTTGTGTAAATACGCCACGAAAAGATTGTGCATATAAACTTTGTTCTGCAAAAGTTACCGCAGTTTGAATTGGATTTTGTGAGGCTTTAAATGTGAGCAACTGTTTTTGAAAAATCGGTTTATCGCACAGCATAAAAATTTCTTTAATGCGTGCTTTGGCTTTGGCTGTTTCATACAGACTGAGTCTTTTATGCGTTAAAGCATCAATTAAGTCGCGTAATTCTTTAATCAACAGTGATTTTTCTAGTGTATTCATTGATGCATACTTAAATATGTTGTTGTGCTTTTTCCAAATAATCTGCCAAGACAATATTCAGAGCCAATTCAATCAATTTATATTCTGCCGATTGTGGTTGAGGATAGCGTTTGGCTAATTCGATTAAATGGCTGACCTCAATCGCTTGAGGTGGAATTTTTCTTTGTATAAGTGCTTGAAGTTGTTGCATAGGCATCTGCTATAGCAATGAAAAAAATCACTTTAATTATATGGATTTAATTAAAAAATACATGCTAAAAATTGTCAGCTTTTGTGCTTTTTTAGACATTATTGACAAAAAATGCGCTTTTTATATGAAAAATAATCAAAAAAATTTAAATCGCAGTGCCAAAAAAGTATTAGCAATTGGGTAGAACACAGTTTTTAGATGTTGCATGGACGATTTAAAGCAAATTTAGCATTAGAAAAACAAACAGCAGCCTGCTTTAGACTGCTGTTTGGGGAGAGAAATGGGAGAGATTAATACAGCTAAAATTAGTGGATAAAACGCGTAACTTAAGCTGCCTTTTGCGAAGTTGGTTCATTTACAACAGCTTCAGATGCAGCCGATTCTGTATTCACTTTTTGAGTTGGAAAATCAGGTACATGCACAATTTGAGCAGATACATTTGCAGCAATTGCTAAAAGTGAAACCATCAAAACAGATTTAAACATATTCATGGGAATATCCATCCAAAGTGTTAATGTCTAGGCAGAAGAATAGACATCGTAGGGAGATCAAACGAAATAAAAAATTCACATGAATCATAACAAAGTTTAAAATTTACAAAATGATCATTTCGGCAATTATTTTAAAAATAGCAATATAAAACAATATATTAGAGTTTTAGCTCTAGTTTTTTTGTAGGCTTAAATGGTTGAGATGTCTGCAAAATTTGTATTTAGATAAGTCTGAAATGCGGGTGAATGGTGACAGTTTTTGACAGTGTGAAATCATGTAATGTTTTGGCTGTGATTGGTTAAACAGTCTAAAAATGCGGTTTTTTTAATCTATGATGGAATTCCAATAACGATAAAGGACAGTGAGAAAATCATGGCAATTGCAAAAGTAGTTGAAGTTAATTCAAGCAGTACAAAAAGTTTTGAAGACGCGATTCAGACTGGAATCGCTAAAGTGACAGAAACAATTAAAAATGTCCAAGGGGCGTGGATTAACGAACAAAAAGTGGTGGTTAAAGACAATCAAATCACGGAGTATCGGGTCAATTTAAAAATCAGCTTCTTGGTTGAATAACACCTCGCTTCATTAACGAAGCATAGTAAGATGACAACTAACCGAAGCATGGTTGCGGGGCAAAGCTGGAACTTTGACCCATTTTAAAAGCACAAAAAAATCCCGTAATGGGATTTTTTTGTGCGTCTAATCAGCCGGAAGAACACTATTCAGCCTTGTCTGTATTTCAATCTTAAGCTTTAGGTTCAGATACATCGCATTGTTCTGCATCGCAGCTTGCTGCATCTTCAAGCTCTAGCTCGCTTGCTGTTTCAAGGGCTTTTTGCAGAACTTGCACAAAAACTTCGCGTGGCTGCGCACCTGCTAAAGCAATACGCTGATCAAATACGAAGAACGGTACGCCAGTGACGTTTAATTGTTCACGTGCAACTTCTTGGTCAAATTTTACAAAGTCGGCATATTCGTCAGAATCCAAAACATCATCCACTTCTACAGGGTTCAGCCCAATACGTGATGCAACATCTTCTAGTGTTTCACGCTCGCCAATTGCCAAACCTTGAGTCATATAGCTATAGAAAAAAGCTTCTTTGGCTTCGCTGCCCAAGCCTTTACTTTGCGCCAAATGCACCAAACGATGGGCATTAAAGGTATTGCCAGAGTTGGCATTTTCCCATTGAAAGTCAATGCCTTCAGCTTTTGCCATTTCGGCAATATTACGCTGCATGTCTTCTACTTCGGCAAGGCTGCGCCCATATTTTTGTGCCAAACGCTCTGAATTGGACACTTCCTGACGCGGTGGCGCATCTGGATCAAGTTCAAAGCTGTGCCAATGCACTTCTAATTCTACACCTGCTTCTTCAGCAGCAGCCTCTAAACGTTTTTTGCCGATATAGCAAAACGGGCAAACAATATCTGACCAAATATCAACGCGCATGAACAATCTCAAATTCTGTTTTTTACTAAGATGGGGATGTTACATAAAATTTAAAGCATAAAGCGATGCTAAACTTATTTTTGAGCATCTGATCAAATAGCGTCATGGATACAGAATCATATAAAGGCATAAATGAATTGATTTATTTCACTATATTCTAATGGCTGCATTAGAAAATAAGCATAAAATGCTATACAAATGTGACAGGCTTCACGCTAAGATATTGCAAATACTAAAAAATAAGAGGGCACGCATGCGACGTATAGTGCTAATTATAGGATGTGCAACGCTGCTGATTTTTGGCGGGATGTTTTATCAATATCAACAGCAGCAAAAACAAGTCACTCAATTGCATGCTTATCAAAATGTGATTTATGAAAAAGCCGAACAAATTTTTGTACAGGCACAGGATTGGTCTAAGCCGA
This sequence comes from Acinetobacter sp. YH12099, assembly GCF_013419195.1. Taxonomy (NCBI): domain Bacteria; kingdom Pseudomonadati; phylum Pseudomonadota; class Gammaproteobacteria; order Moraxellales; family Moraxellaceae; genus Acinetobacter; species Acinetobacter sp. YH12099. Next base: position 85,325 of record NZ_VPAP01000009.1, on the reverse strand, counting down.
TTCAAATTGACTTAAAAGATAATCGTTTAGATGGCGACTATCAAATTATGGCGAGTTTTGTCTTGAGTCACATGGTGCAAAGTGCCGAAGCGCGCAATAGCTATTTACGTGAATTAAAAGCCTTGAATTGGGATCAGTTTTTAGATCCTCAACGACTTGCTGCAGATAAAAAACAAGACTATGCTGATACCGAAGCCATGTTGGTGCAAGTACGTGCCATGGTAGAGCTGTATCAGGAACATTTAGAACAGCATGAAGCGATGGCTTTGGAGCAGATTGAGAATCTTGAAATCAATCATAATTTGCGCCGTCATTTAGCAGAATCTTTGCTAGAAAGCCGCCATAATGACCAAGGACACGCATTATTTGAATTGGAAAAGAAAAATTTGGGTAAGGCGTATGTGTTGTTTGCAATTTTAAAAAACAATAAATGGGAGCTCAAAAACAATACCTTCATGTTCTATGAAGATGCAGCCTTGAAAGAATTTAATGCGGTATATCAAGAGATGGTGCAGCTCAATACGCAAATGCAAGAGATCACTCAGCAGCATCAGCGGGCACTGGAAAGCAAGTTGTAAGGTCTGGCAAATCCTTACATCAAATTGTCAAAAGAATGTCATCTGCCGTTCAAATCTCTTGCCTAAACTGTGCCTGTTGATTTAATTGCTCAGCTAGGCAGGTCCAATATGAACAGCATTCAAGTCTTTGATGATATTCAACAACTGTATTTGCAATTCTTAGAAAATAAAAACTACCCGAAACTCGAAAATTTAAATAATTGGGGCAAGAACCGTTACTTCTTTAATCAGCACTTTCGTTTGGTTGAAGATTGGCATCAGACTGAACAAATTGTGATTGAATTTAATCAACAATATTATTGCTTGGATACAGGCAGCGCCCCAGACTTTATGGATAAAGAACGCTATATGACATGGTTGATGGGGGAGTTGTTGGTTTAAGCCGTGCAGGTAAATCACAACTGATCAGCCATCTAGTCTTCAAGATAACAATGCAAAAGAATAAAATTTAAAAATTAGAACAGCTCAAAACAACAAAATAAAAAATCCCCGCATGATGCGAGGATTTTTTTATTACGAAGACTTTTTACACACGCTCAATAATTGTCGCGATACCTTGACCAAGACCGATACACATGGTCGCAAGACCAATTTGCGTGTCTTGTTGTTCCATCACGTTCAATAACGTGGTGGTGATACGCGCACCTGAACAACCCAATGGGTGACCGAGTGCAATTGCACCACCGTTCAAGTTCACACGATCTTGCTGATCATAAATGCCTAAGCCTTTTAGAACAGATAGACCTTGTGCAGCAAACGCTTCGTTTAATTCAAAGGTTTGAATGTCTGCAATTGACAAGCCCGCACGTTTAAGTGCTTTTTGCGTTGCAGGTACTGGGCCATAACCCATGATTGCTGCATCACAGCCTGCAACGGCCATAGAGCGAATCACCGCACGTGGTTTCAAACCTAATGCTTGTGCACGTTCAGCAGACATAAGCAACATAGCAGAAGCACCATCAGACAATGCTGAAGATGTCGCCGCAGTTACTGTACCGCCTTTCGGATCAAATACAGGGCGTAACGCTTGGAATGCTTCAAGGTTGGCATCAGGACGAATTACCTCGTCAATGTCGCAAAGCTGTTTAAAGCCGTTTGCGTCATGACCTTCAATGCCAATGATTTCGTTTTTAAAACGACCTTCCTGCGTTGCAGCCCAAGCACGGCGGTGAGATTCCACACCAAACGCATCTTGCTCTTCACGCGAAATACCATTCATACGGCCCAACATTTCAGCAGTTAAGCCCATCATGTTAGATGCTTTGGCATAGTGCTTAGATGCAGCAGGGTTGATGTCGATACCGTGCATCATGCCTACGTGGCCCATGTGCTCTACACCACCAATGATGAAAATATCACCTTGATTAGTTGCAATTTGTGCCGCAGCCGTGTGGATGGCTTGCATTGAAGACCCGCACAGACGGTTTACAGTTTGACCTGCAACAGTTTTTGGAAGATCAGCCAATAACGCAATATTACGGCCAATGTTCATGCCTTGTTCTAGGGTTTGATTCACACAGCCCCAGATCACATCTTCAACTTCGTTAACATCAAACTGGTTACGAGCAACTAAAGCACGAACCAATTCAGCCGATAGGCTGTCAGCACGTACATTGCGGAACATACCGTTTTTGGTTTTACCCATTGCTGAACGTACGCCATCAACGATGACAACGTCACGTGGATTTAAAGTAGCCATTCACGTTGCTCCTTAACCGTAGAATTTTTTGTTGTTAGCAGCCATGTCACGCAACATTTGTGGCGCTTCATAAGCTTTTCCTAAGTGTGCATATTTGTCGCAAAGTGCAACGTATTCAGCAACACCTGTTTGGTCGATGTAACGGCATGGACCACCGCGGAATGGAGGGAAACCTACACCCATAATCATGGCCATATCTGCTTCAGATGGTGTTGCCACAATGTTGTCTTCTAAGCAACGAACAGTTTCGTTACAGAAAGCCAGCATCATACGGTCAATGATTTCTTGTGCATCAAATTCACGTTTTTCAGCAGTTGCAACAGATGCCACAAGCTCGTATGCAGTTGGATCAACCACTTTGGCTTTTTTGCCTTTGCGGTCCAATTCATATTTGTAGAAACCAATGTCATTCTTTTGACCAAGACGTTTGTTTTCGTACATGACTTGGATTGAGCCTTTATAGTCAGGCTTCATGCGGTCAGGGAAACCTTCAGCCATAACTTCTGCACCGTGAACGCCCGTGTCAATACCGACCACGTCCATTAAGTATGCAGGACCCATTGGCCAGCCGAATTTTTCCATGACTTTGTCGACTTGCTGGAAGTCTGCACCATCTTTCAGTAACAAGTCGAATGCACCAAAGTAAGGGAACAATACGCGGTTCACCAAGAAGCCTGGGCAGTCATTCACTACGATTGGTGTTTTACCCATTTTCTGAGCAAGAACCACAGTGGTCGCAATTGCTTCAGGTGAAGTTTTTTCACCACGAATCACTTCTACCAATGGCATCATGTGCACTGGGTTAAAGAAGTGCATGCCGACAAAGTTTTCTGGACGTTGTAGGTTTTCAGCCAAACGTGTAATCGAAATGGTCGATGTATTCGATGCAATAATCGTGTTTTCACGTACTTTAGATTCAGTTTCTTTGAGTACAATGCCTTTGACTTTCGGATTTTCAGTCACGGCTTCAATCACGATATCTACTTCTTTAAACTCGTCATAGCTTAAAGTTGGGCGGATGCGTGCCAAAGTTTCACCCATTTTTGCAGGGGTTAACTTTTTGCGTTCAACTTGTTTGGTCAATAAGCCATTGGCTTCTTTCATACCCAAAGCAAGTTGCGGATTACCAATGTCTTTCATGATGATTGGTGTGCCTTTGCTTGCCGCTTGGTAAGCAATACCACCACCCATGATACCTGCGCCTAGAACAGCCGCTTGGTTAACAGGATGTGCACCTTTTTCATATTTCTTAGAAGTTTTCTTCACCACTTGGTCGTTGATAAACAAACCAATCAACGCACCTGCTTGAGGCGTTACAGCAGCTTTGGCAAAGCCTTCAGCTTCAGCCTTGAGTGCGTCATTACGTGGCAAGCTTGCACCTGCTTGTAAAGAATCCAGCATGAGTTTTGGTGCAGGGTATTGTGCAGGATTCGCTTTCGCTAATACCGCACCTTTTGCAGTGTTGAACGCCATCATTTGTTCAAGTGGGTTCAATTTCACTGGGTCTAATTTTTCTTGGCGTTTTGCTTTCCAGTCCAAACGACCTGCAATGGCTTGTTTAACCAAATCAAGCGCAGCCGCTTGTAATTGATCTGCAGCAACCACAGCATCTACAGCACCGTCTTTAAGTGCAGCATCAGGACGTTTAGGGTTGGCCATTGCCATCCATTCAACCGCATTGTCGATACCAATAACGCGGCTTAAACGAACCGTACCACCAAAGCCTGGGAAAATACCGAGTTTGATTTCTGGTAAGCCCACCTGTGCTTGGTCTGACATGACACGGTAGTCACATACCAAACACATTTCAAAGCCGCCGCCCAATGCCATACCATTGATTGCAGCAACTTTAGGAATTTCTAAATCTTCAAAAGCATTGAAGATGTCGTGAACAGGCAATGCCCAATCCACAATGGCTTGTTCGCCTTGAGCGAAGTTTGCGCCAAATTCGGTGATGTCTGCACCCACGATAAAGGTTGATTTCGCAGAAGTGACGATTAAACCTTTCACTTCATTGTTTGCTTTAACAGCCTCAATCGCAGCTTTAAAGTCTTCAATCGTTGCACGGTTAAATTTGTTGACCGACTCACCTTGTAAGTCAAAGCGGAATTCTGCAATTCCGTCCGAAAGCATTTGGACGGTAATGGCATTGCCAGCGTGGATCATGCCTGATCTCCTTTATTTTGGAGGACTTCTAAGTTGATGTTATGAAGCGTGTGCGATAGTCCTGCACACATATATGCCTCGCTAATCTTACGATAACTATATCGAAAAAAAATATAGCAAGTTGTATCAAGCCGTGACGCAAGGGTCATGATTTTTCTCATAGCACGGAATTGCTTTTTGACCCGATCTTAAAATCCTATGTTTAAAGCAAGATGAAAGTGATTGTTTTCTCTTTTATTTTTAATCAGGTTGTATTGTGTTTTTGATTTAGAAAAGCTTGATAAATAGATGTTATCAGTGGGTTGTTGTGGGCAGAAAAGTCAATCCCTTGTTTTGATTATAAGTTTTAAAGCATGAAGTCGGTAGATATGGGTAGTTTAGGCAGTGACTTGCAATGTGGTCTTTTATTTTTTGCTTAGCTCTACAGGCATTGGAAATGTAAGTCAGCAAGTTAAAGAAATAAACGAGCCTAAAAAGAATTATGGAATGAGATTTGGTAGGTAACAATCAAATTACATTTATTAAAGGAAATGTTAAATAAAAACTTTAATATTTAATGAGCAAAATTAAATAAGTGATAAAAAATGAAAAAACTATTCGCATTGAGTTTACTAGTATCATCGACATCCGTCTTAGCAGCTTTGCCTCCGTTTACATCCCAAAATCTAGAAGGATACAAGGGCATTCAAAGAGATAGTATGTCTCGCTTGAGGGTTAATCTAACAGTTTCTAGTAATAATGATGCTGGGGAGATTAATATTTCTAATTTAACTTTGTGTTCAGCAACTGCTTGTTGGAAAGCCGATGTTAATAAGTATGTACCTGTTGTAAATAGTAGTACCACGAGAGGGCAACTAGTCGCAGACGTATTAATTCCAAATAATGAACAAATTAGAGAAGTTTTCTTTGAACCGACTACAGGTAAACAATCAATTGAAGGGAATTTAAAGTTTAAAGAAACTGTAAAAATTGATCCTGAATATCAAGGACAGAACTTATATATTGTTTTAGATAAAACCAGTAAAGGAAATGGTGTATTGCGCTACTTTCCAGTAGCCAGTACTGCGTTACCTTTTAACCCTGAACTAAAATATTATCTAATTGATCCAAAGTTTAATCAGTCGATTAATCTGAATAGTAAAAGTACGATTACTTTTCCATCTAAATTCTTGGCTCAACCTCAACTATTTACTATTGCTGAGCATAACGTAGGTAAGAAATTTCCAATGCTTGATATATATCCTTATATCAAGGGAAGGAATAACCTTAAGATTAAGTTAGCCGAAGTAGATAAAGGTGCTAATACTAAAACAGGAAATCGGATAATAAAATTATTAAATTTTTCGGAGATAACTTCTACTGAAACTCGTTTAATTGAGGGATCTGATACTCCCAGTAGTGCCGCGCAATAAGTCTCTATGGCTGCGGCTGCTGCAACTTGTGCATCTACAATAGGCTCTAATTTAGCGAGTTATCGAAGCCTTGCGACAAGTACAGGGGTAGTAAAGATTTCAGCATGTGAACATATAGCCCCTAATATTTATACCGCTTTTATTAATTCAAAAGATAGTCGTATTAAGTATGACTTACCTGTATCTGTGGCTACTGAGTGCGTTTAAAAGCATCACAACGCCTTTCGGGGCGTTTTTTATGACATTTTTGAGAAATTTCAGCAACGTGCTTTAATTCCCGCCTACTTTTATGTATAGAATGAAGCAAATAGGGGAATTTTTATGCAAACGTTTCGTTCTAAAAAAGATTGGTGGGTTTTGGCTTTTGTGATTTGTATGTCTGGTCTATTGATTCAGTTATTGCTGACCATGTACGCCAAAGGCACGATGCCAGCATTTCCTGTGCACACAGGGGTGTATTTCATTACCATTTTTGTGTTGTGGTGGCCTGTGTTCAATACGCGTTATCAGGTTGATGCAGAACGCTTGCAGATCCGTTGCATGTTTTTAAAATGGGACATTCCACGCGACAGTATTCAAAAAATATCTAAAACCAATAATTCTGTAGCGTCACCTGCTTTGTCGCTGAAGCGTTTAAAAATTGATTATCTTCAAGCGGGGCAGCCAAAATTTGTATTGGTTTCACCTAAAGATCAGACCAAATTTAGTCAAGCCTTGGGAATGGAAATTACCGACTAATCCCTAGGGTCTGTTGACATTTCATAAATGGCTTGCGCTGTAGGCTAAAACTGAGCAGATCAGGCATGAAACGCAGGGAATAGCGAGACTATTGCCAAGTTTCATAACGCAATCTGAGAAAGTTTTAGCCACAGTCCTTCGGAACGAGCATATTTTTTGCTGCTATTGCGTTATGAGTCAGTCATTTAGAATGACTAAATTTCCTGCCTCATGCCTTATATCAGCTAAAAAACCTTGCGAGATATATCTCTCACGTCGCAAACATAGACGAATTGTCAACAGACCCTAGGCTTTTTAAGCAAAAATAAGCATCAAAACTTTGAGGATGAGCAGAGTGGCATTCTCAAGATTCACGCAGTATAAGTCGCGGGCTTATTCTATTTTGAGGTGCAATTGATTTGCACTGCAATCTACACATATTTCCGATTTTTCAGGATACTTTAAAAAATATAAAGCTAAAATAGGCTCAAGTTCGGTACGAATTTTGCGCCCCAAATGCCGTGCGCCGTAACGAATATCATGCCCCTGATAAAAATAGGCTTTAGCTGCTGCAGTCAGTTCGACTTGGCGTTGTTGATGCTGCAGGCGATGGTTTAACTTTTCCAATTCAATTTCAACCAATTGCGGCAGGGCATCAGCAGATACCGCTTGATAATGCAAACTACGGTCAATCCGATTTAAAAATTCAGGGTCAAATTTACGCTGCATGACTTTTTCAATGATCCGTTGTGTGGGCATGTGTTTTAAGCACAGTTGTTGTACTTTTTGCGGCAACAGATTCAATTTATCTAAGTATTGTTGTGCGGCTTGAGCACCCACATTGCTGGTCATAAAAATCATGCAATTGCGAAAGTCGATGGTTTTGGTGCCTGCAGTCAGGGTCAGTTTGCCTGTATCTAGCACATTCATTAAGCCACGTATCACTTCGCTTGAGGCTTTTTCCAGTTCATCAAATAACATAATGCCTGGGCGGGTGTGCGAACCTGCAATCGCAGTTTCATCAAATAAACTATGGCCTTCTTTAGAGCCGACATAGCCAGGAGGCGCGCCTGTGAGTGCAGCCGCATAGTGTTCCTGCGCCAAGGTATTCATATCAATGCGGCAGAAGGCATCGGGGCGACCATAAATGGCTTCGGCAATCAGGCGCACCGTTTCGGTCTTGCCAACACCTGTCGGGCCAAGCATTAAAGTCACTGAAAGTGGTCGCTCTGTGCTGGAGAAATCGGCCTTGACCACATACAGCATTTTTTCGATTTCATTCAGCGCTGCATCTTGTCCAATAATCCGTTGACGTAACAATTGCATGACTTGTGTAGGTTCAAAATGAAAGCGCGGCTTGCCAATCAAACGGTCTTTGGCGGATACATACTGATGTGTACTGATCGGCTGGGACGTTGCGGATTGAATGGTCGGTATGCCGTGTGGTGCGGTCGTCATCCTGCACTTTCCTTCTGCTGACAAGATGCCTGAGCATAGCAAATCTTGTGTTGCCGACTGATCGTTTTTAGCACTGAGCTGATCGTTTTAGTGGATAGATCATGCGCTATGCCACAGGATAAAGCTTGAAAAAATCAGATAAAGCAGCACATCATGTAAAGAATGTAGCAAGAATAGGATGACTCGTGAACCCAAACGCAGGTGAGCATATCGAGAAAATTTTGGCAAATATGACCCAATTGCCAGGGGTTTACCGTATGTTGGGTAAAGACGGGGAGTTGTTATATGTCGGCAAAGCCAAAAATTTAAAAAACCGAGTGTCGAGTTATTTTGTCAAAACCATCGAGCATCCTAAAACGCAGGCTTTAGTGGCGCGTATTTATGATATTGAAACTTTGGTGGTGCGTTCCGAAACTGAAGCGTTATTGCTTGAACAAAATCTGATTAAGCTGCATCGTCCACCGTACAATATTATGCTGCGCGATGATAAGTCCTATGTTTATATTTTTGTGTCGGCAGATCAGCCTTATCCGCGTATTGCCAGTGGACGCGGCAAAGGCAAGCATCAGATAGGCAAGTTTTTTGGGCCTTATCCGAGTGCGTACAATGCCCGCGATACTTTGGTGGTGTTACAAAAACTGTTTAATGTGCGGCAGTGTGAAAACAGTTATTTTGCTCAACGGCAGCGTCCGTGTTTGCAATATCAGATCAAACGCTGTTCGGCACCGTGTGTAGGATTGATTTCGCCCGAAGAATATAAAGAAGATGTTAATAATTCGATTCGATTTTTACAGGGCGATAGTAAAGAACTGAATCAGCAATTGATTGCCAAAATGGAAGCTGCAGCCGAAGCGTTGGAATTTGAAAAAGCAGTCTTTTACCGTGACCGTATGGCTTTGTTGCGTGATGTGCAGGCACAGCAAGCCATTTATAAACTCAAAGGCGAAGCCGATATTATCGCAATTGCTTATCAGGCAGGTGTGACCTGTGTGCAAATTATGCATGTGCGCAATGGCAAAATGCTGGGCGGTAAAAGCTATTTTCCTGATATGTTGGGCGATGATTTGGGGCAAATGTTGGCCGATTTTATTGCCAACTTTTACTTTCAGGTGGCCGATGAAATTCCAGCGGAATTGATTGTTAATGTGGAAGTGGCAGATTGCAAAGAGTTGGAACAAGCCTTACAGCAACACTTCGATAAAAAAATTCAAATTAAACATAAAGTGCGTGAAACCCGTGCCGAGTGGCAAGAATTGGCACAAATGAATGTGCAGCATGCTATTAAAGGTAAACTCGCTAATCACTTTGAATTAAATGAGCGTTTTCATCAGTTAGAACAAGTGGTTGGACGCCCCATTGATCGAATTGAATGTTTTGATATTTCGCACACTATGGGCGAAGACACTGTGGCATCTTGCGTGGTATTTGACAGTGGTGGTATTCGCAAACGTGATTATCGACAATTTTCAATTCAGGATATTCAGGCTGGAGATGACTATGCTGCCATGCGCCAAGCTTTAACGCGCCGTTATAAAAAAGCCATGCTGCCCGATTTATTGCTGATTGATGGCGGTAAAGGGCAGTTGAATATGGCGATGGAGGTCATGCAGGAGTTAGGATTGGATGCCTTTATGATTGGGGTGTCCAAAGGCGAAGGACGCAAACCTGGTCTAGAAACGCTACATTTTACCGATGGCAGCAAAATTCAGCTGCCTGAAGATCATAAGGCGCTGCATTTGATTCAGCAGGTACGTGATGAAGCACACCGATTTGCAATTACCAAGCACCGTGCCAAGCGCGATAAAAAACGTGGCTCATCAATACTTGAAGTGATTCCGGGCTTAGGGCCAAAACGTCGTCGTGATTTACTCACCCATTTTGGTGGCATACAAGGTGTCCTGAAAGCTTCTGAAAAAGAGTTGACTTTAGTACCCGGACTGGGTGAAGTAATGGCGCGTACGATTTATAAAGTGCTGCATGAATGACTAAATTTCCTGCCTCATGCCTTATATTAGCTAAAAATCTTGCGAGATATATCTCTCACGTCGCAAACATAGACGAATTGTCAACAGACCCTATTTACTGCATAAAAAGCAGTATTTTCTACAAAGGTAAATAGCAAAAAAGTGCATTGACTCTGTCGTCATTGAACATTCACATCAGATCGAAACCCTGTAATATCAACCACAACATTGTTTAAGGAAAAGCTATGTCGTTGCTACAGACCTATCAAGCCATTGCCGAGCAAGAATGGATAGACATCCCGCTTGGGTGGTTACAGGGGCGCACTATTTATGGTGGATTGGTGGCAGGTTTGATGATGCAAAAAGCCCAGCTTTGTATTGCCGATCCGAAAAAGCGCTTGCTAAGCAGCAGTGTCACGTTTGTCGGACCTGTGCAACAAGGTCGGGCACGGCTCACGGCGGAAATTCTGCGTGAAGGCAAATCTGTGACCAGTGTCGAAGTTCGTTTATGGCAGGATGATGCAGTACAAAGCATTTTAATTGCCAGTTTTGGTGCGGCACGTGAATCCAGCATTGTGGTGCAACAAGAACGTACTGCGCCCAATTTTCCACCTGCAACGGAATTGCCTGTTACACAGCATCATCCTTTAGCACCTGAATGTTTTCAGCAGATGGATTTGGTTTGGTCTGAAGGACAATATCCGTTTACTGCTAGTCATAAACCTGATTTTGCAGGCTGGATGCGTTTTAACCCAAAACAGCATACGAATCGTGCCATGACCATTGCCGATTTGATGGTGGCTTTTGATATGTGGCCGCCTGGAGTACTGCCGATGTTTGAGCAGCTCGCTCCTGCCAGTTCACTGACTTGGCATGTGACCTATGTCAATCCTTTGCAAAATCAGCTGCAAGATTGGATGAAATATAAAGTTTTTACCGATCATGCTAGCGGTGGTTATGCCACAGAATATGCGCACTTATGGGATGATCAGGATCGGCTAATAGCGATTGCCCGACAGACCATCACCGTGTTTGCCTAGTGACACCTACTAGCATTTCGTATAAAGTGAAGCCTATTCACGATGACAAATCCTCAAAAAACTTGTGAATATGCAGCGTAAAGAGGGGAAACATTGGCGGTGTCTATGACAACAGGTCGTATCCTGAACATTCCAAATATATTAACTTTGGCTCGAATCGCCTTGATTCCTGTTTTTTTGTTGGTGGCGTATTGGCCGCCTGCAATGGGCGTAAATGGTTATGATGGTGGCATGACGCGTCATATTATTTTGACGTCTATTTTTGTGATTGCTGCTGTGACCGACTGGTTTGATGGCTATTTGGCACGTACTTTGAATCAGACCTCTGCATTTGGGCGCTTTTTAGACCCTGTGGCCGATAAACTTATGGTCGCTGCGGCATTGATTGTTTTAGTGCAATGGCAACCGACTATTTCTATGGCTTTTGCCGCGATTGTAATTATTTCCCGTGAAATTACCGTATCTGCCTTACGAGAGTGGATGGCTGAACTCGGCGCACGTACCAGTGTGGCGGTGTCTACAGTGGGGAAATATAAAACAGCATTCCAAATGATTGCGATTTCAGTGTTCTTATTGAACTGGCAACCATTGGAAATGGTGGCTTATTTGTTGCTCTATACTGCTGTAATTCTAACGCTTTGGTCGATGTTTATTTATTTAAAAGCGGCATGGCCATATTTGAAACAACCTTAAATATCGTGATTCTTCATTAAAAAGTGCTTCTGATTGAAGCACTTTTTGATTAACTATGGGTTTCTTCCTCGGCATCATCCTCATAAGTTTTGGCAATTTTTTCAATATTTAAACTTTTTGCCATCGCATCAAAAATTTCTTTATAAACCCCATTTTGATGATAAAGCGCATCATGTTCGCCATGTTCCGCAATCCTGCCATCTTTCATGACATAGGTGTAATCGGCATCAATAATTTGCGATAAGCTATGTGAAATGATGATGACCGTACGCCCTTGTTTAATTTCATCGAGGCTTTGTTTGATTTGTTCGGTTGCAATGGCATCCAGACTAGCAGTCGGTTCATCTAAAAAAATAATAGGTGGATTTTTCAGGAACATACGTGCAAGGGCAATCCGTTGTTGTTGACCGCCTGAAAGCATGAGGGCATCTGCGTCATAAGCCTGAGGCAATTGCAAAATTTGTTCGTGAATAGAGGCTTTTTGGGCTGCCAGAATCACATCTTCCAAGCTTGCATCAGTTTTGCCATAACGAATATTTTCAAAAATAGAGCCTTGGAAAATATGATTTTTTTGCAAAACCAAGCCGATATGGTCACGCAAATATTGAGTGTCGATGTGGTTAATATCAATCCCATCGAGCTGAATTGTTCCCTGTTGTGGTTCATAGAATTTATCTAATAAACTGATCAGGGTAGATTTTCCTGCTCCCGACAATCCCACCAACGCGGTAATTTTATTGGGCTGAATCTGCATTTGAATGTCTTTGAGTGCATGATGTCCATTCGGATAAAAAAAGTTTACCTGTTGCAGATCAAACTGCCCTCGAATAACTGGTTTAAGCGTACCACTTGGCTCAATTTCATGCTCGGCTTCCAAAATTTGAAAGAAGCTTTCTGAATAGATCATTGCATCATTGACTTCATCATAAATACGATGCAATGAGCGAATTGGGGCAGAAACATTGCCAAACAGTAACACGTGATACATGATCATGCCGATGCTCATTTGTCTATCTAACACAAAATAAGCAGTTAAAATAATAATCAGCACCACGCCAATTTGTTCAATAAAGCTTTTTAAACCATCAAATAAAAAACTGGTTTGGCGAGTCTGCATTTGATTGTGGGTCAGTTTTTTCTGCAGGGTGAGTTGTTTTTCTGCTTCGATGCTTTCTCTGTTAAATGATTTAATCACGGTAATTGAGTTGATGATGCTGAGAATCCCTTGGCTTTTTTTCTCACGTCCATCACGTAAATTACGTCGCCAGCTTCCTAGTTTTTGTGCCTGCTGATAGGTCAGCCAAAAATAAATAGGCACAATGAGTGTCGCGACCAAACCCACATAAAAATTGGCATAATACATTAAGCCCAAAGCCACAATTGCACTGGTAAAGAGTGGCAAAATATCAATAAAGAAAATTTGCACTAAGCGGGTGAGCGAACCAATGCCACGATCTATACGTGTTTGTAATTTACCTGCTTGGTTGTTGTCCTGATTAAAAAAGGCCAGTCGATAACGCAAAAATTTCTCAATAATGCCCTGTGCCAAATCTTGTGACACAAAAATGCGTAGTTTTTCACCATAAAACTTCTGTCCAAACTGCACAAAGGCATTGATGATTTCTTTACCCAGCAAAATGGCTGAAATGGTGATTAAAATGTGCCAGCCTGCAGACAGACCTTGTCCTGCCTCAATTAAGGCGTTAATACGGTCAACAGCGTATTGTAAAGTTAGTGCATTGACTTGAGCTGTTAATGAGCCGATGAGCGTTAAAACTAAGGTAGCAATCACCAAGAGCTGATAAGGTCGAACGAAGGGACGCAATTTTTGAAATAAATGCCATAAATTCATAAGCTATTATTGTTATAAGAACGATGATTTTAAGTCTAAGGATGAACTTCACGACTCACAAGCCAAAAAGCTGTGTCATTTTGTGAGCAGTCCTGATCCTTGTTTTAGATTAAACAATAAGCTATTCAGCATAGGAATGACCATGAATCTAGAATTGTTTGCACCTGAGCGTTGTGACAACGTACTGCCTTATGACGGCATTGTGCAGGACTATGGTTTGGTGCTGAGTGCGGAGCATAGTGAGCGTTATTTGCAGTATTTTCTGCAACATTTGGCATGGCAGCCTGATGAAGGTCTGCTCTTTGGTCAGTATTATCGGACACAGCGCCAAGTGGCATGGTATGGCGATGAGCAGTATCAATATCGTTATTCGGGAGCAGTTAAGCAGGCACTGCTATGGCAGCCTGCTTTGTGGCGATTGAAACAGCAAATTGAACAATGGGTCGGGCATCCCTTTAATTCATGTTTGGCCAATTTATATCAAGATGGTACGCAGGGCTTGGGTTGGCACAGTGATGATGAGCCGAATTTAGGCAGACACGCTGTCATTGCATCTTTGAGTTTGGGGGCAACCCGTAAATTTTGTTTTCAGCATAAACACCGCGCCAACAAGGTTGAGCTACTGTTGCACAGCGGTCAGTTGTTGGTCATGCGTGGCACGACACAACACTATTGGAAACATGCCTTAATGAAGTCCAATAAAATTATACAACCCAGAATTAATCTGACCTTTCGCTATTTTCACACGGCTATTGAATAAAACTTGATTTAGCACTCTAAATCCTTATTCAGGAATAAATTTTAATTGTATTTAAATTCAGTGCTTTAAGGTATCAACAACCTAAATCTTTAAGTGAGTTCTATACTAAAACTGGTATTCAGTACTTCCACCTGTTTTTCAATTTGTTCTGCATTGTCCTGCAAAATTTCAATCAGTTTTTGCAAATTGACAAATTCAAAACGGTTTTTAGATGCCAGCAGCGTCAATGCATAAGGTGCATCTTTAGATGAAAAACGAATCGGTACAGATAAGCCTGCAATTTCTGCATCGAGTTCGCCGTTAGAAAAATAATAGCCTTGTTTTTTGATTTTGCGCATTTGCTGCAAAAAGTCATCTTCATCTTGTGCAAAATTGACTTGTGCCAATTCGTTAGAAAAACGTTGGTAATAGTCTAAAATTTTAGCTTTAGGCAGATGTGCCATAATAATTTTTGGCGATGAGCCGACATAAACAGGACGTGGGCAGCCGCGACCATAAGACAGCAAAGGCGTATCTTTAAAGATTTCGTGATGCACATCAATGCAGGAATCTTGATTGAGTTGGGTCAGCAAACAGCAAAATTCAGTACGTTCCGCAATTTTTTTCATAAACGGAATACTGATGGTGACCAATGGATCGGTCGTGCGAGAGATAAAATCCAATACTGCAATTTTTGGTCCTAGGGTGTAATCTCCTGATGTGCCACTCATGCGCTGCAACAACTCTGCCGAAACCAACTCTTTTAAATAGCGGTAACTGGTGGGCTTAGATAAACCGAGTTCCTCACTAATGGTATCTACATTAATGACAGGACGTGCGGTTGAAAATAAGTCTAAGACTGTGAGAATCTTGCCAAAGCTAGACAGTGCCATGCGGATTTACCCATTCACACCAAAAGGATGGTGTCACTTTATATCAAAAAATCGCCAGACCAATAGACTTTTTACAGATGGTCTTAGGCATTCTAACGATCAATGTCCCAATTCTTTTGCATTTGTCGATGTTATCTATTCAGAAATAGGATTTAAGGCTGAACGCCGTGAGGGTCACGATACCAGCTTTCAATCAATAGTGCTGCGGCAAGACTATCGGCAGCGAGTTTTTTACCACGCCCTTGGGCTTGATAATGATCAAGCTCATCACGTGCTTCACGTGTGGTTAGGCGTTCATCGACCATTAGGGTGTTGATATTGCTTTGATGGCGTAAGCGTCTAGCAAACTTACGCGCACGGGTAGACAGTTCTGACTCGCTATCATCCATATTTAAAGGTAAGCCCACTAGAAATAATTGTGGCTGATGTTGCTTGATAATTTTTAGCAAGTTTTCCCATTGCGGAATGCCATCTTTCATGGGAAAGAGGGCGAGAGGGGTCGCACTTTCAATCAGTGCCTGCCCCACAGCCATGCCCATTTTTTGCGTACCGAAGTCAAATGCCATAATGGTTTGGGCTTGTGTTGTTTCAGGCATGACCAATCTCGGAAGATAACCATGTTGGATCTACGCCCATTTTACGATAAGCGGCATCCCAACGATCGTCATAAGGTAAATTAAAAATTAAGTCCATGTCGGATTCGCAAATCAGCCAATCGCCCCGAGCAATTTCCTGTTCGAGTTGTTGTTTGCCCCAGCTGGCATAGCCTAAGGCAATTTGGTAGCGTCCAACGCCTTCATTGTGGGCAATTGCATCTAAAATATCTTTAGAGGTGGTGATACAGACATTTTCACCAACAGCGATAGATGAATGCCAAGTTGGCTGCCCTGTGTGTAAAACAAAACCTGCCTCAGGTCGTAATGGACCACCTTGTAAAACCTCGTGAGGATGCACATTATCGGCGTCTATATCTAAATCATTCAGTAATTCCTTGATCTGAATGCCAGAAGGACGGTTGATGATAATGCCTTGCGCACCATCTTCATCATGACGAGCCAAATAAATAACGGTATTTGCAAAAAAATCGTCATTCATATCGGGCGGGGCAATGAGACAGCGATGCGTCAGATATTGTTTGGTCACCTAAGCAATTCTCCTTAAACAGAGGTGGTGTAATAGAGTTAACAAGCCTTCTTTTGCAGCAGCGTAAACATTAAAGTTCAATTATGCAAATTACTATTACTTAGCTGTACTTATCCCATAAAACCACTCTGATGACAACTTTGCTTTGGTAAAAGTGAGACAAAGAATAAATAAAAGAATAAATCTAAAATTTAGAAAAAATGATGTCATTAAATTTATCTATTTAGTTACAAAGTTGAAGATATAGGAACATAATAATTGATTGCTTTATTATCTTTGTGAGGTGGGTTTGTTAAATGTTTCAGTGTATATTTTTTAATCTACTTTTTTAATTTTAACTAATGTGATTTCTGTTTTTTAATTGCAAAATAGGCGGTTTTACTACATTTAGATTCTCTTTTATTAAATATTAAGTTTGTCTAATGAGTAGTGGTTTTTTAATATAAAAAATCTATAAGTTTGTTTATCTCTTTTGTAAGTTTTGTACTTTAGTGTAAAATTTGTGTTTTTTATAGCTTGATATGTTTCAATAAATATACATAAAATACATATTGAAACAAAAAATGATTGTTTGTAAGATGGTGAAATTTTCATCTTTTATAGCTTTTTTTTGATGGTTTAATATGAATTATTTAATAAAGGGAAGTTTGTTTGCTGCTGTTTTTTCAGCTTCAGTTTTTTCTCAAGCAGCAATTTTTGGAACTTATAATGATGAAGGTAATTTATTTCGCAGTCATTTGAATAATCATTTATCTGAAGATTTAGTTGCTAAATTTAAAGATAAAGTAGATTCAAAAGACGGCGTACTATATTTACTGGAGCAGGCACGTCTATTACAAGTCAATCATCAGTATGAAGAAAGTTTGAATCATTATAAGCAGGCTTTTGAATTGCTAGATAAACAAAAAAGTCGTGCAAAAATTAGTCTGAGTCGGGTCGGATTTAAAGCACTTTCTATGGTGAGTAATGATTCGGTGGTGCCTTATTTGGTACCACCTCATGAACAGGTATTGGCACATATTTCTCAAGCCAAAAATTATATTTTTCTAAAAAACCTTGAGGCTGCTGCAGTAGAAATGCGTGTTGCACAGGGTATTCAGCGTGAAATTGAACTGGCACATCAGGCTGAGTTTGAAAAGAAAAAAGAGAAAAATACAAAAGCAAATGCATCTTCAAATGCCGCATTGCATGTTTTAGATGAGGCATTTGTTGGCTTAGATCCAATTGCGGGCAAGATTAAGAATACTTATCAAAATGCCTATGCTTTTTATATGGCAGCTAACTTGTGGGAAACCTTAGGCGAATATAACGATGCTTTGGTGGATTACAAAAAAGCTTATGAGTTACAGCCTGATGAGCAGATTGCTAAAGATGTAAAGCGTTTAGATCAATTGGTTGCAAAACAAAGTAATAGTAGTGTGCCTGTTATTGTATTTATTGAACAAGGTATCGTTCCACAGAAAATTGAAAATAAGTTAGATATTCCGACTCCAGGCGGCATTATCAACATTGCTTTTGCGACTTATGAACCTAGCACTTATGTTGCACCCAAAAGCCTGAAAGTGAAGCTGAATAACCGAGTTTTGCAAGACAGTTATGTGATTAGTGATATTGGTGCATTGGCTGTTAAAGACTTAAAAGAAAAAGTCGTTGGAACTTTAACAACCCAAGTGATTCGTGCCACAGCCAAATATGCTGCTCAAAAAGAGCTTGGTAACCAATTTGGTGTTTTAGGGCAATTGGCAGGTAACGTGCTCAATATGGCAACCGAGCGAGCAGATTTACGAGCTTGGACAACTTTGCCAAGTAATACGCAAATTGCACGTCTGAACTTAACACCAGGGACACACAACTTACAGTTATCGTCAGGTAATTTGTCAAGCTCCTCTGTGAAGTTAGATGTAAAAGCCAATGAGACAGTATTTGTTTATGCACATCATGTAAATGACAAAATTACAGCAAGTGTAAGTAGTATTCCACGCCAATAATTTTGAAGAGAACTTTATGAAAAATCAGTTAAAACTCGCATTACTCGGTCTTAGTGCTGCGGCGATGGTTGGATGTACAGCCCCTAATGCTTTGTCTACACAGACAGATGCGAATAACGAAGTAAGTATTCGCACCATTACCAATAACCCAGTCTTAACCACTGAGGTATTTGTTGAGCGTGTGGGAATGTCTATGGCAGGCGACTTAAAAAAGGCATCAATTGCCATTAAAAACCGCCGTTTCAATAACAAAGATTTTAGCTACAAAATCGTATGGGTCGATGCACATGGAGCAGAAGTGAACCCTGAAGGTGCGATTTGGAAACCAATTCAGTTAACGGGTCGAGAGGTGAAGGGCGTGCAATCTTTAGCACCAAATCCATCGGCTGTAGATGTTGTTGTGTATTTAAAGAAATAAGCGAGATAGAGCAATGAATGCAAAGTTAATGATGGCTGTGGTAGCGACTTCAGTTTTAGCAACAGGTTGTGCAACAACAGGAAGTGCAGTGAGCTATGGAGATGCTCAGGCTGTAGAAACTTTAACTAAAGATTTTGGATCTACAGATTTACAAATGATTGCTGCAAAGATGGTGGATGATATGCTGACCTTCCCACCTGTGGTGCAAATGACGCAAACTCGTCGTCCAGTCATTGTGCTTGATCGTATTCATAACAAGACACAAGAACATATCGATACAGAATCTATTACAGATACGATTCAGAACAAATTAATTAATTCAGGGAAGTTTCGTTTTGTAGATATGAAATCTGTCAATGCGATGGCGCAGCAACTTGCCTATCAAAAGCAAAGCGGCATGGTCAATCAAGCGACTGCAGTGCGTACTGGTGGACATATCGGTGCTGAATATATGCTCAATGGCAATCTATCTAGTATTGTAAAAAATGCAGGTGGTAAGAGCGATGTGTATTACAAGTTCACATTTAAATTGCAGAACTTACAAACTGGCATTGTAGAGTGGACAGGCGAAAAAGAAATCCGTAAGGCAGCAAAGCGCTCAACTTTTGGTCTTTAATTTAATCTGAAAGCAACTGCGCTGTGATAAGCGCAGTTGCTGTTGAAGAATAGAACATGAAAAAAATATTATTTGCAGGCTTATTATCTGGATTACTGTGCAGTCCTGCTTTTGCTGCGATTAAAGAAGTGATTAAAGAGGCAACGGGTAGTGGTCCAACACAACACCAAGCTATTTCTGAAGCATTATTGATTGCAGTTCAATCGGTGAATGGTGCTTCGGTATCGTCACAAATGAATTATGAAGAAACAGTTTCTTTATCTGTAAATAATCAGGGCTGGACATATACGGGTAAAGTTTCACCTGTATTTAGTGTAGCCAATCAAGGTTCGGGTTCTGTCACCAAGTTTCAGGTCTTGAGTGTTTCTGGTGCTAAAAATAATTATCGCGCTAAAGTTCGCGCACATGTGGTGAAGTTTGAATCTACTGTACAAGATCAACACATGCGCCGTATTGCAGTCTTGCCATTTCAAATGGCAGAAAAAAATAACCGCTTAGCCAGCGGTGCTTCTGCTTCTGAGTTTAGTCAAGAATTATCAGATACTTTAGGTACTTATTTGGCACAGTCAGGGCAGTTAAGTGTTGTTGATCGTCATTACATAGATGAAATGCAATTTGAAAATGACTTCCTGTATTGGGATGGTGCACCGCATGAGTTAGCGCGTATTGGTCAAAAAGTAGGTGCTGATTATTTACTCGTGGGGCGTATTAACGATTTGTCAGTTGCTAGCGGTCAACAAATGTATGGGTTAAATGCTGGTGCAGAGCAGGTGCGTTTAACGTGGCGAGTGATTGAAGCGAATACCAGTAAGGTAGTTGCGGCAGGGACTTTTAATCGTACCTTATCGAACTTGATGACACAGAATCTTTTAAATAATAGTTTAAATGATAGTACTGCAGATAAGATTGCCCAAAGTTTAAATCCTGAAATTTTACAGGGTCTTAAACTACAACCTGTGCAATCTTCTAGCAGTCAATTTTATGATACCTCTCCAGGTTATGAAATGACACCTGGTTCAAGTGACCAACCTGTGAAATGGTAAATAATGATTAAGCTTGTTTTAGACCTAAATAAATCCCCCTGAAAATCAGGGGATTTATTTTTTAAGCCTGTTGAAACTTCAATTGGCGTAATTGTTTGGCGTGTTGCAAGGTAGTGTCATTAATTTCAACGCCGCCTGTCATGCGTGCCAATTCTAAAATACGCGCATCTTCTTCTAATTCAACAATGGTGCTGCTGGCAGGGTCGGTCTGACGCTTTTTCACTAAAAGGTGTTGATCAGACTGTGCTGCCACTTGTGCTTGGTGGGTAATACATAAAATTTGAACGTGTTGCGCCAAACCTGCGAGTAAGCGCCCCACAATTTCTGCGGTACCACCACTAATCCCGACATCAATTTCATCAAAAACCAAGACTTCGGCTTCGGTTTTTTCGGCATTCATGACTTGCATAACCAAGGCAATCCGCGATAATTCACCACCAGAAGCCACGCGTGCCAATGGCTGTGCAGGAATACCTTTGTTGGCGGTAAACAATAATTGAATAAAACTTAACCCTTCCGCAGAAACTTGTTCTAAAGGTTCAAATTTAAATTCAAAATGTGCCTCAGGCAGTGCCAACTGTTTGACTTGCTCGGTCAGTTGTTTGGCAAGTGGTGCGGCTGCTTCACGACGGATGTCATCTAAATGTTGTGCTTTGGCTAAAAAGTCCTGATGTGCCACTTCGACTTGTTCTGCCAAAGTTTCAGGATCTTCCAGTTCATGTAAAGCCATGAGTTCGGCTTGCCAAGTATCGAACTCTTGTTTCAGTAATTCAGGCTGAGTGCGGTATTTACGTGCCAAACGATGAAAAACTTCCAGCTTCTGATTCAGTTCTTCCATGCGCTCTGGATCAAAGCTTTGACGATCAATAAACTGACGTAAATTGGCTGTCGCATCATCTAATTCACTTTGCGCATTTAACAATGAATTATAAATTTCCGATAATTGCTCACTGCGCCCCGCATGCGATTCCAAGCGGCGAATAATTGAAGCAATTTCCTGAGTGATGTTTTGCTCGGCTTCATCCAAGGCATTTAAGCTATAACTGCAATCCTGCATGATATGTTCATGATGGCTTAGGCGATCAAACTCTTGTTCAATCTCCTTATAATCTATTTGTACCAGTTCTTCGAGTTCTTCGAGCTGTAAGTTTAGGGTTTCGATGCGTTGCTTGCGAGTTGCCTGTGCATCCAGCGCTGCCTGATGCTGTCGGATATTTTTTTGCCAGGTACTATAAGCATCACGTACTGCTTGGGCAGGGGCATAAAAATTATAATAACGATCAAGCCAGTGTTTTGGATAAGGCGGTTCGAGCAATTGTTGCTGACTGTGCTGACTGTATAACTGTACCAGTAAGCGTCCAATTTCTTTCAGCTCTGCCAAACTGCTTGGGCGTCCATTAATCCATGCCTTGCTGCGTCCTGTGGCAAAAATTACCCGACGTAAATGGATTTCACCAGACTCATCATCTAATTCATGTTCTTTTAGCCATTGTGCTTCAGGGCTATTGTCCTGATAACTGAAACTCGCGGTCACATCGGCTTTATCTGAGCCAAAACGTACATAATTGGTATCGGTACGTTCACCTAAACAGGCAGAGAGCGCATCTAAAAGTAAGGATTTACCTGCACCTGTTTCCCCTGTCAGAACGTTAAAACCTGTTTCAATATCCAGTGCTAAGTGGTCGGCAAGGGCAAAGTTAATCAGTGTTAAATGAGTCAGCATAAACGCATCCAAGCTGCGAAAAGTGTCAGTGAAAGAGAGTCAAGTTTTGGAAATGCCATAACAAGGCTGTTATTTTCTTCTATTTAATTCTAGCTTAAATTGCAGCGCAAACAACAAAAAATGTACCCGATAAGCATCATATATAAAACACATGATCATTTGATCATTTCATTGGATGGTCATTAAATTGCAGTATATTCACTTGGGGAGTTTTCGGTGCTGCTTGATATGGTGGAACTTAAACGATATAGATACTATTCGTGATCTGTTTCACATTCAGATTTAGCACTTTAGTGGGGAAGAATCTAGAGCAGAGTACTTTGCATGCCTCTGGCATTGGCTTAGACTGTGCTGTCAGCGTGTTGCATGCTGCGTATTGAAACATTGTTCAATTTACGCAAAGCCCACTGTAAACACAGATTGATTAGTTCTGAGGACAGAATTAAACTACATCAGTCAAAAATATAAAAACGCGTTACCTGGAGAATACGCATGTCAGCTCAGTTTGATCATGTATCAGTTGTGAAAAAGTCGAATGTCTATTTTGGTGGGCAATGCATCAGTCACACGGTGCAATTTGAAGACGGTACCAAAAAAACCTTAGGGGTAATTTTACCGACTGAACAAGCCTTGACTTTCGAAACGCATGTACCTGAACGTATGGAAATTATTTCAGGTGAATGTCGTGTCAAAATTGCCGATAGCGAAGAAAGTGAATTATTCCGCGCGGGTCAATCGTTCTATGTGCCTGGCAATAGCCGTTTCAGCATCGAAACCGATGAAGTGCTCGATTACGTGTGCCACTTAGAAGGCTAATCAGCCGATAATAGGGTATTGAATTAAGATTTCATTTTTCTCCTGCTTGAGCACCCAATCAAGCGGAATTGAATCAAGAAATTTTCACCCGAATCGGTTAAACTAGATCTTATTGAAATCCTGTAAAGTCAGCTTTGCAGGATTTTTCGTTTTCGCTGGTTTATTGGTGCATTAATTAGAGGTCGTTCATGGCAAAACCTGAATATTATTATGGCGTTCACTCGGTGGAGTCATTATTGGAGCTTGAGCCAGAGCGCGTCTTAACTCTTTTTACCTTAAAAGGGCGTGATGATCAGCGTTTACAAAAGATTTTAGAACTTGCCGAACCATTTGGCATTAGTGTGCAAAAAGCCAGCCGTGACAGCTTGGAAAAACTGGCAGGTTTGCCTTTTCACCAAGGAGTGGTGGCTGCAGTACGCCCACATCCAACTCTGAATGAAAAAGACTTGGATGCCTTGTTGCAGGCTGATAGCAAGCCTTTACTTTTGGCGCTCGACCAAGTCACCGACCCGCATAACTTGGGTGCGTGTATCCGTACTGCCGCTGCGATGGGGGTTACTGCCGTGATTGTGCCGCGTGATCGTTCAGCAAGTTTGACCCCAACTGCACGCAAAGTAGCTGCAGGTGGTGCAGAAAAAGTCAAATTTATCCAAGTGACCAATTTGGCACGTACTTTGGCGCATTTGAAACAAGAGTTTAATGTGCGCGTGGTGGGTACGATGCTGGATGAAAAAGCTTTGCCAATTCAGCAATTTGACTTTACAGGCACAGCAGTATGCGTGGTGATGGGCGCAGAAGATACAGGTTTACGCCCAATTACCCAGTCACAATGTGATCAAACCGTATTTATTCCAATGGCAGGAAATCTGCAAAGTCTGAATGTCAGTGTTGCAACAGGTATGGCCTTGTATGAAGCTTGTCGTCAGCGTCAGGCTTAATTGCTGATTTTGTATTTGCTATTTTATTGATGCTTTCAACACCGTGATTCGTCTATCTCCCCAAAAGCAAGGTTATGCTTTGGTGCTTGTTACCATGTGTATTTGGGGTGGTTTTACCCTAACTGCTCGGCTGAATGCACAATGGCAGATCAGTGCTTGGGATATTACCGCCTTACGCTTTGCTTTGGCTTTTTGTATTTTAATGCCGATTCTTATCTGGAAAAAAGATACGGCATTTTTATGGAAAAAAGAGCCTTTTATTTTGGCAATGATTGGTGGAGTGGGCTATTGCCTGACTGCGTATAGTGCTTTTCATTATGTACCTGCTGCGCATGCTGCCATTTTTTTGAATGGCTGTATTCCTGTTTGTACCGCCATTGCTGCTTGGATGTTATTTCGAGTGCCTTTTGACCGCCATACATGGATCAGTATTGTAATTATGCTGACCGCCATTGCGGGTATGAGTGCGCTGATGTATCAAGAAACAGGTGTTGCCTTTGGACTTGGGGATGGACTGTTTTTTATCAGCGCTATTTGGTGGGGTGTGTTTACGGTTTTATTAAGACAATGGAAGCTCTCCGCTTGGCATGCTATGGCAGGTGTCGCAATTTGGTCGGCAATCGTCTATGTCCCGATTTACGTACTGTTTTTCCCGAAACAACTCACCGCACCCGAACCGATTCATTTATTGCTGCAAACTGTTTTTCATGGGGTATTTGTGGTAATCATCGCAACACTTAGCTATGTCGAGGCAATTAAGCGTTTGGGGGCATTCAAAACTGGTAGTATTGTGACCTTGGCGCCGTTTATTGCTGCGATTCTTGCTGTCCCTTTATTGGGCGAGCCGTTGAGTCTGGCAATTTTATGTGGCTTGATGGGTATGGGGATTGGCGCTTTGCAACCTTGGCGTTGGTGGGCACGACCTGACAGCTTAAAAGCCCAACTTGAACAGCAAAAAAAACAGTCAGATTAATTTGCTTACTGCATCGCTCGCTTTAAATACTGCTGATGCAATACTTCAAGTTTGCTATACAAATGCTCTAAATGCCCATCATTTAGCACAATGTCATCGGCTAGGCGTTGTTTTTCAGCACGTGGCATTTGTGCTTGAATAATTTTATGAATTTGCTCAACCGTTTGACCATCACGTTGTGAAGCACGGTGAATTTGTAGGGCTTCAGTAGCATCAATCAATAATGTATGTCGGGTCAATTGATGTTGATTGGTTTCAAACAAGAGTGGTGAAACCAAAACCACGTAGGGGCTATTGGCAGCATTTAATTGTCGAATAATCGATTCACGAATTGCAGGGTGGGTGATTTTTTCAAGTGTTTGTCGTGCACTTGGTTCTTTGAAAATGTGTTCACGTAATGCGCGACGGTCTAGTTCGCCATTTTCAAGTAAAACCCAATCGCCAAAGTGTTGTTGAATTTGCTTTAAGGTAGGCTGTCCTTTTTCAACCACTTCACGTGCAACCACATCCGCATCGACCACAACAATGCCTTGGGTCTCGAACCACGCACTGGCTGCAGACTTGCCACTGCCAATTCCTCCTGTTAGACCCAAAACAAAACGCATGTGCTGTCCTTATTGTCCCAAATATACTTTCATGATTTGCTCGCCCCATAAAAAGGCAATCCAGCCCGCAATGGCGATATACGGACCAAACGCAAAGGGTTGATTTTCTTTACGTACTTTTAACAGAATAATGCCAATAATCGCCCCAACTAAGGACGATAGCAGCACAATCAGGGGTAACATCATCGGCCCCATCCATGCACCTAAAGCGGCAAGGAGCTTGAAGTCGCCATAGCCCATGCCTTCTTTGCCTGTGACGATTTTAAATAGGTAATACACCACCCATAGACATAGGAAGCCAATCACATAGCCCCAAATTGCCGAGGTTGGTGAGGTATAGATGGCATAGCTGTTGACGGCCAAACCCAGTGCAGCCAAAGGCAGGGTATAACGGTCTGGCAAGAGTTGTGTATCGAAATCAATGAAGGTGAGCGCAATCAAGGTATAAGTGAGTAGCAAGCCAAATAGCATTTGTACGGTTGGGCCAAATACCGCAAGCACAATCAGAGCGCAAATAGCAGTTAATACCTCAATCAGTGGATAACGTATACTGATCGGGTTTTGGCAGTTGCCACATTTACCGCGTAATACCAACCAACTCAGCACAGGAATATTTTGATACCAACGAATTGGGTTGTGACATTTGGGACAGGTCGATGCAGGTTTGCTGAGGGTGATTTTACTTTCATCAATAATGGCTTGTTCAGGATGTAATAACATTTGGCAGTCATTACGCCACTCCTGTTCCATCATTTTTGGGGTGCGGTAAATCACCACATTCAAAAAACTGCCAATACATAAACTAAAAAGTCCAACTGCGATATAGAGCGCAGTTGGATTTTGGATAAAGTACGCGATTAATTCTTGCATTAAACCACAGAACCCATTTGGAAGATTGGAAGGTACATGGCGACAACTAAACCACCCACTAAAATACCCAAGACAGACATAATCAACGGCTCCATCATTGAGGTTAAGCCATCTACTGCGTTGTCGACTTCGTTTTCATAGTGGGTTGCGACTTTATCTAGCATGGCATCTAGCGCACCTGATTCTTCACCAATGGCTACCATTTGCACTGCCATAGACGGGAATTTATTGGTGACACGCATGGCGAATTGTAGCTGCTGTCCTGTCGCAACATCATCACGAATTTTCATCACGGCTTCTTCATAGACCACATTATTGGTTGCCCCAGCGGTAGATTCCAAGGCATCAATTAAGGGTACACCAGCAGCAAAAGTAGTGGCTAAAGTACGGCTATAACGTGCAATAATCGCTTTATAGACCAAGTCACCAAAAATAGGCGCTTTCAGTGCCGCTTTGTCTAAGAAGTCACGGAATTTTTTACTGCGTTTTTTAGTTTCCAAGAAACCTGCAATCATGACCCCAATCACAATAATCAGAATAAACCAGTATTTCTGCATCCATTGTGACATGTTCACCACCATTTTAGTGAAGGCAGGCAAGTCCGCACCAAAAGAGCTAAACAACTCTTCAAACACAGGTACGACTTTCACCATCAAAATAATGGTCACAATCACGGCCACCACAATGACCGTTGCAGGGTATTTCATGGCTTTTTTAATTTTTTGTTTGAGTAACTCACTCTTTTCTTTATAGATCGCGACACGATCTAGCATGGTTTCTAGGGCACCCGATTGTTCACCAGATTCGACCAAAGAACAAAATAGGTTGTCAAAATATTGAGGATATTTACGCAATGCGCCAGCAAAGGTATTCCCGCCTTCCACTTCACCTTTAATGCCTAAAACCACTTCACGCATGGCGGGGTTTTCAAGACCTTCGGCAACAATCTCAAAGCTTTGTACCAAAGGCACACCTGCTTTCATCATAGTGGCAAGCTGACGCGTGAAAATAGTGATGTCTAAGGTCGACACCCGTTTTTTCATTAAGCCTTCAAGAATATTCTTTTTCTTTTGGCGAATCGTCTTGATGGTAATCCCTTGTTTACGCAATGTAACCTTTGCCAAGGCCATATTACGCGCTGGAATTTCCCCTTTTAACTTAGCCCCTTTGCGGTCAATCCCTTCATAAACGAAGGTGGGCATCATCTGTGCTTTTTTGACAGCCATGCGTATTTATCCTTATTTTAAATTTTACAACTATTCACTGGTCACACGATTGACTTCTTGCAATGAAGTCACCCCCTGCATGACCTTAAGTAACCCCGAACGACGCAGATTGTTAAACCCCGATTTTGCTGACGCATCAGCAATTTGGATGGCATTACCATCCTCCATAATAATTCTAGAAATTTCTGGTGTGACTTTCATCACTTCATAAACACCAACACGTCCTTTATAACCTTCACGGCATTCAGAACAGCCTACAGGTTGATAGACCTGAAATTCTGGATTGCTCAAATCGGCTTCAGTAAAGCCCATTTCCAATAAGCTTTGTTTTGGAATATCGGAAGGAGCTTTGCAATGCGGGCATAGGCGTCGTGCCAAACGCTGTGCAATGACGAGGTTTACCGAAGTTGCGATGTTAAAGGAAGGAACGCCCATATTGCGTAAACGCGTTAAAGTTTCTGGCGCACTGTTGGTGTGGAGGGTAGATAAAACCATGTGACCTGTTTGGGCTGCTTTAATTGCAATTTCTGCAGTTTCAAGGTCACGAATCTCACCCACCATGACAATATCAGGGTCTTGACGTAAGAAAGATTTCAGAGCGGCAGCGAAGGTTAAGCCCACTTTATTGTTGACGTTAACCTGGTTGATGCCTTCTAAGTTAATTTCCACAGGGTCTTCGGCAGTGGAAATGTTGGTATCTTCTCTGTTTAAGATATTTAAGCCTGTATATAGCGATACCGTTTTACCCGAACCCGTTGGACCTGTAATCAGTAACATGCCTTGCGGTTTTTCTAAGGCTTCCATGAACAATTCTTTTTGTTCTGGTTCATAGCCCAAAGCGTCAATCCCAAGCATCGCGCTAGATGGGTCAAGAATACGCAGTACGATTTTTTCACCGAACAATGTTGGCAACGAGTTCACACGGAAGTCGATGGATTTATTTTTAGATAGTTTTAATTTAATACGACCATCTTGCGGGACACGCTTTTCAGAAATGTCCATTTGGGACATCACTTTTAAACGTGATGCCAAGCGGTTAGCTAACTGTAAGGGTGGGGTGGCAATTTGACGTAATACACCATCGACACGGTAACGCACTCGATAGGTTTTTTCATACGGTTCAAAGTGTAAGTCCGAAGCACCCATGCGAATTGCATCAATCAGTAATTTGTTGATGTATTTAACAATTGGGGATTCATCACCCTGCGGTTCATCTTCTGCAGCTTGTTCTGGTTCGCTGTTACCATCTTCAAAGTTGAGATCGAAGTCATCATCTTCAAATTCAAAAGCAGACTCACTCGCAAAGTTTTGTTCAATCAGTTTTACCAATTTATCGTGTTCGACCACAATGGCTTCAATATTCATTTTACTGTTGAAACGAATGGCATCCATTGCTTCGATATTGGTCGGGTTACTGGTTGCAACATAAAGCAGATGATTGCGTTTAAAAATAGGCAATATGCAATATTTGCTGAACAGTTTTTCATCAATGCCTTCACGCACGATGAGCGCAGAGTCATACACGCTTAAATCAAAAATAGGTTCGCCAAACTCATTAGAAATTTTTTCAGCAATGATTAAAGGCGCGATATTTAGGTTTTGAATGAGATAGGGAACAATATCAACATTATCTTTTTGTGCGGCTTTAATGGCAGTTTGCATATTTTCAGCAGAAACGAGCCCATCTTCGACCAAACGTCGAATAAAACCTGTAAATCTAGGTGTAGCTTGTTGTACTGACATTCCCCAACGTCCTCAAAATCAAGATTGTTTATAATTGGTATCTTAAAATTATACTTTTGTTGCACAAAAATACCATATCTGAAAGTGCTGTCACCACCTAAGTATCGCCTAAAAGCATGAACCAGTTACATTAATCTGCTAAAAAAATTGTAAGTCCTGCCATGAAAAGATACTTCATGCAGCAGTTTGATGCAAAGCTTGTACAAAAAACTCAGCAGAAATGTGATTTGCGTGTAGAATGTGCGCGATTAAATGAATTGTTTTTGCAGGTTATTCTATGTCGGCTACGACGATTAAGCCTTGGGTGGTTGGCAATTGGAAGATGAATCCGATACATGCCGATGCTCAGCAACTTATTTCTGAATTTAAAACATTATTACAAGACAGCCCTGTAGAGGCTGAAAAGTGTCATTTGGGGATTGCACCTGTCACTTTGGCTTTAACTCAAATTCAAGCTGCATTGAGCGAAGCAGTACGTCCTGTCTATACCGTTGCACAAGACCTTTCCCGTATTGCGGGTTTGGGTGCATATACAGGCGAAGTCAGTGCAGAATTGCTAAAAGACAGTCAAATTGATTATGTATTGGTTGGGCATTCAGAACGTCGTGAACTTTTTGCAGACACACCAAGCATTTTGAATGAAAAAGTTAAAAATGCCTTGCAGGCAGGTTTGACAGTTATTTATTGTGTGGGTGAAAGTCTGCAACAACGTGAAAGCGGTCAGGCAGAGCAAGTTGTTTTGCAACAAATTTGTGATATTGCTGCTGTGGTTGACGCTGAGCAATGGCAACAGATAGTGATTGCGTATGAACCTATTTGGGCAATTGGTACAGGCAAGACCGCATCACCTGAAGATGCGCAAACCATGCATGCAAAAATCCGTGAAGGTTTAAGCCAAATCACCGCTTATGCGGTGACTCTACCGATTTTATATGGTGGTAGTGTAAAACCAGAAAATGCCGTAGAGTTAGCAGCCTGCCCAGACATTAATGGTGCTTTGGTCGGTGGTGCATCCTTAAATGCGGCATCGTTCCATCAAATTGCGCAAGCCTTTGCAAATACACAATAATGAGGAGTTCAGCATGCAAACATTTGTGCTGGTAGTACATATTATCTTAGCCATTTTAATGATTGGACTAATTTTGGTTCAGCATGGTAAAGGTGCAGATGCAGGCGCTTCTTTTGGTGGCGGTGGTGCGGCAACCGTATTTGGTGCGTCAGGCTCAGGTAACTTTTTAACCCGTTTAACGGCAATTTTAACAGCATTGTTTTTTGCAACCAGTTTAACTTTAGCGGTGTTTGCCAAGAAACAAACCACAGGTGCATATAGTTTGCAGACTGTACAAACGACTGCACCTGCACAGCCAGTATCGCCTGAAACTTCACCAACTGCGCCTAAAAGCGCTGAATAATTTTATTTAGCACTTTCTTTTTTCGCATGATGCGACTAGAATGCGTCACAGCTGCGGTGGTGGTGGAATTGGTAGACACGCTACCTTGAGGTGGTAGTGCTTTCGGGCGTGGGGGTTCAAGTCCCCCCTTCCGCACCAACTTATAATCCAGAAAACATAAGTTGGTGTTAAGCAGCAAATCTGTTGATGCGGGATGGAGCAGTCTGGTAGCTCGTCGGGCTCATAACCCGAAGGTCGTTGGTTCAAATCCAGCTCCCGCTACCAATCAATCCTAAGCTTATCGTGAATTAAGCGTAGGCAACTTAAATTATTTTAGGTTGAGATAAGTATTTACATGTTGTTGCGGGATGGAGCAGTCTGGTAGCTCGTCGGGCTCATAACCCGAAGGTCGTTGGTTCAAATCCAGCTCCCGCTACCAATATTTTAAAAGTGTGATTATGCTCTAATATGAGTTTTACGCTTTATACTGACTAAGGTGCAACTTAAGTCAGGCAAACATGCTAAGTTTGATTGAAAACTTATTCATTTTTGTATATAATATTTGCACGTTGATGCGGGATGGAGCAGTCTGGTAGCTCGTCGGGCTCATAACCCGAAGGTCGTTGGTTCAAATCCAGCTCCCGCTACCAAGTTTCTAATGGTGTGGTACGTTAGTTTTATTTGATTTAACTCAGCACAATAAACTAGCAAAGATGGTTAGATTTAGTCTAATCCCCGCAACCAAGTTTCTAAAGAGGCTCACAACTAGGTGGGCCTTTTTGCACAGTGGATATTGGTTTTACTGTGCAAGAATAGGGGCGATTACGCCCTTTTTTATTGGCTATCGTGTAGTGTCGATACAAGCCGTGCGCGGCCTAAAGTCAAAGTGTCATGTTTCACTACTACTATAGTTTGTATGAATGTGTAGTGGTCAAATAAGACCATTGAACCGCAGCAGAATGACGAGAGTAAATGAAGCTATCAAATAAAACTCAAGCACTTCAGGACTTAATTGCGCCAGCAGTGCAAGCATGTGATGTGGATCTTTGGGGAATCGAGTTTATTCCACAAGGTAAGCGTTCTTTGTTACGTATTTATATCGACAAAGCTGTCGATGAAAATGCAGAACCTGTCTTAAATGAAGATGGCGAATTAGAGCAAGGTCGTGGTATTGGTGTGCAAGATTGTGTACGTGTAACCCAGCAAGTTGGTGCAATGCTTGATGTGCATGATCCAATTTCAGGTGAATATGCACTTGAAGTATCCTCTCCGGGTTGGGATCGTCCATTTTTCCAATTAGAGCAATTGCCTGCATATATTGGGCAAACCATTGCGTTACGTTTAATCAGTGCTGTAGAAAACCGTCGTAAATTTCAAGCGAAATTGGTTGCTGTAGATCTGGAAAATGAAACCATTCAGGTCGAAGTGGAAAAACAGCAGGTATTGGAGATTGACAGTCACAATATTGATAAAGCAAACCTGATTTACCAAGATTAATCAAATTAATAAGAATCTGAACGAATAGGTGACTTATGGCACGTGAAATTCTTACCGTCGTTGAAACGGTTAGTAACGAAAAAGGTGTAAGTCGTGAGGCAATTTTTGAGGCGCTTGAACAGGCTCTTGTTGCTGCGACGAAAAAGAAATTCTACGAAGGCACAAACTCAGAAGAAGCACGTTTACGTGTGGAAATTGATCGTAAAACAGGTGACTACAGCACTTTCCGTCAGTGGGAAGTGGTGGCAGATGAAGATCATGAAATGCCTGCATGCCAAGATGCAATTTCTGATGTAGACCCTGCAAAGTGGTCAATTGGCGATATTCGCGAACTTGAAGTTGAGTCAATTGACTTCGGTCGTATTGCTGCGCAAATTGCCAAGCAAGTGATTGTGCAAAAAATTCGTGAAGCAGAACGCGCATTGGTTGCAGATGCTTATGAAGCCAAAGTAGGCGAGCTGATTTACGGTGAAGTGAAAAAGCAAACCAAAGATGGCTTTATTATTGATTTGGGCGACAATGCAGAAGCATATTTGGCGCGTGAAGAAATGATCGCCAAAGAAATTTTGCGTCCTAAGCAGCGTGTGAATGCAATTTTGTACAGCGTGAACCGTGAAGGTCGTGGTGCACAATTGTTGTTGTCACGTGCCAAGCCTGAAATGCTGATTGCATTGATGAAAAAAGAAATTCCAGAAATTTCTGAAGAAATCATCGAAATTAAAGCAGCAGCGCGTCAGCCGGGTGTACGTGCAAAAATTGCAGTAAAAACCAACGACCATCGTATTGACCCTGTAGGTGCATGTATTGGTATGCGTGGTACACGTATCCAAGCGGTACAGCAAGAGTTAAATGGTGAGCGTATTGATGTTGTGGTGTGGTCTGATGATCCAGCACAATATATCGCCAGTGCTTTAGAGCCAGCCGATGTATCGGGTATTGTGATTGATGAAGAAGAACGTACTGCCGACATTATTTTCGCCACTAGCGATCAGTTGGCACGTGCAATTGGTTCACAAGGTCAAAACGTACGTTTAGCCTCTGAACTCACAGGTTATAAGCTGAACATGATGCTTGAAGAAGAGTATCACGCACGTCAGCAAAATGAAGCGCAACAATACTTAGACTTGTTTGTTTCACGTCTAGACATTGCTGAAGATTTGGCGATGGCATTGGTAGAAATGGGCTTCACTTCATTAGAAGAAATTGCGTATGTTCCTGCGGAAACATTTGACGAAATTGATTTAGATGAAGAAATTGTTGAAATGTTACAAGGTCGTGCCAAAGAAGTGGCATTGGCAGACGCATTGCAACAGCAAGAAAATATCCAAGATCCGAGTGCAGAACTTCTAGCAATGGAAGGCATGACACAAGAGATCGCTTATGCGCTTGCCGCTCGTGGTGTCATCACAGTTGATGATTTAGCTGACCAAGCGACTGACGATATCGAAGATATTGAAGGTCTAGGTACAGATAAAGCGGGTCAATTGATTATGAAAGCGCGCGAATCATGGTTTAACTAGGAGGTAATATATGACGGACAAGTCGATTAAAGAGTTAGCGCTCAGTGTAGGTCGTCCAGTTGAGAAACTCCTGGAACAGGTTCGTGACGCAGGTTTACCACAGCGTAAGGCTGACGATATTATTTCCACTGAACAACAAAGTACCCTAGTGAACCATTTAAAAAAGGTTCACGGTCAAGAGGGTAATGCAGGACAAATCACGTTGAAACGTAAAACCACCAGTACCGCTAAAGTGGCAAGTACTTCGGGCAAAGCGAAAACGATTAATGTAGAAGTTCGTAAGAAGCATACATTTGTAAAGCCTGATCCTGAACAGATTAAAGCGGAAGCACTGGCAAAAGCACAGGCGGAAGCAGCTGAAAAAGCGCAAGCAGAACAGCAAGCACGTGACGTGGCAGAAAAGAGCAAAGCGAAAGCAGACGCGCCTCAAGCAGGTGCTGCAAAAGCGAAACAAGCTTTAGATGCAATGCGTGCAGCAGCGAAGCAAGAAACAGCCAAGCAAGAAGTTGCGAAAGCTGCGGTTGTGGTGAAACGTAAGTCAACCAACAAGCCAATTGTGAAGCAAGCAGTGAAGGTCACTGAAACGCCTGAGCAAAAGAAAGCACGTGAAGCGCAAGCAGCTCAGTTGAAAGCGACTGAAGAAGCAGCACGTCGTAAAGCGGCTGAAGAAGCGCAGCAACGTACGCTTGAGCAAATGCGTCAGATGGCATCTAAATACTCAAATGAAGATGCAACAGCTACTATTCGCGTGGTAGATGATTCTCCATTGGCGGCTGGTCTTGTGGGTCAGGCTTATGAAGATTCATTTGCCAAAGAAGACCGCGAAATCAAGCGTGGTACCAGTACCACCAATACACGTTCACCGAAAAAAGGTGGTCGTCGTGGTCAGGAAGAACAGTCTTTCAGCCAAAACTCACATAAACGCGGTTTGAAAACGAGCCAAGCCAACAAGCACGGCTTTGAAAAACCAGTTAAAAAACAAGTTTATGATGTTGAAATTGGTGCAACGATTGTGGTTGCGGACTTGGCTGCAAAAATGGCAGTTAAAGTACGCGAAGTTATTAAATCACTCATGAAAATGGGTGAGTTAGTTACGCAAAACCAAGCGATTGAGCAAGAAGTTGCAGCACTTGTAGTTGAGGAAATGGGCCACAACCCAGTTCTAGTATCTGATACGCAAGCTGAAGATAACTTACTTGAAGCTGCTGAAGAGGCACGTGGTGTTCAAACGACACGTCCACCAGTGGTGACCATCATGGGTCACGTTGACCATGGTAAGACATCATTACTTGACCGTATTCGTCGTGCCAAAGTGGCTGCAGGCGAAGCGGGTGGTATTACCCAGCACATTGGTGCATACCACGTACAAACCGATAAAGGCATTATCACCTTCTTAGATACACCGGGACACGCAGCGTTTACTGCAATGCGTTCACGTGGTGCGAAAGCGACAGATATCGTGGTATTGGTCGTTGCGGCAGATGATGGTGTGATGCCACAAACTGCAGAAGCCATTGACCATGCGCGTGCAGCGGGTACGCCAATTATTGTTGCCATTAACAAAATGGACAAAGAATCGGCTGATCCAGACCGCGTATTGAATGAATTGACCACCAAAGAAATCGTACCTGAACAATGGGGCGGTGACGTACCTGTTGCAATGGTTTCGGCGCATTCAGGTCAAGGTATTGATGAACTTCTTGACTTAATTTCAATTCAAGCAGAAATGATGGAATTGAAAGCATCTGAAGAAGGTGCAGCGCAAGGTGTGGTGATTGAAGCGCGTGTAGATAAAGGTCGCGGTGCAGTGACGTCAATTCTGGTACAAAACGGTACTTTGAATGTAGGTGACTTGGTACTTGCAGGTTCATCTTATGGTCGCGTACGTGCCATGACTGATGAAAACGGTAAGCGTATTAAATCTGCAGGTCCTTCAATTCCAGTTGAAATTTTAGGTTTACCTGAAGCGCCAATGGCAGGTGACGAAGTTCTTGTTGTAAATGACGAGAAGAAAGCACGTGAAGTTGCCGATGCGCGTATGGATCGTGAGCGTCAAAAACGTCTTGAGCGTCAAAGCGCAATGCGTCTTGAAAACATCATGGCATCAATGGGCAAAAAAGACGTTCCATTTGTCAATGTGGTATTGAAGACCGATGTACGAGGTACTTTGGAAGCCTTGATTGTTGCATTGGGCGAGTTGTCTACCGATGAAGTACGTGTACGTGTGATTGGTTCAGGCGTAGGTGCGATCACTGAGTCTGACGTTACGCTTGCAGAATCTTCAGAAGCTGTATTACTGGGCTTTAACGTACGTGCTGACAATACTGCGCGTCAAAAAGCCGATGCCGATGGTATTGACATTCGTTACTACAGCATCATCTATCAATTAATTGATGATGTGAAAGATGCGATGAGCGGTAAGCTTGCACCTGAACACCGTGAAACTATTTTGGGTGTTGCAGAAGTGCGTGAAGTGTTCCACTCAAGTAAGTTCGGTGCAGCTGCAGGTTGTATGGTACTTGAAGGCGTACTTCACCGTAACAAACCAATTCGCGTATTACGTGATGATGTGGTGGTGTTCCAAGGTGAGCTTGAGTCACTTCGTCGTTATAAAGATGTGGTCGAAGAAGTTCGCGCAGGTATGGAATGTGGTCTTGCAGTAAAAGGCTATAAAGACATCAAACCACTTGATAAGATTGAAGTGTACGATGTTCAATTGATTAAACGGAGTCTTTAATGGCGGGTAGTCAACGTCTGAAGCGTATGGCGGATACAGTACAGCGTGAGCTGTCAGAACTGATTCGCCAAGAGCTGAAAGATCCACGCTTAGGTGGTCTTGTGACCATCTCTGCGGTGAAGGTGAGCCCAGACTTAGGATATGCCGAAGTGTACGTGACCGTCATGGGACGTGAATTAGGCGATGAGCAAAGCGAAACGGCAAATAAAGAAACCTTGGATGTGTTGAATAAAGCATCAGGCTTCTTGCGCCATGAGTTAAGCCGTCGTATTAAGACACGTATTACCCCGCGTTTGCGTTTTCACTACGATAAAACCAATGCCTATGGTAACTATATGTTTGGTTTGATTGCAGAAGCGGTAAAAGATTTACCTCCTGCAGCACCTAAGCAAGATGAAGAATAAATCAGTGATGATAAAAAATGCCACCTTCGGGTGGCATTTTTTTGTCTATCATGTTTGAGCTTTTGCAATGTAAGCAAGGTTATATCGGATACGATGCTTTTTTTAATGCCTGACTAATATTCTAGACCAAATCATCATGGGACTTTTTTTCATAACGACGTAAATTACGACGTTGGCGTTGCCACGGTAATGGACGGTCTAAGGTTTCAGGCACATTGCCACTCATCGAACGTAAACGTAAATGCAGTGCTGCCTGTGCCATTAAATTGGCAGAAACAGGCGCGGTAATAAACGCAAATAGGGTGATTAATACTTCTGCAAAGCCAAATCGTCCTTCAAATGCCGCATAAATAATGGCTGCAATTAAGAAACTGCCTAGTCCTAAAGTGCTGGATTTTGTAGGGGCATGCAGTCGCATAAATAAGTCGGGTAGGCGAACCATGCCAATGCCGCCCACCAACATGAAAAATGCGCCAATAATTAAAAAGAATGACACTAAAATTTCCATGAGTAATTGCATGTTCATTCTCCTTAATCAATCACATGACCACTGGTGAAGTAACGCGCCAGTGCTGCAGTAGACACAAAGCCTAGCATCGCCACCAATAACGCACCTTCAAATAATGAGGTACTGGTCCAATAGATACCCAGAACCACCACCAAGCAGGTCGCATTTAAAAACAAGGTATCCAAGGCCAACAGGCGGTCTACAATTGAAGGGCCAATAATCAGGCGATATAGGCACATAAACATGGACAGCGTAATCGCAACCATGCAGATTCCAAGTGCATAAGGCAGAATCATCATTGCTTTTCTCCTGACTGTGCACCAAAAATTTCAATCAGCGGTTTTTCATAACGATTTTTGATGTCTTGAATATCTACACTTTCATCTGCAGTGTTTAAGGCATGCACCAAAATATCGCCACGGTCTTGGTCAATACCTGCTGTAACCGTGCCTGGTGTGGTGGTAATGATCATCGCCAAAATACTGTTGACCTGTTCGTGTTGTGTTTCGAGAGGGACACGGAACCATTTTGGCTGCATACGGTCTGTTGGGCCAAGTACCAGTTTTGCGACACGAATATTACAAATCATAATATCCCAGACCACCACGAAGAATAAGCGAATGGCTGCAGTCCAGTTGATGTCTGGTGTACGCGCAATAAAGGGCTGGATCAGTTTGGGAATCAAGAGCGCCAAGACCAGTGCCATCAACAGATTCCCTGCAGAAACACTATGCGCCAACATCAGCCAACTCAGTGCCACCAAGACAGATACAAACGGGTGTGGCAGCAGGTTATCCCAAAACGAAGTTTTTGGTCTCGTTTTTTGCATGTTTAGGGCTCCGCAGGTTTGAGTTGAGTATCGCTAGGTTGCTGTGCTTCCTCACGATTTTGCTGTTGAATCTGACGTTGTTTATAGTCAGAAATATGCTCGCCTTCCAAGGTGTTTGGATCAATCACATAGGGAATTAAATGTGCATTGGTGTCAATTGCTTCGCCACCGTACTTGGTTTGAGGTAAGTACAATGGATCATAAGGTTGTACGCTAATCACATTTGCAGCACGGTCTTTTTTCAGAATCAGTGCTTCATAGGCCGCATTATGTTGAATCTGCTGTGCAGTATTCAGCATATATTGTTGAATTGGATTGGCAAATACCACGTACAGCACTAAACCCGTTAGGAGAAAATAAATGACACGGTCATTACGGGGCGGTGCAATCGCAGGTAGTGCCTGATATTCATAATAGGCTTCAGTTTGCGCATCATCTTCAGGTTTGGTCGCGCGCCAAAATAAAATAAAGCCGACACGGGTGAATGCAATAATACTCAGCAAGCTGACCAAGAGAATAATGCCAATAATCCAGCCTTGATGTGCCATATTGGCGGTGGCTTGCAAAATAAAGACCTTGCCCAAAAAGCCACTAAACGGTGGCAAACCTGCCATCATTAAGGCAATCATGAAGTATGTGATTGCCAGTACTTTGTGTTGCTTCATTTGCGGGGCAATATTGAAGTGATCTTTAAATGCGCCACGTTGTGAGGTAATCCAGCCACACAGCAAATAGAAAGCCGCTGCAATTAAGGTACTGTGTACTAAGTAATACAGTGCGGCTGACCATGCCTGTGTGTTCAGCATCGAAATGGCGATCAGGATCGTACCAATCGAAGACAGCACCATAAAACCGACAAAACGACGTAAGCGCTCTGCACCAATTGCGCCAATGACCCCATACAGTGAGGTAATTAGACCAATCGGCAGCAACCAGTCTTGTAGGATTTTATGGCTCAGTGCATCATCAAATACGGTTCCATTGACCCGCAAAATGGCATACACACCCACTTTGGTCATGATGGTGAATAAGGCTGCCACAGGGGTTGTCGCCACGGCATAGGTTTTAGGAAGCCAGAAACCGACAGGAAGCATAGCGGCTTTAATACCAAATACCACAAATAGCAGTAAGCCACCTGCCACCGCAATTTTATGTGCATCAGCATCGAGTAGCGGAATAAGACGTGCCACATCGGTCATGTTTAAACTGCCGACACTGCCGTAAATCATCCCCAAACCAATTAGGAACAGGGCAGAGGCCAACAGGTTGATGGTGACGTAATGAATCCCGAGTTGAAAACGTGCTTTGCCTTGACCGTGCAATAACAACACATACGAGGCGAGCAACAAGATTTCAAAAAATACGAACAGGTTAAATAAGTCGCCTGTGAGGAATGCACCGCAAAGTCCCATGAGTAGGAAATGCACCATGGTATGAAAATAGCGACCACGTTCATCCCATTTTTTGCTGGAAAACCACAGTAATGGCAAGGCAAGTGAATAAGTCAGTACCAACATGAGGGCAGACAGTTGATCTAGCACTAAAATAATGCCAAACGGGGCGGCCCATTCGCTCAAATTATAAATAATAATTTGCCCACTGCTGACTTGAATTAAATAGCTAATTGCAGTGACTAAACCGAGTGTGGCAGAAAGATAGCTAATGCCACGACGCCATGGCTGACGCCAGTCATGTGAGAGTGAACCAAAGCCCGGATTGCCTAATAGCACTAAAATAAATGCGGTAAAGGTTGGAATCAGGATGCTAAAAATAGGTGAATGCTGTAGCCAAAATTGGAGGAAATCAGTCATTATGGCTCATCCTCACGTGGGTCAAGCAGTGGATGTTCTTCTTTGGCATCGACGTGGTCTGTCCCTGTTTCATAACGGCTACGCAGCGCCAATTGCACAATAAATGCGGTGGTGGCAAAACCAATCACAATTGCGGTTAATACCAAGGCTTGTGGTAATGGGTCGGTGACTTTTGAAGCTTCAGTCAAAATTGCAGGTGCATTGAGCTGAATACGCCCCATGCTGAATAAGAAAATATTGACGGCATAACCAATCATCGCCAAGCCCAAAACCACAGGAAAGGTACGGGCACGTAAAATTAAATAGATTCCTGTCGCGACTAACATTCCAATGGCAGATGCAATTAAAAACTCAATACTAATCATTGCATTACTCCTTTGGAAGTGGGCCAGACATGCCTGAGTGACGTGAGTCGCCCAAGACAGAAATCATCAACATTACCGCACCAACCACCGTGACATACACGCCTACATCAAATAAGGCAGCCGAAGCGAGGTGCATTTCACCAATAATCGGAGGATTGACATAAATATGTGCGCTGGTGAGGAATGGACGTCCCCAGAACCATGCGGCAAGTCCTGTCAGACCTGCAATACTTAAACCCACGCCAATCCAGATTTCGTATAAACGTCCAGATTTAGCTTTGAGCATTTGTTCGGTGTGGTCTTGACCAAGCGCAATGTATTGGATGATCAACGCCATTGCGGTAATTAAGCCCGCAATAAAGCCACCGCCTGGTAAGTTATGACCGCGCAAGAAAATATACAGGCTGACCACAAGGGCGATAGGTAAAATCCATGAGGCGGTAATCCGCAGCATCAACGGTGAAGGATTAAAGCGATAGGTTAAACCTTGGGTCATGATAGTGCCGTGCGCACGCATACCATCCATTAAACACAGCGTACCAATCGCAGCAATGCCCAAGACGGTAATTTCACCAAAGGTATCGAAACCACGGAAGTCCACCAAAATGACGTTGACCACGTTGGTTCCGCCACCGAGTGGAATGGATTGCTGATTAAAGAACCATGAAATTGAATTGTGGTCGCGAGTCATAACCAGCCACGCAATCCAGCCGATACCAATGCCGCCACCAATCGCAATGAAGGCATCTCGCCAACGACGTGAACGGCTAGATTCATACGGGGTCAATTGTGGGAGCAGCGATAGACTCATCAGCAATAAAACAGTGGTGACGACATCAACCGTGATTTGAGTTTGTGCCAAGTCGGGAGCAGACAGTCCGACAAACATCATGGTGACGACCAAGCCAACTGCACCGCTGATTAAGACAGCTTTGATGCGCTCATGGTGGAACCACAGCATCATCCAGCAGGCAGAGAACAGCAATAACCATAAAACAATGGCAATCATAGGCGCATGTGTGAGTTCACGTGTGCCAGTTGTTAATCCCTGATTGAATAATGGTAGCGCGACCATGAATACCGTAAAAGCAATGATCCACACCAAATAGCTTTGCAGTGAACCATTTTCGGTTTTACGTTTGATTTTGCGTGAAACCTGTAGCAAATGTTTTAAGAATAATTCAAACAGCAGTTTGCCTTGGAATTGACCTAAATGTGGGTCGAGGTCAATTTCACGGATTTTTCCACCTTTGGCGAGCGAGAAATAGAAAATGATCCCGCCAAGCAGTGCAATAACACTCATCAGCAGGGGAAGATTAAAGCCATGCCAAATTGCCAGATGTATGCCTTCAAACTGCGACAGTTGGGTACTGGCACGAGTCGTGCTATTGACAATATGCTCGACCAATAAGGCAGGCATCAAGCCGACTAAAATACATAAAACAGCCAATAAAGTTGCGGGTGCACGCATGCCAAACGGAGGTTCGTGAGCTTCTTTGTTTGGGACATCTTTACCAATTGGACCATCAAAGAAAACGCCGTGTACCAAACGTATTGAATAGGCCACTGCAAAAATACCCGCCAGTGTCGCAACAATTGCAGAAACCAACAGTACAGGGCCAGATAAGTTTGCTACCAGTTCAGTGAAGAACATTTCTTTGGACAAAAAGCCGTTGGTCAACGGTACGCCAGCCATAGAGGCCGCGGTAATCATAGTGAGGGTGGCGGTAAAGGGTAATAGTTGCCATAAGCCACTAAGTTTACGTAAATCACGTGTGCCTGATTCGTGGTCGATAATTCCTGCAATCATAAACAGGGCCGCTTTAAAGGTGGCGTGGTTGATGATGTGGAAAATTGCAGCAGCTACTGCTAACGGTGAACCAATGCCGAGTAAGCACATGATCAGACCTAAATGACTGATGGTGGAATACGCCAATAAGCCTTTTAAATCTTCTTTGAAAATAGCAAAGAATGCTGCCATACACAGGGTAAATAGACCAATAAAGGTGACTAGGTTGTGATATAACGCTGCGCCTGCAAAAATTGGCAATAAGCGCGCCAGCAAGAAAATCCCTGCTTTGACCATCGTTGCCGAATGTAGATAGGCAGAAACAGGCGTGGGTGCAGCCATGGCATTGGGTAGCCAGAAGTGAAACGGAAATTGCGCACTTTTGGTAAATGCACCCAATAAAATCAGCAATAAAGTTGGTACAAATAAATGATGACTTTGAATTTGTTCAGTCATCATTAAGATTTGGTCAATTTGATAGGTGCCTGTGATTTGCGCCAATAACACAAAACCACCGAGCATGGCGAGTCCGCCCATGCCTGTAATGGTCAGTGCCATACGTGAGCCGCGTTGTGCTGCCTCGTAATTGCTCCAATAACCCACCAATAAGAAAGAGGAAATACTGGTCAGTTCCCAAAAAGTCAGCAACAAAATCAGGTTATTGGAGAGCGAAATTCCCAACATGGCAGCCATAAACAGCATGAGGAGAACATAGAGTTTACTGAGCGAGTTTTGTGGACTTAAATAATAATAGGCATAAATAAAAATGAGTGTGCCGATCCCCGTGATCAGCAAGGAGAATAATAAACCAAGCGCATCTAGACGGAAGCTTAAATCAATCCCCAACTGTGGCAGCCAAGACCATGTTTGAATGATCGTTTCGCCATTAAAGACTGCTTTTGCTTGAGTCAGGAGCAGAATAAGACTGCTCAGACTGACGCCAATCGCCCCTAAAGCCGTTACCCCGCGTGAAAATTGTTTCAGCCACGAGACAAGGGTTGTGCCCAGTACTAACGGTAACAATATAATAATCGGTAGCACACTCATATCCATTGTCGTGAATAGGTTGAAAACCTAAAGGATGAATCTTATCTTCCAAGGATTACAGGACAGCAACA
The DNA here is from genome assembly GCF_013419195.1 of Acinetobacter sp. YH12099. Taxonomy (NCBI): domain Bacteria; kingdom Pseudomonadati; phylum Pseudomonadota; class Gammaproteobacteria; order Moraxellales; family Moraxellaceae; genus Acinetobacter; species Acinetobacter sp. YH12099. The sequence continues at coordinate 42,043 of NZ_VPAP01000009.1, read as the reverse complement.
CACCATCCAAAAGATTCAATCTTGAAAGCCAATCAGTCGTGTCAGTAAACACGTAGTCTATTGTTTTGATGAGCGTATTGTCGCAACTTAAACTCAAAACAAGATCATGCAAAAATAATTTTACATGGCTAGGCGGCTCAAGCAGCAAAAAATATGCTGATCTTTCGCTGACGATGCAGCGAATAAGGTTGTGCTTGGTTTGGTTAAAGCTGTGTTAAAAATATTTAGATGCGTCAATCTACAACCTAGTTGAACTATGGATGAAGTTAATCTGCATCTGCTGCATTTTTACAGCATTCACCGTGTTTGAAAGGTCAATAGACACTATTCAAGGTATAAAAAAAGTTGTATTGCGCAACTTTAAAAACTACAGCAAAATCGGATTTTACTATAAAAGTTCAAAATTAATCTGATTTTATTACATGAATAAAACAACATCAATTTATTTTGCATACAGCAAAGTCATTATATACCGTCTGTTATATGCGGGATAAAGTATTTCCTTGCTTTTTGGCCAAGTATGCCTTGAAAGACTTCGGCAATTAAGATTCAGGCAATTGATCAGGTGTTGGCTCACTATCCAATTGCTGTAAGCGTTGCAGCAATTCCTGTTTTTGTTCGGCAGTTAAATGGTTTTGAATCTGCTGCAAAATTTCAGCCGTGCCTAATTGTGTTGGGTTTTGTTCTTGTAGGCTGACGTCTTCTGTCGTGTGAGTGGTTTCTAGCACATCAGCATAAATTTCTGCAAACTGCGGTTGTAAACTTTGCCATGCGATGGGATGCAGCTGTTGATGTTCCAGTTTTAAACATTGAAAGCGTTCCGCTTGTTCCAAAAGTTCGCTGCGGTTGCCTGTGGCAATAATTTGTAAGCGCGGAAAAGCTTGATGTAAACGGGTCAGTATTTGTGCGGCCTGTTGTTGATCGAGCTGATGATCAATCTGGTCAATCAACAAAATACCATCTCCCTCGCGACACGGATACAAACTGTTTGGGTTTAGCAAACAGAGGCGACGTACAATATCGCCTACCAGAGCAATCCAGTTGCGCTGACTGTTCGACAATTGCTGATACAGCATATCTTTGCCCTGACAGCGCACCATGAGTTGTAATTTAGGCAGATGTTGTAGATATAGGTCTTCAATTTCAGGCAGCACGATTTGTAAGGCATCTTTCAGTGCTTGTAAACTCGGTGCATGCATTTGGGTATAGGCATGCAATAAGGACTGATTCAGGGTTTGTGCGAGTTCGCTTTGTTGTTGCTGATATAGCTTGTGTAAAAGCTGCGCACTTTGGGCATTTTCAATATCGGAAATTTCCCGCAACCATTCAAAAAAACGAGTAAATGTCGTGAATGGAATCGCAGCAATTTCGTAGGCATGTCCAGGTTGTAAAATCAGCGGATTATTTTTATTGAGTAAATTAACTTCATTCACGAAGCGTTCTGCAGGGTAGTAGGCAATCAGCGGTAGACCTTGCATCGGGTCATGTTTAATGGCGTGTTGATAGAGCTGCACCATTTTTTCAAGCTTGGCGGTTTCTGCTTTGCTTACTCCTACGCCGCTACTATTCAGGGTTTTATATAATTGCCAGTCACAATGTTGGGTGCTTTCAATTTGCGTGTTGCTTGATTCTGCCAAACTGCCTATTTCTGCTGGAATTTCCACACAAACATCAATTTTAGCTTGCAAGCGGTTGAACAAAATATCTTGATCTTGCATCACCAAACCCGCAGTGCGTAAGTCTTTATAGCGAGCGGCAAACCAAGTCAGTGCTTGATAACTAAATCGTAACAGCGAGGTTTTACCCGCGCTTTGGTCTGCCAAAATAAGCGTAATGGGCAGGTCGTGATAATTGAGTTCGAGTTTTAGGTCTGCAAAATGGGTGATGTGTCTGAAATGAACCGATGTAATTTTCATAGCGCACCTGCTGCAATTACCCCACCGCTTTGCGTAACGATGTCGGCATTTTTATTTTCAGTTGTTGTACCAAATCGTAAATATGATGAATATTTAAACTGACTTTAGCACGTGTGCATGCCACGTACAGTAATCTTAATTCTTCATCGCTAATTTTATGCTCTTTGTCGTTCAGTTTAAATTGGTAGTCGTCTTCAATATGTACCCGATTCCATTCTAAACCTTTGGCTTTATGCGCTGTCGAAATAATATAGTCGGCTTGGTCAATTGGGGTGATTTTTGCCAACGCCCGTTTGAGTGGATTAGTACCATGATCATCCACCAGTTTGACCAAAGGTTTAATGTCGCTGCCATCGTTGGTTTCACAATATTCATGTACATCATGCCAAGAGTTAAACCATGCCAGTTCCGGAACGTCGGTCACACGTTTGCCTTGTTTGAGCATCGCGGCAGCATCCACAAAACGGTTTAAGCGCACATGGTCGGCTTGCAGACTGACTTTATCGCCATGCACTAAACCTGCCAGTAGCAGTTCCATGGCACGGGCGTTGGTACGGCATAAAATCGCATCACGCATTTTGGTATGCGGTTTGTTGACCACTTTGGAATGTAATTCTGGATTGCCCAAGAGTGGCACGGTTTCATTCAGCCCACCTAAAATGGCATTGGCGGTCAGGGCAATTTCTTCACCAAAACGGAACGATGTGGTCAGTCGTGATTCAGGCAAAGGTAATTGCTGCATGGCATTGATTGCACCACGCCAAGCATAGATTTGCTGATGCGCATCGCCCACATAAATCACTTGAGTATTACGTTGCTTGAGTAAAATGCCCAGCATGAGCGGGTCGGCATCTTGAGCTTCGTCAAACAGCACATAATCGGCAGGAATGTTGGGTTCAGACAAGGCCCAAAGTTTCAGATAAATATCGTGTCCAATGCCTGCCTGATGATTCGGGTCAATTGACTCCAACCAGCGTCGTTCTACCGCAGGATAAAGATGCTTTTGTAAGGTGTCGATGTCATCTGGATGCAACCAACTGGGTGCTTGTAAATGTCGTGGGGCAGGGTATTGCGAACTGGTCGAGCAGAAATGACTCACGGCATTGGCCACCAAACTGGCTAAACGACTTGGCATCAACACATATTTTTCATAGCGTCCGCCCATCATACGTCTAAGGGTAATCGGTTCTAAACGATACTCTTTGGCAATAAAACTTGGACTTAAACGGGGTAGGCGTAATTTGTCGGTGACTCCACGTGGAACGCTGCGATATGCAAGCGAGTGAAATGTACGACAATCGACCTGACGATGAAATTTACTTTGTGCTTCTGCGGCAATGGCTTTGTTAAATGCCAAGTACATGCCACGCCGTTCTGGCATGGCATCACTGATCATTTGTAAGGTCGTGGTTTTACCTGTACCTGCATAGGCAATCACTTTAAAAGATTTGCCCAGACGTGCATTATCTATAGCAGTGGCTTGCTCATAGGTCGGGCGAGGCTTGATGATTACAGACACAGATCAGGGTTGGCTTTTCGCGTTAATGACTGCGGTTGGCTTTTTCAACCAAGCCTGATAAACCTTGACGACGAGCCAATTCATTCAGTACCACTTGCGGTTCAATATCGAAATAACCCAACATGACAATGCTGTGGAACCATAAATCGGCCACTTCATAAATCAGGTCATTTTTGTTGTTGGCATTCGCTTCGGTGTTGAAATCTTTGGCGGCAATAATTGCTTCCACGGTTTCTTCACCAACTTTTTCCAAAATTTTATTCAAGCCTTTATGGTACAGCTTGGCTACATAAGATGAGTCAGGATTAGCGGTTTTGCGCTCGCTCATCATTTGCCCTAAATAAGCCAAAACTTCGACCTGTTCAGCTTGTGCTTTAGATTGGCTCATGGCTAAGGTGTGAGCATTGGCGGCTTGTTCACCATAAATTTGATTCGGGTCTTTCAGCTGTGCATCTACAATTTCCCAACCATTGACGGTGAGTTTACGATAGAAACAAGATTCACGCCCTGTGTGGCAAGCAATTCCACCATGTTGTTCAATTTGCAGGATAATCACATCAGCATCGCAGTCCAGACGAATTTCATGCACGGTTTGAAAGTGTCCAGATTCTTCGCCCTTGTGCCACAATTTATTGCGTGAACGTGAAAAATACACTGCCTGATTTTTTTCGGCAGTCAGTGCCAAGGCTTCACGGTTCATCCACGCCACCATCAACACACGTCCTGTTTGATGATGCTGTGCAATGGCAGGCACTAATCCTTGTTCGTTAAATTTTACTTCATCGAGCCATTGCAAGTTATTCATGAGTTGTTCACCAAAATTAATTTAAATTGTATGGACGCTATTTTCTGAGCGCACGATTTTGCATCGTTCCTATAGTGTACGTGATTCAAGACAATTTACCTAAATTATCTTGCCAGATTTGTACTGTCAAAGCGTTTGCATAAATTGAGGGAAGTTTTGTTTTTCCACCATTTCCAGAAATTCATCGCCCAAACGCTGACTTTCTGCCACCGATTGTTTCCATAAGCGAACGCGCTGTGCCTGATCTAAACCTTTTAAGGTGAAGTCTTTACGATCGGGCAAACGACCTAAAGGCAAGCTGCTTAAATATTCTGCCGAAGGTGATAGCAAGAGGGTGCGGGCCTGATTTTCAGGATTGGCTTTACGGTGCTTCAACATTTTATCAAACCAGCCGGGGGTAATGCTGTCGGTAAAGTGTGGATACAGCACAATGCCCTGACTTTGGTAAGGTAAGTCCAGATGGTAGTCAATTAAGCCACCATCCCGATAACTGCCCACGGGCGCATCAGGAATGTCACGAATAGCAGACATCACCCCGGGAATAGACGCTGAGGCGAGCAGCCACGGTGCGACATTTTGTTCATTCAGGGCTTGGTAATGGGTGACAAAATCATCTTCTACCATAAACTGCTGCCCCTGTGCAGGTTGACTGATTACACGTTGCATAAATAAGCGGTTATGTTTACGCGCAATGGCATTGCTGCCAATAATTCCTGCCACAGACGCAAGCAAAGGCAGGGCTTGGTCACTTTGGAAAATATGCTGAGCTTTGACTGAAATGACCGTAAGGTGATAGTCAGGGTGCTGAATCAGTTGTTGTTGCTGTCCCTGTATCAGTTCAAACAGCATATTTTGACAAATCTCGGCGACTTCTTGACGCGACATTTTTTTATGAAAATACAAGTTGGTGTATAAATCGGACAGACGCTCGGTACCTTGTTTTGCGCCCCACGCCAAAATACTGGCAAAGCGCCAACTGCCAATGGAAGAACCGACCACAGTACGGCGTTTAGGGGCTTGGGCAAAAAACTCGCCAAAAATAGCTTGGTCTAAGCCCTGAATGCCAATGCCTTTGGGACCGCCTGCTGCACCTGGAATAATATCAACCTGTTGGGCGTGTAAGCCTTCTTGTTCAATCAGTTGGCGTGCCAGATGTCCTGCGCGAATATTGAGTGCAGGGGCACGTTTATGCAAAATCTGAGTCATGCTTGATCTATAACGCTACAAATGTGCATTAATTGTAGGCGTGGTGATTTTTGCAGCAATGGCGAGAGGCATCACTTGGTGACTGATCAGTCATGGAGCTGTTTTGTGGTGATGCTGATATTTGGATGATAAAAAATCCTGCTTTTAAAGTAGGATTTTAAATATTGATGATCTGCTGATCAAACAATGTCACTTTATTTGACTACGCGCCAAACCGCCAAAAAGCTTGCCAAGACAATCAAAACAATAGACACATACCATGGTGCGATAATTGCAATGGATAGGAAAATGGCCATGATGCTGCCAAAAATCCAACTGCGTTTTTGCTGATGTTCCATTTGTAGACGCATGCTTTGTAATTCATGCAATTGTTTGGAATGCCAAGCCGATTGGTTTTTTAAACCATTTAAACTGTCAATCATTAAACTTGGTAAGTCTTGCGCACCCAGTAACAGGTCGGGAATTTGCTGCCCAATTTCTTTGACATTTTTGACTGGATTCATATTGGCTTTAATCCAATCCGTTAAAATTGGTTTTGCCAGTTTCCAAATATCCAGTTCTGGATATAAGTCTGTGCCCAAGCCTTCAACATGCACCAATGTTTTCAGGAGTAGCATCAATTGCGGTGGAATTTCCAAATGGAAACGACGTGCAATATCCATGACCTGAATCAGAATGCCTGCAAAGTCCAATTCGTGCATCGGTTTAGACACCATTGGCCCGACAGTACGGCGCATTTCACGGGCGAGAGCATCTTGATCTGTGCCCGGTGGAATCCAGCCAGCTTGGTGTACCACTTGAATCAGCTGCATAAAGTTGCTGTTCATCACCGCCAGCAACATACGTGCTACGGTCATTTGGTCATGCTTGGACAGCTCGCCCATAATCGCACAATCTAGCGCAATAAAACGCGGATTATTCGGATTGATGGTTTCCACAAAGACGTTGCCAGGATGCATATCGGCATGGAAAAAGTTGTCACGGAACACTTGGGTAAAGAAAATCGTGAGGCCTTTTTCTGCCAAATCGGCACGATTCATCCCCAAACGATCAAAGGTTGCCGTGTCGGAAATTGGCACACCTGTAATGCGCTCTGCCACCATCACATCTTTACTGTCCATATAGACTTCAGGCACGTACATCATGCTTGAGCCTGTAAAGTAGTGACGCATGCGGCGGGTGTTATCCGCTTCTAAGGTCAAATCCAGTTCGTTGAGAATAATTTGACGATAGTCCTGAATAATTTCAGATAAATGTAGAGCGCGTGCCGCTTCCAGACGTTTTTCCAGTGCTGCACCGAGCCATTCCAGAATTTCAAAATCTTGTAGAATTTGCTGGCGAATATCGGGACGGGTGACTTTAACGACGACTTCACGACCATCATGCAAGGCAGCGGTATGGACTTGCGCAATGGAGGCTGCTGCTAAAGGTTGCTCATCAAAACGGGCAAACAGGGTGTTGATGTCTGCCTTAAGGGATTGCTGAATTCGCATTTGTGCCACGTCAGAACCGAACGGTTTGACACGGTCTTGTAGCAATACCAATTGCTGTAAAACTTCAGGCGGAATCAGGTCACGACGCGTAGACAGCAATTGCCCAAGTTTAATTGCCAATGGTCCCATTTCTTCTAAAGCTTCTTTGAGCTTCAGCGGGTTTTTACGTTCTTTACTTGACCAAGCCGCAGGGTGCATGCGAATAAAACTGAGCGCATGACGTGCCTTTTCTGGTAGTTCTTCCGCAGGAAACAACGTGTCGAGTCTATAGTGCGCGGCAATGCGCCAAAGTTCGAGTAAACGTGAAACGTGCGGAATCATAAAGACTTATTCCCTAGGGTTGAGTGGAGTTTAAGGTGTCAGAAGCGGTATCTGGCTGTGCATCAAGCTGCGCTTGTAGCTGTTGAATTTTGGCTTCGGCGCGGTCTAAATTTTGTTGAAAAATGCGCGTGTCTTGTTGTAAGTCATCCATTTGCCAGCGTGGGGCAAATAGACCACTGTCTTCTTTTAGGGCATCTTCAGCAAAGAACAAATGGCTGTATAGACTGCGTTTTAAATGCTTGGGTGCAAGCTGAATTTTGCCAACTTCATGAGCCAAAGCAGGACCAATCCAAGGGCTTAAATGTGCGGCCAAGTCTAGTTCAGCCTGCTGCATAATGCGCTGAATATCTTGTAAAAGATGATAGTCACCTTGTAGGGGAATATTGCCCACTTCATCGGATAGCAACAGTTTGAGCAATTGCACCACATTTTTAACATGCAAAGTGGTCGTTGCGGGGCTGATATTTTGCGCTTGATCAAACGGGCGTTGCTCAAAAATAGAAGGCTGCTCGCTGTGACCTGTTGCAGTAGGTTCTAAACGAACTTTGTTGTCATCAAAAAAGACATCTACAGAAAGCTGTGGCGAATCGAGCACCACACGCAACATTTTGCCGTGTAGTTGGTTGAGCTGGATGCGAGTAATCGCATCCAAATCAATAACATGATGAATCAGTTTCTCAACTGCACCAAGGGCGAGAATTGACCACATTGCGGTACGCCTTAGAGTTTAAAACCACGGTGAACGGCAACAATACCACCAGTCAGGTTGTGGTAATCACAGTTTTGGAAGCCTGCCTGTTCCATCATGCCTTTTAAAGTGCGTTGATCTGGGTGCATACGAATAGATTCAGCCAAGTATTTGTAGCTTTCTGAGTCGTTTGCGACAATTTTACCCATCAATGGCAATGCTGTGAATGAATATAAATCGTAGAGTTTTGAGAACGGTTCAAATACTGGTTTTGAAAATTCTAAAATCAATAAACGACCACCCGGCTTGAGTACGCGGTACATCGCTGCCAAAGCTGCATCTTTATCGGTCACGTTACGTAAACCAAATGAAATAGTCAGTAAGTCAAAGCTGTTGTCTTCAAATGGTTCTAAAGTTTCGGCATTCGCCAACACGAAATCGACATTGGTACAGCCTGCATCAATTAGACGGTCACGGCCAACATTCAGCATAGATTCGTTAATATCTGACAGTACCACATGACCTGTAGGGCCAACTTCACGGCTAAAGACTTTGGCTAAGTCACCCGTACCGCCTGCAATGTCCAGTACGCGCTGACCACGACGTACACCTGACATATTAATCGCAAAGCGTTTCCATAAGCGGTGAATACCAAATGACATTAAGTCGTTCATAATGTCGTATTTGCTTGCAACCGAGTGGAAGACTTCTGCGACTTTCTGGGCTTTATCTTCACTGCTGACGGTTTGGTAGCCGAAGTGTGTGGTTGCACCGACATTGCCTGTGTTGGCACCGCGCGGCAAATTATATTTTGGCACTGAACCCGTAACAGGTGTATCCGTTAATTTTTGTTCTAAAGATTGTTGCTGACCTTGTGGAGCGCCTTGCGGTAGAGGTTCGGTTAAGAATGGACTCACTTTGTCTGTTGGTTGTGCCGACTCGGGAGTAGCGGTAGGCGTTTGATTTTCATTCGACATTGGAGTCACTCCTCAGGATAAAAAGGCTTAAGGCTGCAGTGTATGCATGATGACAGATTCTAAGCACTTGTACAGTAATCATCATGCAATTGTTATGAATAATATACAGAAAAAACCAAAGATAGCGTAAGTGTGCTGAATAAGTGTTGGTTATTTCACACATTGGGATTATGAAAATGGATGTAAATCACCTGCATGTACTTTGGCAATAATTTCCCGTTCTGTGGTAGTAAATTGCTTCACAAATTTCTCTGCGGACTTTAATGGTTTCATGGCTAAAAAGCCATCTTGCATAAACTCATACATAATTTGAAAACTGTATTTTTGCGCCGCGCCTTTACACATTTTAAAAGCGGTATAGACCACAAAAGAGCGCATATATTTATCTAGGTTTTTACCCAGTTCATCCAACATATTTAATTGTTTTAAGCGTGCTTCGCCCTGATCGAGCTTTAAATAAGTCAGACGCATCATCTCATCATTTAAAGGCATATTTTCAGGATAGTCCTGTAGCAATTGTATCGCGACTTGTTCATCTAACTGCACTGCCAAAATCGCCAGACTTACCCCAGAAGTCCCTGTTTTTATTGCATTTTTAGGGATGATTTTTTCAGCTTTGTGTGCATATTTCAGTAGGCGAGCAATTTGACCTGCCAAAGCGTCAAAATCTGGACCGCCATATAAGCGGTTTAAAAAATATTCGGCCATCAAGACATTGTGCTTTTCGGCAAACTGTGTGGCATGGGTGCGTTGCATACGCTGTTTTTGCCATGCTTGAACATCTTGTAAGCGTTGAAAAAGCATAGGATTTTTATGATATTTAAATTGATAATACAGTTCTAACAGCTCATCTAAAGCAGCAAGTTTAGACATAGGGTGTCTCATTATTGAGTTGAATGGGCAAATCTTAATGTGAGTTTGATCTCGTCGCTATGACAAATTACACAGAATTCCAAACGGCAAAGGTCAGTGTGTGAGATTAATCTACAAAAATAAGCGAAAAGTTGTTAAAAAATGGGTCGATATTCGTATACTGATCAAAGTCTGTCGCTCATTCTAATATCGTAAATATAGATGAATGATCAGCAGAGCTTAAATAACACAACAATAGGGTAGATGATGTCACAAGCACATACTGAATTTAAACTCATGGAAGAAGAACAACTTTCAGTCGAGCTAATTGAAGCCCAATATGCTTTAAAAAACACCAAAGGTGAAAAAAATGCCAAAAGTTTGCTGATTTTAGTGAGCGGCATTGAATTGGCGGGGAAAGGAGAGTCGGTCAAACAACTTAGGGAATGGGTCGATCCGCGTTATTTAAGGGTAAAAGCCGATGCTCCCAATCCGTTTAATCCCAAACAGACATTTTGGCAGCCTTATGCCCGTTTTATTCCTGCCGAAGGTCAAATCATGTTGATGTTTGGCAATTGGTATAGTGACTTATTAAGTACAGCCATGCATGTGTCCAAACAAATTGATGACACGATGTTTGATAATTATGTCGAAAAAATGCGTGCTTACGAAGAAGACTTAAAAAACAACCATGTGGATGTCATTAAAATCTGGTTCGATTTATCGTGGAAATCACTACAAAAACGACTCGATGATATGGAGCCGAGCGAAGTCCATTGGCATAAATTGCACGGTTTGGATTGGCGCAATAAAAAACAATATGACAATATACAGAAGCTGCGCCAACGCTTTACCGATGACTGGATTATGATTGATTGCGAAGATGAAACCATCCGCGATCAGCAATTTGCACAGCATATTTTACGTGCATTACAGCATTGTCCTGTGCATCCAACCAGTTCGGGCATCACTTGGCAAGCTGCAGAAATTCCTGAAGTTTTACTCAACCCTGTATCTGAATCGGTCAGTGGTGATGACTATAAAGCAGAGTTAAAGAAACTCACGAAAAAAGTGGCAGATGCACTGCGTTTTGATAACCGTAATGTCAGCCTTGTTTTTGAAGGTATGGACGCAGCAGGCAAAGGTGGCGCGATTAAGCGGATTGTAAAAAAGCTGGATCCGCGTGAATACGAAATTTATACCATTAGCGCCCCTGAAGCCTTTGAAATCAGCCGTCCTTATTTGTGGCGTTTTTGGACGAAAATTCTGCCTGAAGAAAAAATCAATATTTTTGACCGTTCTTGGTATGGGCGGGTATTAGTGGAACGTGTAGAAAGTTTGATTAGTCCACTGGAATGGCAGCGTGCCTATGACGAAATCAACCGCTTTGAACAAGACTTAAATGACCATCAAACTGTCGTGATTAAATTTTGGTTAGCCATTAGTAAAGATGAGCAAGAGCTGCGTTTTAAAGCACGTCAGGAAACCCCACATAAGCGTTTTAAAATTACAGATGAAGATTGGCGTAACCGTAGCCGCTGGGATGATTATTTGGTGGCTGCGGCAGATATGCTGCAACGTACCAGTACTGAATATGCACCGTGGCACATCATTCCAAGTAATGACAAAAATGCAGCACGTTTGGAAATTTTAAGAACTATCTTAAAACAACTCAAGGCAGAATAATCTGCCTCGAGGATGCAAAGACTGCGTGTTAAGTTAGCTGAATTTGAGTCTGTTTAGTTTAAAAATTAAGCATTCACAACTTTGGCTTGTTTAAGCTGAATGCTTTTTGCTAGTTTGTAGCTTTCTTCAACATGCGTTTCGGCAATTTTTTTCATAATAAAATAACCCAAACCTGCTGCCACCATTTGTCCACCCAATGGAATAAACTTGGTGACTTGTTTGGCGATGTATTTGGCTGCGACATTATTCAGGGATTTTTTTACTGCAGTGCGCGCTACGACTAAACCTGAAAATTCTACACCGCGTTTACGCAATTCGCTCCAGTGGACTTTTCGGGTTTCAGGATCGTACACACTGATTTGCTTAGGAGATAAGCCAAAACGTGCATTAATTTCTGGAACCAGTTGCGACAAAATGCCCACATCAATCACGACGTCCAAAAATGGTACAGGAATGACTGCTGCACCTGCTGAAAAATAGGCACGTTTTTTAACCAGTTCTAAGCATTCTGCACGAATCTTTTCCAAGTCTAGGTTTGGATCAATGCTGTCTGGAATTGTCTCTCTTTTTATCATAGGTACACCCTTAAATTGGCGAGTAATTGTATGCTGTATGCTAAATAAACTACTTTGTTCAAAGCAATTTTGAAAAAAGTAGGCAATAAAAGTATGCTTGTAAAGTGGCATATACCATTGTAAGTGTACAGCTAATAATCTTTATTCTTTTGTTGTACTTAGGCGAGTGACAGATCAACTGCCTTCTCGTACTTTCTTTTTAAATAAATTTAAGGGCAGCTGATGGCGATTCATGTCATACAAAGTCAACGTATAGAAGTTTTAGTCAATGAAATGTTAAAAACCATACGTCAACCGACATCAAATCCGCTTCAGGTTCTACAAACTCAGCATTTTATTGTACCTTCGCTGGCTGTAGAGAAATGGCTAACGGAAAAAATTGCTGAACAAAAAGGCATTAGTGCCAATACTGAATTTCATCATCGTATTCGCGCCTTTCAATGGGCCGCTTATCAGGCAGTTTTAGACGATAAAGATCGGGTGCGTCAGGCAAATATTCCGCGTATTGTGATGCAATGGCGTGTGTTTTATGACTTACAACCGTGGATACAACACGAACAAAACCCACTTCCTGCCGAGCATGCTTTACATCGTTTGATTCAGCGAATTTATGACAGCGCAGAGCAATTGTCACAGGGTTTAGAAAAGCAGCTCAAAAAGCAAAACATGCTGTATTGGGTGGCAGATAAAGTTTCACGTTTATTTAGCAATTACATGGTTTATCGTGGTTTTTGCCAAAAAGGCTGCGAGGGTGTCTGCCAATGTCAAAGCAATTGGTTAGCGGTTTGGGGACAGCAGAAACGCCTGAACTTAAAGCAGCAAATTTATATCCCTAAAAACTTTGAGAGCGAAGAAGAAAAACAAGCGGCATTGGAAATAGCCGCATTTACTCAAGAGCAAGCCGAAGAATTAGAGCAATGGCAAAGTTGGTTGTGGTTGCATATTTTTCATGCAGATTTTGAAAAAATGCAGGAGATTGATCTGCAATTTTGGCAAGCTTTGGGCGAGCCTGAAAATCCAAATTCGTGTATTAACAAATTACCCAAACAGTTGGTGATTTTTACCTTATTGGATTTGCCGCCAAGTCAGTTGCTGTTTATCCGCCGTTTGGCGCAGTATATGGATATTTTTATTCTGCATTACAACCCATCGCAAGAATATTGGGCAGACATGGTCGATCCTAAGTGGAAATTAAACATGGATGCGCGAATCAAAAGTCGTTTTATTCGTGAGATGGAAAGTCAAAATAAAACTGTAAGCGATGATGATATTGCTGCGTATATCAAAAAATATAATGGTGAATTTAATGCCGATATGCGCGAGTCACATCATCCCTTGCTGACACGCTTTGGTAAGCAGGCACGCGATCACTTTTCTTTATTGGCGGCGTTGTCGAGTGGTGATGAAGGCGAGTGGTATGATCTTTTCCCTGAAGAAGAGCCGCAACATTTACTTGGCAAAATTCAATCGGATGTATTGAATTTGGTTGAGCCAGTCGCGCAGGCGTATGACTTAGACCCTGCCGATGAGTCATTGCAAATTCATGTGTGTCATTCAAGTTTACGTCAGCTTGAGGTACTTAAAGATCGTTTAATTGCATGGCTAGGACAAGATGACAGCCGCCAAGCCAGTGATATTTTGGTGTTGAGTCCGAAACTCAAAGAACAAGAATCTTTAATTCGCAGCGTATTTGCTGCACCGCCAAGTGAACGTGATCTCTATCAGAAAGGACAACAAAAATCACAGCAGAATCAAGCCGCTTTAGGGCATCAACTCAGTCAAGATAGTGTGTATTTGCCTATTCAAATTGCAGGCATCAGCTCTTTAGACATTCATAATGCTTGGCGTGCGGTGGTTGGGCGTATAGCGCTAGTACAAGGACGTTTTAGCTTTGAGGAGTTTGGCGACTGGTTGAGTTTGGCTGCCACACAACAGCGTTATGCCTTGAATTTAAACAACATTGAGCGCATGAATGAGTTGTTGGCCAATGCGGGTTTTAAACGTGGTTTAGATGCCGAGCATTTAAAACGCAGCCTGAGTGCAGATGATCAAGATTATCGGTTCAGCTTAAAGTTTGCTTTAGATCGTTTGGCTTTGGGTGTTGCAGTGCCAGAGCATTGCGTGGTTCAGCACACTTTAAGTTATGCCGATGTGCAAAGTAGCGATTTTGAATTGATTTTTAAACTGATTCAAATTTATCAGGATTTTGCACAGCGCCGTGATTGGCTGATTCAGCATGAATTGGGGCAAGCCAAAACGGTGGAATATTGGCTCAAACAACTGATGCAAGACTTGAGTGAGTTTCAGGATGCAGGAGTAGATGTGTTGGCATCGGTGTTTAGTTTGGTGCAAAAACATGACCGTATGCTGACCTTAGCCAGTTATTTTGATGTGCAGTCGGGTCAAGATTTGCGTCATTTAAGCTTACCACTGGATTATATTCTGCAAGAAATTTCAGCCCAGCTCGAAACCCAACTCGAACAAGCCAGTCCATCGGGCGCCATTACCTTTAGCCAAATTGGTGCAATTCGTCCACTGCCGTATAAGCTGATTGTGATGCTGAATTTGGACAATGGCGTGTTCCCAAGTCGTGACCAGCAATTGGCTTTTGATTTGATGCAATTATTAAAACCACAACTGGGAGATCGTTCACGCATTGAGGATGATCAAGGGGCATTTTTAGACAGTTTATTGTTGGCGCAAGACAGTGTTTGGTTATTTTATAACGGTTTTGATGTCAGCGATGGTGAGGTACGTGATCCATCCGTGCTGGTGCAGGAATTTGTGCAGCATTTGGAATTGATTGTGAAACATCCCGATAGGGCTAGCGATTCACGCTTAAACTTGAACGGTGTCGAGATTCCTGCGCAATTGAAATCTCTTTATCACTTACATAGTTTGCAACCTTTTGATCAACTGCGTTTTGCCGAAAGCCGTGAAGTTCGCTTTAAAGATCAATGGTATCGGGTTGCCAAACAAATGCAGCAAGAAACCACACCACGCGAAGCATGGTTTGGTGAATATCCATTATTGCCACAAGACGTGGTGGTACTCGACAGTATGCAATGGATTCGAGATGTATGTTTCCCTGCACGTGCCTATTTAAAAGCGATTGGAGTCGAAAATTTACAATCCGACACTGCTGCAATGAACCATGAGCCACTGATTTTAAATGGCTTGGAAAAATATAGTGTGCGTGATTTTTTACTGCAACATGGCACGCAAGATGCAGAAAGCTTGTTGCAAGATACTTTACCTGTGGGCAAAACTTTAAATGCCACGTTTAAAACGGGACTGCAAGAACAGCAATATTTACGTGACATACTGCAGCAGTTTGCAGATGAGGCAACCGCAACAACGCAACAGCTTTGGAAAATGAATCCGCATTTGCATATCCGTATTCAAGTGCCTGAACAGCCTACAAAGCTTTGGTGTAGCGTGGTGGCAGCGAGTGCCAGACCAAAAAAATATGCCGAAGTATGGTTGGAATATCTGTTCTGGGTGGCTTATCAGAACACAGAACAGCAAGATTTAGAGCGGATTGTGGTGTGTAAAGATGCGGTGATTCATTTTGCCAATATCCATGCACAGCAAGCACACGAGTATTTAGCCCAGTGGTTTGAGTTCTGGAAACACGCACAGCAATATCCTGTGTTATTGCCTGCGGCTTTGGTTTTAAAAATGAAAGATAAAAAAGAATTTGAAATTCAGTGGGATGAAGCTCAGTCCGATCAAGTTTTGAATATGGAAAGCTTCGTAAAACATTGGCATGACGGTGCTAGGAGGAGCTTTATTGATGAAAGTGAGAAAAATCACCCAGACTGGTCATTTATTTTTCAAGACAGTGAAACTGAACCGTTGTTGATTGAGGCATTTCAGCAATATAGCCATCGACTGTATCAGCCCATCATTGAAAATTATGAATCTGCGAAAAATCTTCAAAAACAAGGGGAATCTGCGTGAACTCATCTAGCCCATTCCCAATTTGTTATGACCCAATTCAAGAGATGCAATTTAAAGGCTTGCATTGGATTGAAGCATCGGCAGGTACAGGAAAAACCTATACTTTATCTAGTTTGATGGTGCGGATTTTCCTGAAAGATTATTTGCCTAATCAAGTGATTGCGACCACATTTACCCGTGCCGCCGCAGCCGAGCTAAAAAGTCGTATTCGTGCACGCTTGCTTGAAACCCAACAATATATCGACCAGTGTTTAAATCAGTCTTTAGATCAACGCGCCCTTGCAGAGAAAATTGCACAACTACAAGATCCTTTACTCAAAAATGTTCTGCAGGAATATCGCTTAAAACTGGACTATGCCAGTTCACGTTTGAACTTGGTGATTGCACAACTCGATGAATTATTTGTCGGAACGCTGGATAGCTTTAGCCAAAAATTATTGCGTGAATTTTCCTTTGAAAGCGGCAAAATTGAGCGCGCCAATATTACCGACCAAGCATCGGTCTATACTGAACAATTGGTGCATGATGTGCTGCGTGAATGGATTCAAGCACAGCCTCAGCATGTTGTGGACTATATGCTGTTATGTGGGCGGTTGAAATCTGCAGCAGACTATGAGGGGTTGGTCAATACCAGTTTGAATTTTGCATCGGCAGAGATTCAGGGCATAGATCAGGCACAATTGGAGGTACAAGATTTAGCAGAGGCGTTGCAGAATTTAGCCAGTATCACCATGACGCAAATTGAAGAATTAAAAGAATATTATGATGGTGAATATAGTTTTAATTTTTCCCATTATGTCGCGGGGAGTGACAAGAAGGGGTTGCAGCCACTATTTACAGAAGCTTTGCCAAAACTGATTGAAAAAATTAAGCATAATCCTTTAGAACATTATTTTAATTCACATCTTGCCGCATTGTTTAATGCGGTCTTTGCACTATATTTGAATCAAGACGGTAAGCTCAGAAAATCTATTTTTAACAAAGCGAAAGCGCCATGTACGCAAGAGGTGCAAGATGCTTTTTTTGATCATCCTGTAATCCGAAAAATTAAAGCAGTTGTGGATGCCAAACTTAATTTTGAGCGTCAAATTGAATTGGTGGATACCAATTTAAAATTCTATTTGGTACAACACGTCAAGCAGCGTTTACCGCAACTTTTACAGCAAAAAGGGGAAACCACTTTTGCCCAACAAATTCGCAGCTTAGCCGAAGCGTTGCAGGGCGAACGTGGGCAGCGTTTTGCGCAGTTTGTGCATACGCGTTATCCACTGATTTTGGTGGATGAGTTTCAGGATACTAACCAAGATCAAGACGACATGCTGGCGCAAATTTGGCGTAATCCGAAGTGGTATGCGCGCGGTTGCATGATTATGGTGGGCGATCCTAAGCAGGCGATTTATGGTTTTCGCGGTGGCGATATGCTGACCTATAACAATGCCCGTGATGACGTGCTGAAAAAACAGGGACGCATTTATTCCCTCAGACAAAATCATCGTTCTGTCAAAGAATTGGTCAGCGTGGTGGATGAGTTATTCCAACGTCATACCAATTTTGGTGAGCAGGTGACGTATCATCCGGTTATTGCGGGTTCACGGCCTCATCCTGCTTTAATCGATCGGCAGCAGGCCAACCCTGCACCGCTTCGGTGGATCACCGTTGCACATGATCAAGATGAATCTATTCAAATTGCTTGGAAAATTCGTGATTTATTAAATCAGGGGATTTCAGGTGAGTTATATTTTGACCATCCTACAGGCAAGCTTGCATTACAGGCCGATGATATTGCGATTTTATCCACCAGTCATAAATTACTGGATCAAGTGCAATATGAGTTGGAGCGTATTGGTATTCGGGTAAATCGGAGCAGTAAGCGCAGTGTTTTTACAGGCTTTTTAGCCAAAGATGTGGCGGCAATTTTAACTGCAATTTTACATCCTTATGATGAAGCCAAGGTCAAGCGTGCCTTACTGACACGTTTATTGGGTTATAACCTGCAACAGTTGATTGAACTTGAGCAACAGGGGTTAGGTCAGTTTATTTATGACTTCGACTGCATTCGGGAAATGTGGGTCAATAAAGGCTTTTTAACCGCATGGAATTACTGCCTGAACTTATTTAAAATTTGGGAAAATTTGGTGGCAAAACGCAGTTTTGACAATGAACGGCATGTGGTGAATTTACGCCATTTAACCGAATTGCTGAGTCGTCAAAGTGAACGCCATCAAGGGGCTTACATGCTGTATTACTGGTATTTACAGCAAGTTGAATCACCTGCCAAACGCGATTGGGAAATTGAACGAAAACTTTCTAATGCGGCAGGCGTGAAATTGATGACCATTCACCAGTCCAAAGGCTTGGAGTTTAAAGTGGTCTTTTTGATGTCGGCAGATCAGCCGCCCAAATCTGACAAGTCTGCTTTGGTGTTTGCAACGCAGGAAGAGCAAGGCATTGAGCAACGTATCATTGCCATTAAACATAAAGACATAGATGCCACAGCAATGCAGCAGCACAGTGAGCGCCGTTTGGCAGAGTTGAATCGGCTTTGGTATGTGGCACTCACCCGTGCCAGTTATCGGGTCTATGCGATGCTAAAACAGCCTACGCCTGCAAAAGAAGGTAAAAAAGAGGCTGCACCAAAATCTGCTGGTTTAAATGTCTGGCGTTTACAAGCGCCAAGTTCAGCAGAAATTGCAGCAGCATGGAGCTGTGATGAAGCACCTCTGACACAATTGGCGGCAGCATTACAACTTGAACAAGTGCAAGAAATTAAGATTGAAGCTGCAGATTTTCCGCAGCGTCGCTTTTATCCACGAACCAAAACCAGTTTTAGTGGCTTGGCACAACATTTACCTGCCGCCATGCGTAGCGATACTTTGGCATTGGCAAGCGAGGAGCAGGCTGCTGCTGCCGACGAAATCAATCAGGAACCTGTCGAAACGGAACAGGAAATCGTACAGGTGGCTCAACCGATTGCATGGATCAAAGCTAATTTTCAGCGTGGTACTCAAGCGGGGAGTTTTTTACATAAACTCTTTGAATATATCGACTTTCAAGCCAGTCATGATGACATTTTTGAAGAAGTCAAACGCCGTTTTCATAACGACAAAGAGTTTAATTCAGATGTGTTATTGGTAGATTTGATTGCAAAACTCGACACTGCCAAAGGCAGCGCGACTGTGCAGGAAGCAGATATTTTTGCGCACATGACCGAGTGGCTGAAGGATGTGTTGAATACTCCTTTGCACGATACTTTCCAGCTTTCCGCCTTATCTACTGCACATTATTTATCAGAGTTTCCATTCTATTTGGCGTTGGCAGATCAGCGCTTATTTATTCAAGCAATTCAGCAATTGTTTGAAGATGCGGGACATCCTATTCAAGATTTAAATGAAGCCGCTACTGCGCGTTATCTGACAGGCTCAATTGACTTGGTTTATTTTGATGGGCAGTGTTATCACATTGCCGACTATAAGAGTAATTATTTGGGTGCCGATCAGCGCGATTATGAAAAAACCAACCTTGAACACAACATGACCCAATCGAGTTATTGGTTACAAGCGGCCTTGTATTTGGTGGCGTTGCACCGTTATTTGAGCAGTCGTTTGCAAGATTATGATATTCGGCAACATTTGGGTGGAGCCAGTTATTTGTATTTGCGTGGTATGCAGGGGCAAGCAGGGCAAGGGGTTTGTCATTGGCGGCCAGATGCGGAATTTATTCTGCAACTAGATCAAATATTGGGTTACTTTGAACTTAAAAAATAACGCTAAGTCAGCTTATCGACTTAATAAAACAATTGCTTATCCTGTGGATAACTTTGAGGATAACTGTGTGGAAAACAAGCATATTCACTTAAATTCAGCTCAAACGCCAATGCAGGCGTGGATGGATTACCTATGTCAGCCGCCATTTAGCAATGTCACTTTTGATGCTTCAGCGCAAATTTTGATGCAACAGGTACTCGATGCTATTCAGCAAGGGGATAGCTGTATTCCTGCAACCGCAGAACAAGTGGCGGCATTGCAACATTTGCACATGAACTTGCAGCGTAGCGCTTTAAATCCTGATCCACAAATTGCACCGTTTGTATTTGATGGGCAGCGTTTGTATTTGTATCGCTACTGGAAACTGGAACATCAGGTTGCTAGCGATATTTTACGGATTCAGGCGCAGCCGCCTTTGTCCTTTGAATTACAAGCCGAACAGCTTAATTTATTGCAAGATCCACAGCAGCAAAAAGCGTTACAGACTGCGGCAACTCAAAGTTTAAGTATTATCACTGGTGGGCCAGGTACAGGAAAAACCTATACTTTGGCGCATATTGTTGCGGTGCTTAATCAAGCTTTGCCAAATATTCGGATTGCGATGGCTGCACCAACAGGCAAAGCGGCACAGCGGATGGATGAAGCTTTGCAAAATGCCTTGAATAGTCAAGCTTTACAAATGTTTAATGTCGATGCTTTACGTCAATTACGACCCGTGACTTTGCATCGTTTATTGGGCTTAGGCAATACAGGCAAGCCACGTTTTCACGCTAAACAACCTCTACCTTATGACGTGATTGTGGTCGATGAAGCGTCGATGCTGGATTTAAGCCTGTCACAGATGTTATTGGCTGCCATTCCTGCGCAGGCACGTTTAATTCTGTTGGGCGATGCCAATCAATTGGCTTCAGTCGATGTCGGTACAGTATTGGCCGATTTACAGCAAGTGCCTGAACTCGCAAATAACCGTGTCAATTTAGTGACCACACGTCGTTTTGCTGAAGGTGCAAAAATTGGCGCAATGGCGAAGTTTATTCAGCAAGAACATTCTTCTGCACAGGTTTTGGCTGAGTTTGAACAGCAAGTCGTGGCAGCAGGTGAATTAAAGCCAATTCAATTTAAGCAAGTCGAAATAGATGCCCTACAACTGCAATATTTACCTCAGCAAAATGGGCAAATTTCAGCGGAAAATTTAGCGCATTATTATGATCAGCTGATGTATGGTTATCAGGCTTATGTAGCGGTATTAAAAGCACATACTTTGGGCTTGGAACAATCAAGTACAGCATTTCAAGCGCATGTTGAGAATGTGGTGAATGTATTTGATGATTACCGTATTTTAACCGCAATTCGTCATGGTCATTTGGGTTTACAACAACTGAATTTGCAGATTGAAAAACGCTTGTTGCAACAGTTAAAACAAACCAAACATGGCGATTGGTATGCAGGACGCCCCGTCATGATGACCTATAACGATTATCAACTGGGATTGTCGAATGGTGATATTGGCATCTGTTTTATGCGAGAGCAGAATGATCAGCGCCAGTTTGAAGTATATTTTCCAAGTTTAAATAAGTGGGTGCCTGCAACACGCTTACCTAAAAATATTGAAACCGCATTTGTACTTACTATTCATAAATCGCAAGGTTCTGAATTTACTCATACAGCTGTGGTGTTGGATGCTGCGGCAAAAAACTTGCTGAGTAAGGAGCTGATCTACACTGCCATTACCCGTGCTAAAAAAGTCGTAAGTTTGTTGGTTGATGCGCAAGCTTTGCAGCAAGCTTTGATGATTCGTACCCGTCGCAGCAGTGGTTTATTAGCCAGAATTAATGACGCTTTGGATTGTTAAGTAAAACTGAATAAGAGATGGTTTTGTACGAAATGGCTTACATTGATTCGAGAAATTTGCGCATAGAGATTTCAAGATCTTTTTGAGAAGATGACTTCACATAAAAAGCTCAATAGGGATAGTTGAGCATAATCGCAGAATAATAACGATAAATGTCGAAAGACAGCGAACTGACAGGACGTGAGTGAGAAGAGGAAACTTACAGCCGCTAAGCCTTGTAGTTTTGGGAGAGACTACAGGGCTTTTTTATGCCTGTAAGTTTGGGTGATTTGCAAAATGCTGACAATGCTTACCTGTTGTAAGAAAAAGCTTACAAACAGATACGAGAAATACGACTTCTTTCACTTTAGTATTGTGGCAAAATCAACCACACAAGGACGTGAAAGCAAGAACAGGAATGTTCAGAGAATAAGACGCGAAAACGCGCAAATAACCACAATAAACAAGACAATAAGAATAATAAGACAAGAAACTACAGCGCAAAAAACAGCCCGAGCTATGCTCGGGCTGTTTTATTTTAACGGCAAAATATTCCAGTGGATGAAAAGCAGTTGGCAAAATATTACATATTATCAATCATATACAATTGTATATTTATTTTCCTTAGACACTTTATACCTAACATGATGTGTATACCCTTAGCATAAATCATACTTTTATTGGTACATCTCAAAATTAAAAGTGCTTGTTTGTCGTTCTGTTTTGCAATCGGCACGTTTTTGCCTTAAAATAATGCCCTTGCTGTAGTGATGCACGGCAGTCAATTGAGCAATCAATTGATCGGTATCAAATCTTTTTATTAAGCATCTCGGAGAAATCGAATGGCTTTAACAAACGCAGATCGCGCAGAGATCATCGCTAAATTTGCTCGTGCTGAAAACGACACTGGTTCACCAGAAGTTCAAGTAGCGCTTTTAACTGCTCAAATCAATGACTTACAAGGTCACTTCAAAGAGCACAAACACGACCACCATAGCCGTCGCGGTCTAATCCGTATGGTTAACCAACGTCGTAAGTTACTTGACTACCTTAAAGGCAAAGATGTGACTCGTTACAGCGCATTGATTGCTGCTTTAGGTTTACGTCGTTAATTCGATTTAAGCTTTTATTTTCGGACTATTGCATGTTGAATGCTGTATTACTGAAAACTAAAGTATATCTAGCCTTGGCTAGATCAGTGGAAGGGGCGAATGATTCGCTCCTTCTTTGTGTTTAAAAATCGTGTTTCATTCGAGTGAGGTCGGCTTCTAAGCTTTGTCATTTACCTAAACAATTGTATTGTGAATGCCAAACCTTAGGGGTCTCCACGAGAATAATTGTTCACAAGAACTAGGAAAAAATAAAACATGTCGATGTTTAATATTATTCGTAAAGAATTCCAATTTGGTCAGCACCAAGTTGTACTTGAAACTGGTCGTGTAGCGCGTCAAGCCAACACGGTGATGATTACTATGGGCGGCGTGACTGTATTGGTTGCAGTGGTTGCTCAACCAACAGCAAAAGCGGGTCAAGATTTCTTCCCACTGACTGTTAACTATCAAGAAAAACAATATGCTGCAGGTCGTATCCCAGGTGGTTATGGTAAGCGTGAAGGCCGTGCTTCTGAAGCAGAAACTTTAATTTCACGTTTAATTGACCGTCCAATTCGTCCGTTGTTCCCAGAAGGTTACTACAACGAAATTCAAGTTACTGCGACTGTTGTATCTTCTGACAAAACCATGGAAGCTGACATTGCTGCAATGTTAGGTACGTCTGCTGCACTTGCAATTGCAGGTACACCGTTCCGTGGCCCAATTGGTGCGGCGCGTGTGGGTTTAATCAACGGCGAATACGTGCTTAACCCGAACTTTGAACAAATGGCGCAATCTGACCTTGACCTTGTGGTTGCAGGTACAGAATCTGCTGTATTGATGGTTGAATCTGAAGCAAAAGAACTTTCAGAAGACCAAATGTTAGGCGCAGTGCTTTACGGTCATGACGAAATGCAAATCGCGATTCAAGCGATCAAAGAATTTGCTGCGGCTGCAGGTGCAACTGAGTCAACTTGGACTGCTCCAGAGAAAAACGAAGACCTTCGTGCAAAACTAAAAGAAGCGTTTGAAGCAAAAATTTCTGAAGCGTACACCATTGCGATCAAACAAGACCGTTATGCTGCATTAGATGCACTTCAAGCAGAAGCAGTTGCGCAATTCGTTCCTGACAATGACGAAACTGGCATTGCAGATGACTTGAACGAACTCTTTGAAGATCTTAAATACCGTACCGTACGTGACAACATCTTGTCTGGTAAACCACGTATTGATGGTCGTGACACCAAAACCGTTCGTGCGCTTGACGTACAGGTTGGCGTTCTAGACCGTGCGCACGGTTCTGCATTGTTTACCCGTGGTGAAACTCAGGCTTTGGTTACCACCACTTTAGGTAATACACGTGATGCCTTGATGGTTGATACCTTATCGGGTACTAAAACTGACAACTTCATGTTGCACTACAACTTCCCTGCATATTCAGTAGGTGAAACAGGTCGTGAATCTGGCCCTAAACGTCGTGAAATTGGTCATGGTCGTTTGGCACGTCGTGGTGTGCAAGCAGTTCTTCCTGCAGCAGATCGCTTCCCGTATGTGATTCGTATCGTATCGGACATCACTGAATCAAACGGTTCATCTTCTATGGCGTCTGTTTGTGGTGCATCGTTATCACTTATGGATGCAGGTGTTCCATTGAAAGCACCAGTTGCGGGTATCGCAATGGGCTTAGTGAAAGAAGGCGAGCGTTTCGCTGTACTTTCTGACATTTTGGGTGATGAAGACCACCTTGGCGACATGGACTTTAAAGTTGCGGGTTCTGCCAACGGTATTACTGCATTGCAAATGGACATCAAAATTGAAGGCATCACTGAAGAAATCATGGAAGTTGCATTAAACCAAGCTTATGCAGGTCGTATGCATATCTTAAATGCAATGAACCAAGTGATTTCACGTGCGCGTCCAGAAATTTCAATGCATGCACCAACTTTCCAAGTGATTAACATCAACCCAGACAAGATTCGTGACGTGATTGGTAAAGGTGGTGCTACCATCCGCCAAATTACTGAAGAAACTAAAGCGGCAATTGATATTGAAGACAACGGTACAGTGCGCGTATTTGGTGAAACCAAAGCTGCTGCACAAGCTGCTGTTGCAAAAATTCAGGCTTTAACTGCTGAAATCGAGCCGGGTACAATTTACACAGGTAAAGTAATCCGTATTGTTGAATTCGGTGCGTTCGTAAATATCCTTCCGGGTACTGACGGTTTACTTCACATTTCTCAAATTTCAAATGAGCGTATTGCCAACGTTGCAGACGTGTTGAAAGAAGGTCAGGAAGTGAAAGTACAGGTTGCTGATGTAGACAACCGTGGTCGTATCAAATTAACTATGAAAGATATCGAACAAGCGTAATGCTGTGTTGATGATCTGAAATGGTCAAAAAACCCGTATTCAATCTGAATGCGGGTTTTTTTATGCTAAAAATTTTGTTGCATCGTACAAACCATCTTTGTTGTATGAAAAGCGGCATAAATTACAGCATGTATTTGAAAAGAAGCCTGATCCATGCTTAAACTGAGTACATCTTAAAATCTCAAAAAACCGTACAAAAAAACTGAAATAGAGTGCCCGTTCTATGCAAAGTTATTATTTTTATCTGCATACCAATCATAAAACCAATATTTATGTGCAAAAACAGGCAATTGAAGGGCTTGAGCCTGAATTTATCTGGATTGATTGCACCCGTGATGATGTGCTTAACCGTGCAGAACAGTGGCAACAAGAGATTTTTCAGTACAGTCAATTATCGCTCAATGAATATCATGTGCGCGATATTTTAAATATAGAGCATCCATGTGCGTTTGATACTTTAGATGATTATGACTTATTGATTTTCCGTAAACTGATCACACCCGAAGACCGTATTGCAACAGGGCAACAAGTCGGGGAGAAACATGAACGGATTTTTGGACTGGCCACTACGCCGATGAGCTTTATTATGACACCGCAGATTTTGATTAGTGTGCGGGAACAGGGCAATAAAGTCATGGAAAGCTATTTGTCACGTGTGGAAGCAGCGGTACAACGCCCGATTGAAGAACAGAATAAAGCACGCAAACTGGCAGCAACACCATTAGATTTAACGTTGCGTTTACTGAATTTGGTAGCGGATGATTACTTGGATATTCGCATGCCGCTAACCCGCCGTGTGGAATATTGGCAACAAGAGTTGTTGCAGGGACATCGTCGTTTTACCCGTTGGCATCAATTGCTGCAAGAAAATATGGCGTTTCAGCAAGTTGAAAATTTATGTGAAGAGCAAATAGAAGCCTTGCAGGAATTGCGTGATGAAATTGTCGATAACTACCCACATTTACGTGGCAAAAAACGTAGTGAACGGCAGGATATTATTTTGGTACGTTTGGATGATTTGACCAGTCACATTGAACGAATTCAAAAGCATACCATTCGCTTACGCTCTGCAGTGCAAACCGCAATTGATCTGCATTTTTCTGCTATTGCCAACCAGACCAATGAAAACATGCGGATTTTAGCCATCATTACCGCAGTTTTTGCACCTTTGACTTTATTTACAGGGGTGTATGGTATGAACTTTGAGTTTATGCCGGGGCTGAAACACGCACAGGCCTTTTGGATCATGCTTGGGGTAATGGTGATGACTACTTTGTTGTTGCTGTATTATTTTTATCGTAGGCACCTTGTCGGTCTGGGTGAAAAAAGTGTGATTGATATGTTGGCACAGCAACATAATGACCAACCCATGAATTTATTTTGGTTTTTAGACTATGAACCCATTAAGCAAACCGTGAAAGGCACCATTAAAGAAGTTGAAAAACTGACTAAACTTAAATGATCTAGAAGATAAACTTACGGATGTGGTGATGGATTGAGTCCTGCATCCAATGCGGATTCACAAGATAATGTATTGATTTAAAAGTTGTCCACAGACCTCAAAAGTTATCCATAGGACTGATAAGCTTATCCACAGATTGAGCAGGATAGTCAGACATTTAGCTCAAGATGGCAGATTTTTGAACACTGGCTTCAGATTTGAATATGCCATCTTTTTTGCTTTTTGCCTTTTCTTGCTGTGTCCTGCATCTCATTGCATTTAGATGTACGGTTTAGACTTGTATGAGCTTTTAAGCTAATTGATCATTTTGCGCTTTAAGCAGCAAGTGATACATTTCATCTTTCAGTCTTAATTTTTTGCGTTTCAGCGCTTCAATGTCATCATTAATCTGATGCACAGGATCAAGCTCTAACTGGCTAATTTCACGGTCTAGCTGTTCGTGATCTTCAAAAATTTTTGAAAAATGTGGATTGCTGTCGCGTAATCCCTGAATTAAATCACGAAACTCAGGAAACATATTTTTAATCTTCTTGTTGCAGTCTTTAGTTTTCATTGTGTAGATCATTCTCATCAAAAAAATTTACGGGCATAGAAAGAAAAACGCTCTAGCAAGGTGATGAATCACACAACTAGAGCGTGAGGATTAACTATGTTGAAAATTCAGATGTTTAACTTCTTTACGTAATTTTTGCACTTCATCAATCAGGTCAAGCATCATGGCGACAGCTGAAAAACTGGCATCAAAATCACGTTGCAGCCGATAGGCTTGGCGTGCACGGTTGATATCTTCACCAAAAAATTGGTGGATACGTTCGGCAGGGCGGGAAGGCAGGATGTCATATTCTAAAAGTTGTAAGACCCATTCAGGGCTTTGCCCACACGCTTCGGCAAATTTTTTTAAATCTAACTGGGTAAATTCTTCAATAATTTCTGTGTGCTGTCCGTCTGAAGTGATTTCACGATATAAAATAGTGGTCATGGCATACTCCTTCTGATCGAATTCAAACGAGTTGGCTCGCCTGAAATGAGGGATTGCTTTACATCAATAATTGGTGGATATCCAATAAGTGATTCTCTTTAATTTAGCCTGTGTACGCTGTAATAGAATCTTTTATTTGTATTCCTTTGGTGAAATTCAGCCAACCCTTTGCTGTGCTCACGCCTGTTATATTGATGTGTCAATTTGGCTTGTGCGTATAGATGTCTTATAGATATTAGTCTATTTTTTATTCAATGCCATCCTTTATTTCAATATTTTGGATTGAACGGTCGTACGGTGTTTAAAAGGATTGTTTCAAAATTTGGTAATAAAAAGGGCTCTTTAAAAAGAACCCTGTAAATCAATATCTTAGTTTTTGGAATTAGTATTTTACCCAAGTCACGCTGCGACCAATCACTGAAACACCTACATAGCCACGTAAGGTGAGGCGCTTACCGTTAGCGCTTAAACGAGCTTTGCCTTTATAAACTTTACCGCCAATTGGGTCTAAAACATGACCTTGGTTAAATTCACGTGGGTTTTTAGCATCTTGTTTAAAGCCCCAAATAAATGGCAAGCCAATAAAAGGTTTATTCTTTAAGTTACCTGGACAATTGCTACAAATCACCATTTTTTCTGCACCCGGAATATTACGGGTTTCCACGATAATGCCTTCATACGTGCCATCTGGCTTTTTGCGAATTTCGACATCGGCACGTGAATAACCTGTGCGATCATCAATGGTTTTCCATTTACCGACCAGTAGATCGCTTTCTGCAAAGCCAACACTTGAGAGGGTTGTTAAAACGAAACCCGCAAAAATCCCTCTGAAATTTATTTTCATGAACAGCATCCCCAAAATTGTTATTTTAAAAAATAGAGTAAAAATTCTATTTCGGGTTTTATAGCAAGAATGTAATAAACAAGCAAATTGAGCAGTGTGAGATGTCAGGCAGGAAAAGATATAAGTGTTATGGAGTTGGTAATTTAAATCTAATCATTCCGATAAAAGTGTGCAGAACACAGCTTTTATCGCATTGGTGAGGAATAAAATCAGTATTTCACCCACGTCATTTTGCGGCTGGCATTGGTGACAAGGTCTACATTATAAAGGGTTAAATGTTTGCCATTGCTGCTTAAACGTGCACGAGTTTTATATTGTTTACCTGTGCGCGGGTCTAAATAGTCACCTTCATAAAATTCAATTTGATTGCTTGGCGTAGCTTTTAAGTGACTTAATGGCACAAAACCTAACAGTGGCTTATCTTTATTTTTACCCGTACAGAGTGTGCAATTTTCCAAACGCGGTGCGCCAGGAACCGCACGTAGTTCTATAATCGTAGCGGCATACGCACCTTGTTTATCTTTACTCATGACTACGTCAGACAATGAAAAACCTGTGCGGTAGTCTAATGTTTTCCATTTGCCCAAAAGTGGGTCTGCATTGGCTGCATAAGCTAAACTTGAACAGCAAATCGCGCTGATGAATGCTAAACGAGAAAAGAACAGGGTGTTCATAAAATCAATATCCCAGAGAAGAAGCAGCCTAAAATATATAAAGGCATAAAAAAAATATGGGATTATTTATACCCAATTTACGCGGTATTTTCTAGTAATTGCATGAAAGTTTTGTGAAATTAATCACATGAAAAGTAATAAAATAATAGGTTTTGACGATGGTCATCACGTAAATAAAAAATGAGCAGAATGTACTGCTCATTTTTGATGAATTTTCAGCATTACATCACATATTAATCATGGTATTCACCATGCCATTTAACTGAGATGTTCTCCAAATAAACCTAAGGCTTCTTCGGCACTAAAGCTATATTGTGTGCTGCAGAATTGACAATCCATAGTAATAGGGTTCTGATGTTCCAAAGTTTCACGTACCGCAGCAACACCAATTTGCATTAAGGCATTGGCACAGCGCTCTTTGGAGCAAGTGCAACCAAAACGTAAGGCTTCCACTTCAGGCAAACGCACTTGTTCTTCGTTGTATAAACGGTACAAAATTTCATTGACGTCTAAATCAGTCAATTCTTCCGCTTTTAAGGTTTCAGTCAGCATGGTCACACGCGGCCATAAATCTTCATCGACCCGTTGTTGTTCTTCTTCACTGTTACGCGGCAACAATTGAATCAGCAAACCGCCCGCACGTTCGGCATTGCTTGCCAACACAATACGAGTTGGAATTTGTGCCGATAAGTCGTAATACTGCATTAAACATTCAGCTAAATTGGCTTTGTCCAAAGGCACAATACCTTGATAACGCTCACCAAATTCAGGCTCGATATTAATAAACAGTACAGGACTGACCAAACTTTTCAGGACGGTACTGCTGTCTTCAGCGCTTAAAAAGCGCGGGTCTTGTTCGTAGTCTGCCAACGCACGCACTTCACCCAAGTGGTTACATTCCGCCATGGCCCATTTAAATGTGCCAGATGCCTGAATTTGTAAGCTAATACGCCCTTTAATTTTTAGGGTACTGGCCAGTAGGGCAGTGGCGCAAAGCATTTCTCCCAACAACACTTGTACCGCAGGCACATAATCACGTTGTTTCAAAATGGTTTGCAAAGCTTCTTCGAGATGAACTACTTCACCACGAACAGGGCTATCTTCAATAAAAAAGCGTTGGCGTAAATCAGACATAAAATTCTCCATAACCCTGTTTTAATGGTGGCAATATTGTAAAACACAAGTCAGTTTGCTGCATCACGTGTTACATCAATATGACTGCTATGCAAGCCGCGTTTTAAATCGACACCCAAGGGCATTTCACGGTTTTGTGCATCACTTTCAAACAGGTGTTCCAGTTCTGCCAAAGCGTTACGATGGGTTTCATATACTTTTTGTTCATCGGTATAAATGTGCTGCTGTTGTGCCAAGAGTTGTTCATCATAATCACGGAACAACTCAATGCTTTTATAGGCATCTTTTTCATTAATGCCCAAATCGCGCAAAGCCTGATAGGCCATGCCTAAAGAGGATAAATACGTTTCACGCCAAATATAGGTAACGCCTAAATCGCGCAATAAGTGCACATGATGACGATCACGAGCGCGTACCAGTAATTTTAGCGCTGGATAATTCAGGCGAATATGCCGTGCCACGTTCATTGAGTCTTCAATATCATCAATGGCTAGAATAAAGATTTTGGCATGCTCGATGCCTGCGGCACGTAAAATTTCAGGTTGAGTGGCATCGCCATAATAGACTTTACCGCCGTAATTCCGCACAAAATCAATTTTATCCATATTGCTGTCGATGGCAGTAAAGTGCAGATGCTGCAAGTACGCCACACGGGCAATAATTTGTCCAAAACGACCAAAACCCGCAATAATCATGGGGTGATGTGTATCGGGAATTTCGTCATATTCAGGCGATTTTTCACGTTCTAAGCGAGGAATAATTTGACTGCTCATCAACCAATATAAAATTGGGGTCAACACCATCGACAAAGTCACAATTAAGGTCAGTGGTTGCAGCATGGCCTGGCTGAGCACACTTTCACTTTGTGCGACACTGAGCACCACAAAGGCAAACTCACCGCCTTGTGCCAAGCAAGTCGCCAACAACAAACTATTGCGCCAAGAATATTGGAAATAACGGGCAATGGCCGTGAGGCTAATCAGTTTGATGAGCAGGAGCAGCAATGCACCGCCTACAATCAGCCAAGGGGTATTCATTAAGATTGCCAGTTCGGTGCTCATCCCGACGGTCATAAAAAATAAGCCTAGCAATAAGCCTTTGAATGGGGCAATACTGGCTTCTAACTCATGTCTAAATTCGGAATCTGCCAACAATACGCCTGTTAAAAATGCACCTAAGGTGGTGCTAATGCCCAGCACATCCATAATGCTGACCACGCCAAGTACAATGAATAAACCGACAGCAGTGATCAGTTCATGTGCGCCACTTTTAGCCACAAAACGAAAAAATGGACGCATGAGATAACGGCTAAATAAGAACAAACCGCTAAAGGTCGCCATGATTGCAGCAAAATAAGCAATGCCATGATGAGTCGATTCTGCACCTGCTAACATGGGAATGATGGCAATTAAAGGAATGGCGGCAATATCTTGAAACAGCAGAATGGAAAAGGATTGTTGTCCATAACTGCTGTTGAGTTGCTGCTTTTCTTGCAACATTTGTAGCACAAAGGCTGTAGAGGAAAGTGCCAGTGCAAAACCTATCACCACACTTGAGGCAATGCCTTGCTGTAAGGCAAAAAAAGCCAAGATTGCAAGTAGAATACCCGTGATGCCGACCTGTAAACTACCCAAAACAAAAATGGGCTTGCGCATTTCCCACAGCCGTTGTGGACGCAGTTCTAAGCCAATAATAAACATCAGGAACACCACACCATATTCTGCCAGTTCCTGAATATCATCGGGGTCGCTGGCAATATTGAATACGCTAGGCCCTAGCAAAATGCCTGTAAACAAATAGCCCAATACGGTCGCAATACCAAAGCGTTTTAGTAAGGGAACCAAAACCAATGAAGCGCCTAGAAAAATGGTTATTTGTAACAATAAGGACATGTGGTCATCCAAAGTTTAAAGCGGTGGATTATTGAAATAAGTGCTGATACAGCTAAGTTTCAATTTACAGTATTAGCTAAATTCTTGCGGATCTATATCTAAACTTAGTTTCATGCTGGATGGCTTTTCATGCAACATATTTTGCCACCAGTTCCTGATATAAAAATGTAAGCGTGCCCGATCTTTAGACAACAACACCATGTGTGCATGGAAACGTCCTGCTTTACGTTCCATTGGCGCAGGAATCGGCCCCCAAATTTCAATTAATTGTTCTGAATGTTCTCTAAGCCATTGTGCATGTTGTTGTAAAAATTGCTGGTTTAATTCCTGACTTTTAGATTCACAGCGAATCAAAGCACTGTAACGATAAGGCGGTAATTGTGCAGCTTTGCGTTCTTTTAAACTTTGTTTGGCGAACTTGCGGTAATCTCCCTCGACCAATGTGGTGAGAAGTGGATGATCAGGACGCACACTTTGCAAATAAACATCACCTTTATGCTCACCACGCCCTGCACGTCCCGCCACTTGCACAATCAGTTGAGCCGTGCGTTCAGGTGCGCGAATATCCACACTAAGTAAGCCTGAATCAATATCTAAAATTGCCACCAATGTCACATACGGAAAATGATGCCCTTTGGCCAGCATTTGCGTGCCCAATAAAATCAGTGGTTCGCTGCGTTGAATACGGTCATAAATTTTTTGCCAACTGCCAACACGACTGGTTGAGTCACGATCTACCCGAATCACATCTACATTGGGAAACAGCTCGTTTAAACTGTCTTCGACTTTGGCAGTGCCCATGCCAATTGGTTTGAGTTCTGCATGGTTGCAGGCAGGGCATTGCTCAGGTTTACGATGAATCGTACCGCAGTGGTGGCAATGCAAATGTGTATAAGGTTGATGATGCAAGGTAAAGTTGGCATCACAATTCGGGCATTTGGCTTGCCATGCACAGCTCTCACAAATCAATACGGGTGCATAGCCGCGTCGGTTTAAAAACACCAAAACTTGTTCTTTTTTAGCCAAGCGTTTTTTGATTTCATCAATCAATTGTTGGCTAATACCGTGCTGTTTTTTGGCAATTTTTAAATCAATCAGGTGGATTTTGGGCATGAGTGCCGTGCCCGCGCGTTGATTTAATTCCAGACATTGCATTTTGCCTTGATCGACTAGTGCATAGCTGTCAATGCTTGGAGTTGCCGAACCTAAAATAACAGGGCAATTTTCCAGATGGGCACGATAGAGCGCAACATCACGGGCATGGTAGCGAAAACCTTCCTGCTGTTTAAAAGACAGGTCGTGTTCTTCATCTAAAATAATCAAGCCTAAATTTGGCAATGGGGTATAAATCGCAGAACGTGTACCTAAAATAATCGAGGCTTTGCCCGTTTGTGCGGCTTGCCACGCCTGCAAACGCTTGGAATCATTTAAACCTGAATGTAAGAGGGCGATGTGGCAGTGAAAACGCGATTGGAAACGGCTAATGGTTTGTGGCGTTAGACCAATTTCAGGTACTAACACCAACACTTGTTTGCCCTGTTTTAGTACCTCATGCATGATGTGTAAGTACACTTCAGTTTTACCGCTACCCGTTAAACCATCCAGTAAAAATGCCTTATATTGCTGCCGTACTTTAAGTACGCTGTCGATGGCTTTTTTCTGATCTGGATTAGGGGTTAAAGGCATTTGCGCCAAAGTCACTGGCATTGGGCTAAAATCTTGGGCTTCCAAAACACATGCGCAAATTTCTTTATTCGCCAAGGCTTTTAGGGTTGCTGTTTCAATGCCTGCCAAATTTAAAATATTTTCAGAAGTTCCCGAAGGATGTAGCTTTAAAATTTTATAGGCTTCTTGTTGTTTTTCTGAGCGTGTAATTTTAGCTTCGGCATGTGCATCCAACAATTTCCAAGTACGTGCCAATAAATTATAGGGTTTGGCTTGGCGCAATAAGCTAGGTAAGGCACTTTGCATCACTTCACCAATCGGGAATTGATAATATTGTGCCGACCATGTCAACAAAGTTAAAACTTTAGGGTCTAAAATCGCTTGCTCATCTAACAGTTCGCTAATGGCTTTGAGTTTAAAACGTGGATCAATTGGGGTGTCGAGTGCCAGTTTTTCGACAATAATTCCGACCAAGTTTTGCCGACCAAAAGAAACCAAGACCCGCGCGCCCACTTCTGCTTGCTGATATTGTACTGCACTGAGCATATAATCGAAGCAGTCGTAAAGATATACGGGTACAGCCACTCGAATACGATAAACAGGTTGTGGGTCTAAAGTGGAATCTGGCATAGAAAAAGTCGTATCGTCCTGTGAAAAATGGCTTCGTGCTCGACTTTGGCATGTGTTAGAGTGAGCACAGAATTTATATCTAAGAATATGAATGATTTTAGTGGTCAGACGCAACTGCGTTGCAAGAAATTTTGGAAAATTAGAGCATTACAATGCCAGCATATCAA
Organism: Acinetobacter sp. YH12099; assembly: GCF_013419195.1. Classification (NCBI taxonomy): domain Bacteria; kingdom Pseudomonadati; phylum Pseudomonadota; class Gammaproteobacteria; order Moraxellales; family Moraxellaceae; genus Acinetobacter; species Acinetobacter sp. YH12099. Next base: position 7,539 of record NZ_VPAP01000009.1, on the reverse strand, counting down.
TTTACTGCCATTGACGCTTCAGGGAAGCAGCAAAAAGGTGTTTTAGAGGGTGATTCTGCACGACAAATCCGTCAGCAATTACGTGACAAAGAATGGATTCCTGTCAGTGTCGATACCGTTGAACAAAAAGATAAACACAGTGGCAAACAATGGTTTCAGAAAAAAATCACCGCCTATGATTTGGCTTTGCTGACCCGTCAGTTATCGGTTTTGGTGGCTGCTGCGATTCCTTTGGAAGAAGCCGTTCGCGCTGTGGGTAAACAAAGTGAAAAAGCCCATGTGCAAAATTTGCTGATGTCGGTGCGTTCCAAAGTTTTGGAAGGTTATTCACTGGCCAATGCTTTACAACAATCGGGGCGTTTTCCAGACTTATATATTGCCACCATTGCCGCAGGCGAGCGTTCGGGGCATTTGGATTTAATTCTGGAACAATTGGCAGATTACACCGAAAACCGCTTTGCCATGCAGAAAAAAATTCAAGGGGCGATGATTTATCCCATCATTTTAATGCTGATGTCTTTTGCGATTGTGATGGGTTTAATGACTTATGTCGTACCCGATATTGTTAAAACCTTTGATCAGAGCAAAGATGCCTTGCCGTGGATCACCGTGGCATTAATGAAAGCCAGTGATTTTATTCGTGTTGCATGGCCGTTTTTACTGGTGGCTTCTGTGGTGGGGGTATTGTTGTTGGTGCGTTTTTTACGCACCACAGCAGGGCATTATGCCTTTGACCGTTTAACCTTAAAGTTGCCGTTATTTGCAAAATTATCACGTGGGATTAATGCCGCGCGTTTTGCCAGTACCTTGTCTATTTTGACTCAGTCGGGTGTGCCTTTGGTGGATGCGCTAAATATTGGTGCTGCGGTCAGTAACAACTGGGTCATTCGTGATGCGGTCAATTTGGCGGCAGAAAAAGTCACTGAAGGTGGTAACTTGGCGACGCAATTAGAGCGCAGTGGTTATTTCCCACCGATGATGGTACAAATGATCAAAAGTGGTGAAGCCTCGGGCGAGTTAGACCGTATGCTGTCACGTGCTTCAGACATGCAAGACCGTGAAGTGACCACACTGATTTCTACCCTGTTGGCATTATTAGAACCGTTGATGTTGGTACTGATGGCGAGTATTGTACTGGTGATTGTGATTGCGGTAATGCTGCCAATTGTGAATATGAACAATATGATTTAAATCGTTTTGAAGCATCGTTCTTCAAACAGAATCTAAAATAAATGTCGAATTGATATAAATAAATGAGAGAGATTGAATGAAACAGAAGCAACCGAGTAAACAGTCTGGTTTTACCCTGATTGAAGTCATGGTGGTGATTGTAATTTTAGGTGTGTTGGCGGCTTTAATCGTACCGAACGTAATGGGACGTGGTGAAAAAGCCAAAGTAGATACTACGGTTATTACTTTAAAAGGTGTGGCTGGCGCACTCGATCAATACAAACTCGATAATCAAAAATATCCTTCAATGCAAGACGGTGGTTTAGACGCCTTGGTGAATCAGCCTGCTTCGGCTAAAAACTGGTTGCCAGGCGGTTATGTGAAAGGGGGCTATCCGAAAGACAGTTGGGATAATGACATCCAATATGTGATTCCGGGTTCAGAAGGTCGCCCATTTGATTTATATTCTTTTGGTGCAGATGGTCAGCAGGGTGGTGAAGGTACCGATGCCGATATTTATTATCAGCCTTAATAGAAGATGAGTTGAGTCTATATATTGATTCAGTGAACTCCAAAAAAACCGAGCGCTTAATGCTCGGTTTTTTTATGAATGGTTATTTCTAGCCGCTATTGAACAGTACTATTAACGACGTGATTTAAACGACACATCCACCTGACGTGGTCGATAAATCCACCCCATAATTAACAACAGCAATGAGAAAATCAGCACAGGCCAATCGCTGAGTTGGGTATACAGTGTTTGACCTTGCATGGCAGGCAGATCACCACGCAGCACAAATTCCTGATCCATTGGCGCTTGTTTGACAATATGCCCATGATGGTCAATAAATGCGGTCACACCTGTATTGGTGGCACGAACAAACCAGCGTCCATTTTCTTTGGCGCGCATTTGTACCATTTGTAAATGTTGCAATGGCCCTGCAGTACCCGTAAACCAAGCATCATTGGATACTGTTACCAAAAAGTCACTTTGGCTAGCATTGCGGCGGGTCAGGTTCGGATAAGCCACCTCATAACAAATGGCTGCCCCCAAATGATGCTGTTTAATTGCAAGCGGTTTTTGCTCAGACGCTCCACGTGAAAAACCACTCATGGATGGGTCATTTTGCATCGCAGGTAGTACCCAACTCAGTAAGCCTGAAAGCGGAATATATTCACCAAAAGGCACCAGACGCTGCTTTTTATACAAGCCTTCAGCCGCATCTCCCGTTGCCATAATGCTGTTGTAATACATTGGATGTTGCTGCACTTGTGATTCAGGCAAGTCCCAATACGGAATACCTGTCACCCACGAACTGCCCGTTTTTTCAGCCTGTGTTTTCATGGCATCCAAAAACGGTTCAATATCGGTCTGGAACATTGGAATGGATGATTCAGGCCAAACAATAATGTCGCGTCCCCATTCAGTTCGGGTCAAGCGGGTATAAATTTCCAAGGTCTTAATTTGGTATTCGGTTAGCCACTTTAAGTCTTGAGGAATGTTGCCTTGAATCAGAGAAACCGAGAGTGGCTTTTCAGATTTTGCAGTTACAAAACTGAGTTGTGCTGCACCCCATGCACCCAAAAGTAAAATTGCCGATGGAATCAGCCAGAAGATACGCTTTTTAAGGACTTCAACCAACGCACAGGCCAGCAAGATGACCACAAAAGACACCCCGAAAATACCAAACAACGGTGCATAGCTATCCAAAAAGCGTTCGGTGAAGGCATAACCTGCAAACAGCCATGGAAAACCTGTAAAGACCCAAGTTTTCGCCCATTCAAAAAATACCCATAGCGGTGCAAAAGTCAGTGGTGTTTCAGGGAAAAACCGACGATATAACCACGTTTGTACGGCAGTAAACAAACCCATCAACAGCGCCATAATGACAATCATCAGCACGCTTAAAAAGGCATTGGTGTCGCCATAGACGTGAATGGATGTATAGAGCCAAAATGCTCCGACAAACCACAACCCAATCCCGTAAGACCAACCAATCAAAAAGGCCTGTTTCGGGGTGCGTTTGCTTAAAGTCGCATACAGCAAAGCAGGTGAAAGTAAGGCAATCCACCAGTAATGATAGGGAGCAAGTGCCAAACTAAACACTGCACCTGCCAATAGGGCAATGATTAATGGATAAATTAAGGGCAGTTGTTGATGTTCTGCAGGATTAGACAGCTTGGAAAAAAAAGTCCTCATTGACGTACGGCTCGAATCAGATGAATAGTGCGGGCATCTGCTTCAAGAATGGTAAACTCCCAGTTGCCAATCACAATCACTTGTCCTTGCAAATCACTCACCAAACCAATTTCCTGAAGCAATAAACCGCCCACAGTTTCTACTTCATCGTCAGAAAAATCTGCATCTAAAACATTATTAAAATGTTCGATTGGTGTAAGTGCTTGTACTAACCAAGTATTTGCCGTTTTTGGGTCGTGATCGGGGATGATGTATTCTGCTTCTTCGTCAATATTGTCGTGTTCATCTTCAATTTCACCGACAATTTCTTCTAAAATATCTTCTAAAGTAACCAAGCCCGAAGTGGTGCCATACTCATCAATCACCACTGCAATATGGGTTTGGGTGTTTTTGAGCATACGCAATACTTGGTCTGAACGAGCACTTTCAGGCACAAATAACGGCTGACGCATTAAGGCGCGAATATCGACTTTGGTTCTTTGTTCGGTCAGTAAAGGCAATAAATCTTTTGCCAATAAAATCCCCACCACGTTGTCGGGTTGGTCAGATGAGAACACAGGAAAACGTGAATGTGCCGATTCGACCAGTACATGCAAAATGTCGAGTAGCTCATCATCTTCTTGTAAGCTAATCATGGCGGTACGTGGGGTCATGACTTCACGGATTTTGGTGGCAGGTAAATCCAGAACACCTTCGAGCATTGCCACCGTATCGGGTTCTAAAAAACGACGTGAATCTTGTACTAATTTTAGCAATTCATCGCGGGTTTCTGGTGCAGTGCCTAACCATTTTCTTAGGCCACGCATACCCCACGATGGGCCTGATTCCTCGTGCATGATCTTTCCTAAAGACTCTTTATATCTAAAAAACTTAGCTTAATCATACCTTAGAAAATACAGTTGTCTATTGCTAATCTTGGGAGAAAATGACGGCAATTACGTCACGAGATGTGTTGCTGTGCGTAGCGGGAACACATAAAACAAGGCTGCGCTTTATGCTAAACTAGCCCGATGTTTTAATATCGAGTCTGTGCATGTCTGAACTTCCTGTCACACCTAGTATTCAACTGAATACCCGCGGTTTGCGTTGCCCTGAACCTGTGATGATGCTGCATCAAGCCATTCGCAAATCTAAGTCTGGCGATGTGGTTGAAGTTTTTGCAACAGACAACTCTACGTCTTGGGATATTCCAAAATTTTGCATGCATTTAGGGCATGAGTTGTTATTGCAAGAAGAGCGCCTAGATGAGCAAGGCAATAAAGAGTTTCACTATTTAGTGAAAAAAGGTTAATTAAAAAGGATTCGCATTGAAACCGCCCATCACGAAATAACGATAACTATAAAAATAATGTGATCAATACAGGCATATTTCATTTGTTATTTGTGCAAATTGAAATATGCCTTTTGTGTTTTTGAACGTCCAAGACATCTTTATTTTTTTAATGATTCAAATATTGAACCCGCATCACAGCTCAAACTGAAAAATGCTGAAAGTATCCATTTCTTGCGTTAGGCATCGCACATTTTTGGGGATGCTTTTTAACTTTTATGCATTTTTTTAGCTTGCTGTGTGCTGGTGCAAAATTATGCGACGTTATGTGTAAGGTGTAAAAAACCATTTGTAAAATGTGAACTTAGATTGTATTTTAATTATTGATTTTTAACAAAATAATTTAAATTATTTTTTAATATATGGAAAAATTAGCCTATAATGCGATCAGTTTATTGAGTTCGATTGCAGAATATTTGGGGATAAAATTAAGCAGATTTGGGGTTTTGCTTGGTTTGAATGTTATATGGCAGTGTTTATGTTTTATAAGGCTGAAAAAGCTGATTAAGCTGTCGCATTAAAGTAGTCAAGTTAAGAAAAATAATTTTGGGGGGCTTAACTGATTGTCTTTATCTTAAAAAAATATGCCATTTAGACTGAGCAAAATCTGCTTAATTTTTTACGTGATCAATCATCAATAAATCTTGCGTTATCATCATTTTGATTGAGTACGGTATGATTTTAGATAAAAAGCAAAACTTTTCTTTAAAGCCACTGAGTGTGGCGTGTTTATTGACCATGAGTATCTCAGGCTGTTCATCGGGTTCAGGCTCTCAGTCAAGCACGGTTCAAGTCACTGATGTGTTGGGGGCAGAAAATGTCAGCCAAGAAGATCAACCGACTACAAATGAAGGCATTGGCAGCGGAGTAGAGCAACCTGTCGCACCATCTGCACCCATTACCGATCAACCTCCTGTGAATTTAGAGCTAGATCATGGCGATGCATCATCCAATGGCGGTGGTTTGAGTGGTGGCAGTACAGATCATGGCAATACATCACCAACTGAAGATTCACTTTTAGACAGCAATGATGCTGTACCTAGCGATGATGCTACCGTTTTAGAAAATAATGATGTCAATCAGCCTGATACGATACCTACACTTGAATCACCTCCGTCAGAAGTAGAGCAACCAGTCGATGTGGTAGCTCCACCAGTAGCCGAGCCTGTTTTAACCGACACCGTCTTGGTCGATAGTGCAATTCAAGATATTGAAGCACCACAAGATACCTCTGACATCGAGATGGGCAGTGCGATTCAAGAACCTGAACCTTCACAAAACATTTTAGAAGTCGAAACAGGCAGTGCATTTCTTGAAACGGAGGCAATTTAACCATCACAGGCAACTATTCGATGCAGATTGCTGCAGATCAGCAGCAACATGCGGGTTTTAAAGCACGTTTTGGCAATTTGCTGACGGTAACGGGAACCGCCAATTTGGCAGGGACTTTGAACCTGTTTGATGAAGTGCCACTTGATCAGCCACTTATTACTGCACAAGGTTCACAAACTACCGTATTACGTGCGCAACAAGGCGTACAGCGTGAGTTCGATGCTTATCGCTCAAGCAATCCATTATTTGAGTTGACACAAGTTAGTTATCGTCCTGAACTGAATGCAACGGGCGAGCCTGTACGTGCGGCAGATACAATCAATACCGATGTGGTGATTACGGCAAAGCGTAAATCGACTGAAACGGTGGCGGCTCTTGCTGCTGAACTTGAAGGACGGACTCAGGTTGCCCGTAATTTAGATGTAGTTTTAGCAAGTCTTGATCAGAAACAACAGTTAGAAACGCTGGAAGATGCTGAAAAAGTTTTTGCCAATCGCTTATTTAACAATTTTGCTCAAACTATACGTTATAGCAATGCTGCTGAAAGTACAGTTTCTACGCAGGCATTGAATCAACTGTTTCATCAACTTGATCCAAGTTTTTATGCCAATACCGTTTTAAATGTCGCAGAAGAAAGCAGCAAGCAAGAACGTCAGTTTGCACAGCGTTTGGCAACCGCACAACCCAAACAGCTTTGGTTTTCGGGTGATTACCAAAGTTATGATATGGATTATGTCGGCTTAAATAGTGAGCGCCGTAGTCATCATCAAGGTGTTGGTGTGGCAACAAAACTGGCAGGGATGACCTTGGCAGCGCAGGCCGATTTCAGTCAACTGAACTTAGATGATGCCGTACAAACAGGCTCAAAAAATAGCAGTCAGAGCAAAGCCTATGCACTAACTATGGGGACAGCACAGCAGCTTAATCGTGATTTAAGTGTCGCGGCATGGTTAAAAGGCATGCAGGTGGATGTTGACGCGCAGCGTGGTCATGCTCAAGCACAAAAAATACAGTTTGATGGACAAATGTATGCCGCAGGTTTGCGTCTAGATTATAGCTATCCACTCAGTCAAAAAATGCAGATTCAACCGTATTTAGACGCTTCGTTCCAACATTATGTTCATGCCGAACAAACTCAGCAGGATGGTGTCAACAGCTTAGATGATTTGGTGATGCAGCGCTGGAATTTTGGTGCAGGTTTGCAAGCCAATTACCAGTTGAATCCAGCATGGCAATTGCAAGGCAGCTTGTATTACAGCCAACCGATTCAGGAAAAAGCATATTTAACCCCAGTTACGGATAAGCCAAAGATTTAATCACATGAATTTTAGGCTTATTCTTTTGGCAAAGTTGATACGCACATAGTGAAGAAAATACGCCTGCTAAAAAACCAGCAATCGAACGATGTTTACTCGTAACTAAGTGATATTTTTCTTTCAATAATCCTATCAATGTTTCAATTTTTTTACGTTGTCGTAGATGAAATTCATCAGAAAATGGCAATAAG
>NZ_VPAP01000008.1:0-114136 GCF_013419195.1 Acinetobacter sp. YH12099 | reverse complement strand
GACTGGCAGTACTTTTATAATCATGAACGACCTCATATGTCAGTAAATGGTTGTCCACCTATTTTTAAACAATAACAAGGCTTTAGATTTTCTACCCATTAATTCAATTAAAAATGGGGGTATTACCTTATCACTTTTATCTTTAACATCTTTTTTATTTACAAACGGCTGAAAGTTAGAACCGTACTTAATGCCATACGGTGGATCAAAATATACCATCTGAACCTTACCTGCCATGCTCTCCTTTTGTAAAAGACTATTCATTACAAGTAAGCTATCACCCGCAATTAAACGGTTTGACCATCCTTTTTCATGCTTATAAAAATCAAGTGCATCTCGTAGTGGTAAATTTTCAAATGGTGCATCAAACAATCCAGGCTGTAATGCTTTTACCTTTCCATTACTTTTTTCTTCTTTACCCATGCGTTTGCGCACAGCAGCCAAAATACTTGCTGGATCGACACGCTCATGGACGTGCAAACTGACAGTATCCACTACAAAGCTTGTATGCTCTGCTTTACCTGCCCAATTTAAATAAGGCGATTGTGCTTTTTTCAGTGCTTCTAATGCCTGCTTCATCTGCTCAGGGTCATTTGAAGCTAAAGCATCATCAATCAGGTTTTCAGTCCATGCACGTTGTGAATCAAATTGTAGCGAGGGATCAATATGAGGATCATATTTCCAACGGGTTTTACCAGCATCAGGGTCTGTAAATGGTGTCACCATCCCTACTTCTGGGTTATTAACTCGTTTGTCTAAGTGACGATAGGAAATGATTTCTGTACCCAATTCTACATTTTTAGTTGGCTGTGGCTTTTTTTCGCTTTTCTTACGCGTTTTTTTTTCACCTTCAGGAAGTGCAGGTTCTACTAACTCAAAGCTATCACTACTCATAAATACCCTTTCTCTTAATTTCAAAAATTTATAATGACTAATCGTAGTCTAACCAAAAACAAAAAAATAAGGGAGCAAAAGCTCCCACTATTATTTTTCTCGACTTTCAAGCTTACTCTCAATCCACTAATGGATTTCCCAAGCTGACCAACCAATACGTGATTCACTTAGTCGTATTGGTTGAGGAAATGTAGGATCATAATATTTTGACTCTTTATTTATGAGTTCGTAGATTTTTGAGCGGCTAATGCTGGTGAACTTCATTACATCTTTAAAAGTAATAATTTGATTCACCTGAAAGGATTGAGCTGTGAGTACATCCATAGCATTTTCTCCTAGTTAATTCAAAGCCTGAACCGATTGCTGTAAAACTTTCTGAATATCCTGAACATGAGTTAAATCATGTATTTGCTGATGTTGCTCAGATTTAGCTTCCTCAGTATAAAACTCCTCAACCAGATCTACACCTTCCTCTGCATTCACTTCAAACTGAGCATTAGCGAAACCCTGCTTTGCAGTTTGATCTAACGCTGTTTGATTAAAACCTGCTTGTTTACTTTGCTGGTCAATCTCTTGCGCCATTTGAATAGCTTGTTGCAGATTAACCCCATCTTTCAATGTTAAATCCACATAGTACACAGGCGTACGATAGCTTTGTGTGGTGGACTTGCCTCGTAGTATAAGTTGCAGTGGTAGGCATGAAAGTAAACCATTCGATGCAGCGTGGTAGTAACTCAGTCGTGCTGCCAAAGTCCGAATGCTGTTAAAGCCAGTGGTTCTAAAAATAAATGTACCGAGTTCATCCGATTCATCTAAGTTCACATGCAAACGCCCATAGGGTTTACAGTTGCCTCCTTGCGCCAATGGGCATAAGTCTGGTGAAGGGCATGGGTGCTGCTCAACACCCTGATTGGTGAGTCGCTGACAGGTTTCACCATTGCCTACACAGACAGGCCGTCCTGTTTGACGGTCAAACAAGGTGTACTCAGCCCTTAGATTCAGCTCAGGATCATTGAAGATCATCCTTACTGGAATGGTACGGAGTTTTTGATTCGGTGCTTTACTGCGTAATTGCTCATCAAGCGGATGTTTGATCCACCCCTCTTTGCTTTGGATTTGACTGGTAATGGTAAATTGGTCGTCCTTTTCAGGCAGTCGCTTACCGTTCTTTTCAACGACTTTACCAATACTGATACGTCCAAGGATCGGTGGTGTGATCGCTAGACCTTTAATCATGATAATTTTCCTCTAAATAAAATTTTACTATTGACCCTTTGTTATGTAAGCAAATACAAAACCGTTTAAAGATCAGATGAAATGCAAAGACCGCCATTGTTGACCTACCGCTCCTTCGGGAGTCGGTAGGTCGGGGGTGGTTTTTTGCGCTTTTTTGAAGACTGGAAATATTGATGTGATGGATTCAGTCATCGGTATAGATCTGAAAACGTCGTGTCCCTGCTTTGTTTTGCGGAAACTGCTCAAGCATTTCTGGGTGAAGTTTGAGTAAGGCTTTGCTGTCTAAACCGATTGAGTCTTTGGATTTCTTCCACGTCACTGAACCAGTGGCAAAGGTTGCTCGTTCAGCATCCTTCATCAACATCTGGATTTGATGCTTAGTTTCATCAAAGTTATTTTGATGCTGCTCAATGTGATGCTTTTCTTGAATCAGTTGAGCAAACAATTGATTGGCTTGTTCGTTATGACTCAAGTCTTCAACAGTCAACGGAATATGTTGTGGATAGAGCTGCTGTATGGCTTTGGCTGCGGACTCACTGGCATCTGCATCAGGTGGCATATCTTTTTCCACACAATCCCAGAAGTAACGTTCCGCATTGATGATATGTTTGATCACGGATTCGGAGCGCGTCACTTTGAAGATTTTGGTTTCATGACCACAAATCAGCACACAAACATGTGCTGCTCGTTTGCCTGTCACTGCCAATTGATGTTGTACCTGACACAAGACATATAAAGGCACGCCATCTCGCCATAACTTTGCTCCATATTCTCCTGCGGTTTTGCATTCTAAAATCTGTACTTCCTCACTACCTACTACCGAGTAATCTAAGTTAGCCAGCATAAAATGCTTATCAGGATCTGGATGCTGAAGCACTGCATTGATTCTGCGTACCTTGTTATTGGTATGCATGCTGTAGTACTCAGCCACCAATGGTTCTAGCTGCTTACCCCAATAGAGTGGTGCATGTCCTGAACTTTCATCTTCAATCGATTGTTTGACTCGCCCTGTCTTGATCATCCAAAGTTCGAGCATCGACATATAGGGATTCAATCCACAGGCTGCTGCACAATCACTACTGCCAATACCTTGTCGTCTGACTTCAAGCCAGTCAGATTGAGTCATATTTTTGGTATTCACCAAGCGTTTCGCTGTAAGCAATTTTGGGGCATTAAAGGGTTTACTGGCTTGTTGAGTAGATGGATTTAAAATTGCTGTATTCATAGCTTGCTTCCTCATTTTTATATGGGTAGTGGCAAATAAAGGGCATAAAAAAACCACACCCGAAGATGTGGTTTAATTTTTTTGAAATGTAAATTTATATTTAAAATATAAGTAGATAGGTCTAACTTTCCATTGAAAGAAAATCATTTTTTTACGCTATGACACCATACGTAAAGCCTGTTCGAGTCCACGTTGCTTGATCGCTGCTCCTGCACCAAACCATGCTGAATCGAGTCGGTGATCTGTACTCATGGCACGTCGTTTATGATCAATAAATTCTGTAATTGAACAGAGTAATCCGTAAGCGGTATCCTTAGACGATGAAAGTGTTGCACCACGCCCCTGACCATTAAACATGTCCATTGCTTTAGTCATCGCCTTGGCATTTGGCTCAGCTTTTTCCTTGGCATTTGCCTGTGCTGCCTGAGTTGCAACATCACGGTAGAACTGAATAATATTTTCTTCCTGATCTGCAATGCTCATTGTGGTGTTATTAAATACCGCATCAAAGTAGGCTGCGGCTTCAGACTGGGTGACTTTACGCTGACTGAGCTGCTTCATTTCATACATGTGTTCATCCCATGCACGAACTGAAATACCCAATTGCTGTTTGACCTTATCTGCATCAAACTTGGTGCTATGCGGAACTTTCACTACACCTGCGCTACTGTTCTGACCACGTAAAGCAATCGCCAAGGTGTTGTTGCAGACAACACGAATGGAAGTGAATTGTGCCGTAGTTGCCAAGGTGCCATCACAAGCGGTTGCCAACAGGATGTAGCCATTACTGACATCCTTGCCTTTAAGTGCAGTAGATTGACCTGTACGTGCCAACGCCCAGAACTTCTTGCCACCTTTAAGCACGCCTGCGGTTTCCAGTTCAAAGCCTGACTGTTCAGTTAGATCACGATAGAACTCTAAGATCTCACGAGGTTGGACTTCCTGAAAACGTTGACTGACCACTGACAAGGGTGCATGAGTATCAGAACGATACAGTACCCGCTGTTCTTCATAAGGCATGATGATGCTTTGCCCACGTTCATTCTGTGCCATATAACTGACATTGGATGACTCGATACGCCAGTCCATGCCTGCCTGCTGTGCCCAGATTTCAATCGGTTGGTTTTGACTTAGTCGATTCCCTAGTCCATGCCAAGGGGTTTCGCCGACATAAGCCATTTGTTCAAGTTGATGTGCCATAGTTTTATTCCTTTTTAAAATCATATTGAAAAATTGGATCTATTTTTAATTCAGATATTGAGTGGGGAACTTTTGGTAGCAGTTATGACAGAAGCACAAGCTTTGCTGCGGAGGTGTGCTTTGCTCTGTAAATGAATTAAACAAACCACCAAGTACAGTTCCTGCAATTCCTCCAACGATGGGAGGCAAATTCAAAGACTTCGCAACAGTTGTACCTAAGGCCCCTAAAGCTGCGGGTGATGCAAGATTTGATAATGTTGAATTTGCTTGTTGTGCATTTGCTTCAACAATCATGATGTCGGCTGAATGACAAAAGGGACAATTCAAGCTCATGACTTGACTCCTAAATTTTGGGCATAAAAAAGCCTGCACGATGGCAGGCTTAATATTCATTTTTCATGTGTACTCTAAAGAGCTTCATGATTCTCATTAGGATGTTATGTATCTGAAATTATTTGGGATCATTAATTTCAGGTACTCTAGAAAAAATATTAATCCAAATTTTCAAGTTGTTTACATGCTATTAAATTCAATTCCACAAATTCATTCCATGTAAATTGCTCTTTTAAATGCTTTTGATAATAAGTATCAATTCGACAAATTTCTGGTCTTCTTTCATAAATACTACATAATTTAGAATCCAGATCATAGTGATGGCAAATACCATCACCACGATCTAAATGCTTTGTTAATTCAGATAAATTTACGTGTCGACAACATGCACCACATTGGGTACATGGGAATGTTTTCAACTCTAAACTCATTTAACAAACTAACTCTTATTACATCTCTCTAAAATCGCCATCTATATAATTTTGCATTTTAATAATATTACTTGATGCATCACCCAATAAATTACCCTCTTGATCTAGTATTGCTGTATCGATAAGAGCTTTTAATACTTGAGCAATTTTATAGTTTTTCATCACAATGTGCTTATTTTCTAGAGTGTAGATTGAATAATCAACCCCTTGTGAATCAATGACATTCTTCAATAATTTTAAATTACGTCTAGCGTGCATTCTAAGTGTACTAATAACTTCTGACGCTTTTTTTGCGACGTCTCGAATACCATCAGTTAAAAGAATAGCTGAATCAATATCAACCTTAAATCGCTCAGCTTCTGCTAAGTTACTCAAAGCATCATTCACTTTACTTTCTGCTTTTGCTCCCATGTACCAGCCAGCAACCAGTAATGCTGGGCCTGCTGCTAATGCACCTAAAGCTAAAGTGCCTCCTGCAACTCCCATTCCACCAGATGCTAATGTACCACCACCTAACCATGCTAAGGTTGCATTTGTTGCAGCAACCCCACTCAAACTACTAATTGCTGTACCAGTACTTGCAGCTGCAAATGCCATTGTTCCATTATATGCACCAAAAGCAGCTAGAGCACCACTGAGAGCACCACCACCAGCCCCTAAACCTGAACTTACTAGAAAAGAAACCTTTTCATCCATTTCCTGTAGTGCTTGTTCACTAAATTCAGATAACTGTAGATTTCCTATTTCTGCATCACCTATATCATCTTTATTTTTAATCTTTTTAAATTCTTCTAAAAAGTTATGTATATTCACCTGTACAGCTTCAACTTTAAGCCGACCTAAATCAGTCAATGTTTTTTGACAATCTTCACGCGACACTTCTAATTCAGACTCAGCAGACCTTACTATACTTTGTGCTGAACTATTCAGATCATTTGCATCCATATTATCTTTAATAGCTTTACCGCTTTTATAAAGTCCAACAGCCCCAAGCCCTAACCCAATAATTAAAGGAACAGCCATCTTATATACTCCTATTCGTTAATCAATTCTTTAGCTTCTTTATCTGCGGTAATAAGACGTTGAATTATTTCTACAAACTCTTCGATATAAGCCAAATCAATTTTCAGACAAATACAACAATAATGAATCAATTGCATTTCTTGAGCTGATACTTGCCCTTTCCCTAAAGTAAAATTCAGTAACTCAAATAAAATTAATTTTTTGTCTTTTACCGTCATTTCATCTAAATAAACATTTTTCGTTGCAGTAAAAAATAATATTGCATTTTTTAATATTTCATTCTTAATATCTTCAAATGTAATCATTACATTTTGAATTTTTTCTGGATTAATATCCATCAAGTCAACACCTGATGAAATTAACTCGTGTATAACTCTTTGCTTAGTTTCTTTATCATCGCCATATTTTTTTAGCACTTCCTGCACAGCCAATTTTAGAATACGTCCTAAAGCTGGGAAATAGCCACTTTCCAAGCACTCTTCCAAACCATCAAATCCATAATGACCACCATACACATGTGACACACATTCATCATGAAAATCATATTTTTCACTATCTTTCTCTAGAATATTCTGTAAAAAATATGCATGATTAGTATAATCACTTGAAGAAAAATATTCATTTTTCATACATAAAGCGAAGTCTAGTTCCTTTGCATATTCCTTTAATTTTTTTAATTCATAATCAGTTATACAATCAGCATATGGTTGAACAAAGCTATCTAGACTGTCACTAATTTCTTCTGCTGTTGGTATAAAACCCTTATCAGCCATAGCAAGAAGGCAGCCATATTCTAAGAAAATAGCCTTTGCCGCTTTGTGTTCAAATTCATGTAAAAACATTTTTTTTCCTAAAGTTTAAAAGGTTCATCGGATAACATCATTTGATCAAACTCATCAAAACTATTGATGCTTAATTCTTTACCCAATGATTGAGCAAATTTATTCATGCCAACACAAAAGTCATCAGCAGAAATATCTGGATTATCTAAAACTGCAAACATTGCTCGACTGTCTTGGTCAAGTTGAGAAAGTTTTTCAGCAAAAATTTTATTTATTTTTTTTTGATAGGCATAAGATAACTCTTTTGCTGCCTTACATTTCATTTCTGTAATCGCACGTTGTTCAGCAGATACCTTAGCCTCTTTTAATACATCAAAAAAACTTTGATAAAAGGTATTTGTCAGGGCATAACCAATCATGCCACCAATTAATCCACCCAAAACAGGTACTGGTATTGCTAGCTGTCCAATCATTGTAAACATTGATGCAGATAAAGTTCCTGTGACTGTCAAATGCATTTCTTGTAATAGCTCTCTACCATCTATTTCACCATTAGCATATCGACGAATAGATTTTTCTGTTGCCAAACAAGTTGTCACTATCGTTGCTGGCAATCCTGTTGCTGATAATGATCGTAATGTTGAAGAAGCAGATTGCTGCATATATGTCTTCGCTGCTGTTCCAACAAAAGCTGTTCCATAACCAATACCAGCCGCTGTGAAAGTATCTTGTGCGACATCTATTGCAGCATCACTAAAATCTTTTTTATCTGAATAAACAGCGATTAGATTACTTATTAGAGAAATACTTCCACCAATGACGGCTCCTAGTTTTGCTCCTTCACATCCAGCTTGATGACTAACTCCTGTAATATCTAGAATAGTTTCCCATTCAGGATTTAATCTATACTTAATCGCCTGATCAGTGGTCAGACCAGAATCAGTAATTTTCTCTTCAAGCTTTTTATAGTTTTTAATATTTTCACGATATTTGGTGGCTAGCTCACTTTTACCCTGCTTTTCTAAAGCGATAACTTGCTTATCGAACTTCTCTACTTGAGTACGACAATAAGCTTTCATTTGTTCAACTTGTTCTGTTGGAACCTCTAACTTATCTACAGCCATATACCGTGAATAGTCACCTTTTCCACCACCAGAACCAGCAGCAATTTTATCAACCAAACTTTCACTATTGGTGACAAACTTCATTTGTGATGTAACTTCTTGATCATCAAATAATTCTACAATATCAACAACATTATGATTCTTCCCATAATGCGCTAAGTCTTCACTACGAGTAAAATGAGAATTACTTTTATTAATTATTGATTTGGCATTTCTACGAGAAACACTGGCAATCTCAGCAGAAAATCCAGCTTGTTGCTTAATATTTTGATCTGCATGGTCTACATTAATTTTATAAGACTTTATATCTCGTAAACTTCTATCAAACTCTTTTCCAGTTTGATAATCTATGCCTCTTAGACCCTTTAGAAATTCTGCTCCAGCAGAGCCATAACGCGAAGTCGTTTCAAACAATGCTCCAGTAATAGCATAATCTTGTAAATCTATTGTTTCTTTCATTTCCCCAATCCACCATTTATAAATTTTATCTTATTGATACAAATATTTTTTTAATTGAGATTCCAACTCTTGCTGTAAATCTTCAGGATTAACAATTTTAATATGGGGAAGCCAATAACGAACCAAAGGTAAAAGTTGAGTCTTATGAGTGATACGACTAGATAACAATAATCCCCCATCATCCAATCTTTTAATAACTAGCTGTTCGGGTAGCAACTGTCTTTGTTGAAAATGGAAAGCAATTTCATGATCAATGGATAAAACCACTTCAAATTTATCAACTCCAAACCAAATACTTTCTTCCTTCTTTAATTGCTCCAAAATTTTAATATCTGGTTTAAAACTAGAAAGCTCTAGGCTTTGGAATGATTCAAGATGGGCTATACGATAGGCTTTCAAGTTACCATTATGTACCGCTGCTAAATACCAAGAGCCATGATGATGTACTAAACGATAAGGTTCAACCAATCTGGTTTCACCCTTATATACAAAACTAATCCGACCATTTTCTTGAATAGACTTACCAATACTTTTGAATAAGTCTTTAAATTTTGTAACATCTTCAAAAGAATATCCCTTAGCACTGTAAATCTCATTTGCACGGCGATCTAAAAGCTCACGTAAAAAAGCTATATCCAAAGATGGGTATAAATGACTAATTCCTGAAAGTTGAGCAAAACTACGGATATCATTCGGAGTAATCTTCCCCAAATAATTTGAATCCAAATAATACTTTTTAGTCCCTTCATCTTGGAGTAAAGGTAAATAAGTATTTAAACGGTCAAAATCTCTAGAAATAGTTCTGCTACTTACTCCAAATTCTGATGCCAACTCTTTAGCATTTAACTGATACCCCATGTTCAACTTAGTTAAGATGTTAGCTAAACGATCTGCTAGACGCTCATGAGTCGACTCATCTTGCCGCATAAATTAACCTTTAATTATTCAATCAAGTATACAATCTGTCGTTCTTAAATATCGTGTAAATATAACACAAATAAAAAAACTAACATATTGATTAATTTAAATCTTTTTTAACCGTTCTAGATAACGCTCTAAATTCAGTATTGCTAAATAAGTTCGCTTCAACTCAGACAACTTTATCGTTCCAAAGGCTTTGTTGCATAAATACCTAAGACTATGATTTTGTTTAATTTATTTCTGAATTAAAATTCAAACAAATCCCTAAAAATCAGTATCTTGAAGAATGTTTATGCAACAAAGTCCGTTCCAAATACAAATAATTTAAATATACGCTTTAAGGCACCAATTTTATGATGACTAGTAAATGGCTTTAAATACATTTTCATAATTTTTACCTTCACTATTTTTAATCCATTTTTAATTAACACATAAGCCTATTAAGAACTTGTGTAAATATAAAAAGTCAAAGTGACAGGTCGTGTCATAAGCTATATTTTTTAAGATAAGAATTAAGAATTTATCGTAAACGCTATATTACGGATCTTCACAGAAAAATGCTGATAATGATCAACTATAGCTCTACGGTATCGTATTTATTGAAATACCGTGGTGATCAAGTGCTTGAAGCTGAATTGATTACAGATCAGGGGAGCTTCATTATTACATTTTAAGGCTGTAGAAATTTTAGAACAGCTTCAACAATGAGAGCACTGCATGATTCAGATGCTCTCCTTTTTTGTGAAATTATTCCAGTCCTCTGCGGTTTTTCGAATCAACCACTCCTCTGCCAAAGCTACGCATATAGGCTAGATCTTTTACTCGGGGATGTTGTTGCTCTTTTTCAGCATTCACCAAATAAGGGACAACGTAATTCAGAAAATTATAAACTTGATCAGGATTTTTACTATGAATCATACCAATCCCTAATGTCCCCATCGCTTCATAGATGGCTTTATAGTCGGAATGGTTACAGTTAAAAATATAACCATATCCGTGTGTAATCTGCTTCCAGCACTCACCTACCCACTGCCCCATTTCAAAACCACATTGATGCATATTTCCATCGTACATAAGCAAAATATGGCAATGGTAGCCTTTGCTTATGCCATGCTCTAATGCCCATGCATAACCATGTAAACCACTAAAGCAAGTATCTTGATCGGCTATACGCCGTAGCAATGTTTCTAGCGCTTTATTGAACACTTGGATGTTGTATAAGGCTTGATATTCTTTCTTGATAGATAAATCCACTCGAACCACCAGTGTTCTCGCATAATGATGAATGAGTGTGGATGTATAATCAAAAAGGCTATGCTGATTCTCTAATTCACGTTGTTGAAAATCAATCAGTTGCTGTTTTACACAGCCTGATAATGATTGGATATAAGTCAGAATATGCCAGACTGTCATATCATCAAAACAGACTATACAATCATGGTCTGCCTGCGGCATTAGACGGAGTGTGTGATCAACGATGTTCACAACCTCAATGAATATCTGCACTGTATTGCAATAGAAAAAATTAGCGTTATAGATTGGCTTAAATGACTGAACTAATTTTTGTAGGTCTATCATCAGGTTTTGATGATATAAATCATAACTACCTAAGCAAACTTCTTGAATGAAATGGTCTACTGCTGCCAATACTTCTGCTTCATGGTAAAGCTGATCATATTGAATATTCTGGTACATTTAGGTTCTCACTGAAACATAAGGTTCATATGTAAGTGAGGAATATATTTTTTTACTGATCTTGATTCTAAAGCAGGATGTTGTGATCATCCTGCTTAGCTGAATATGCTCATAGACTTTGGAACATACTATAGGGTTAGTTCTGAATATTTTAATACTGTGTTATTGATACATAGTCTATAGCCCATTTGAGTATGGGCTATACTGTGCTAAGTGTCTCAACCAACTAGATAAGATATTGTTTATGTTTAATATATTATTTATATATTACTTATAGTTAATAATATATATTACCTGTTAAGCACTCTACACTGTAGTTTCGATAAGTTCATTCATCTACATAACGCTCATCGCCAATCTATCGGATTTTGCTTAGGCTAAAGTTACACTAATTTTTATTTTTTGGCAGGCTTCCTCTGAACACCCTGTACATTCTTTTCCCCTTAAGACGTAACACTTGATCCACTTCAGACTGTTCCTCAGAAATCATCTTAATGGATTTCAGGTATAGCTGAAGCTCGAATGGGCAGTAAAAAAATTCAGATAGTACGATGTAAGCAACAGCATGTTCACAAATCAGCCTTTTCATATTCTGATTATTCTTGCCGACTGCTAAAAAATGGGAGATAAGTTTTTTATGTGACCATGCAACTGGCAGCTCAACCGCTTCAAATCTTATCGCATCTGTGCCTGTAAATTGATATTTTTTTTCTTCTCTAATTTTATCGAAATAAACGTTTTCCCAGTAATAGCAGATATCTTCAATCCATTCTTCTGCTTCAATGCCAATATCTGGCACAATAAACATCATTCTGAAGCATAATTTATTGTCTTCTGCTAAATCCCAGAACCCCAAATACCCTGAAATCTGAGCAAGTTGCCTGTAGCCCCTCATTGCGTTCATAAAGTCTTTTTTTAGATTAATGAAGCTATCATCGTATAATTTTTGCTGTCCATGCATCAGAAACTCAATGGTAAAAATAAAACTTCTAGCACTCAGATTCATCACATTATTAAAATATTGGCAATATTCATGAAATTTTTTGACAGCCTTATTTTCTTCATTTTTTCGCTTTATAAATTCCTCATGGTTTCTGAACTTTTCAAGAAATTCATCCATATAAGCAATATTTTCGACACTCATGTCACTAAACACATCAGGGAAGAAATTCGCAGGCAAAACGTTAAATTGTGTAGGCTTGCTCCTTTCATTCAGAGTGGGACTTAATTGTTCATGCAACCTCACTAATTTCTCATTTTTAATATGTAAATCGAGAACCTCGTAATACAGCTCCACCCGTGATGTCGACTCAAATAAATTGACTTTATATTCCGCATTATCAATATGCATCCTACGGGTATTCTTCAGACCAAGATCATTACTAAGAAATTTAAAAGGATAAAACTTATAAGCAGAAACTGGAAAATAGAACTTATTCCATGTGATTAAAAAATAATGTCCTTTCATCTTATCTAGTGATCTTATAAACAGTATCAATTCCAATAAAATTCCCAGATTCAACTCATCCCTGTGTTTCAGAAAACCGCTGCGATTCAGGTCGATGCCAAGGTTGTGAAAAATATTTTTAATTATTTTGTCACTGAAATAAACTAAAGACATTACTACACCTGCATTTCAACTATTTTTATAGATCAAATTTGTAGATCATATTACCAAAATTATTAGCTTATTATCCAATCTTTGTAAGGCTTGTGATTCATATAATTCAGCCAAATTTTCATTATAGTTAAATTTCGGCTGAGGGCCACGGTTTCACCTTGGTGAACTTTAGCCCAGTGAAATTTGCCCTGTTCCAGCCGTCGGGCTGAGTAGACAACCAGATTTCATCGATACGGATCATGTTGCAAGTGCCTTGAGTAATTCTGCTAAAGCAGATATTTCTGATACTTGCTATTTCAAGCCAATTTCTGCTTTTGAGTGGGATAAAGTAATTTGAACCGTTAATATGTCAGTAGGAGTAGGATCTAATGGTCCAGAACAGGATAAGGCAATAAATGCAGGTTTATTCGGTAGTGGGGAACGATCATCCCCTGGCTTAGCATCAATTAAGCGAATCCATTTGGATACAAGATTTGTATTCAATCCATGTTGCAAAGCGACTGAAGCAATTGAAACGTCCGGCGCTTTTCAAGCCTGAACGATCTGGTGTTTAAATTGAGCACTGTATGTTCTTCGTTTTTTCGTAAGAGATGCGATGGATGTCTGGTTATTTGTAGTCATAAATTTTAATCCCCACTTGTTTTTAAGTGGGGACTAAATTAAGGCTTATAGGACGAATTCATAAGGTGTGTTTAGCGAACGCTTAGATTCAAACAAGTGGGACCACCTCTCTACTGATTAGATATGACTTCTCGCTATCTTTTCTTTATTGAATTAATTCACTATTAAAAACATAATTAGCTAATTACTTGAATATTTGGAAACAAAATGTCTACTGAACGTTCAACACCTGGCAATTGGATCATAGCTGATAACTTCAATGACCAACACCTACCAAGTAGACCTAATAACTTTTACATAGGTATCGACTTTGGCACTTCAACTACTGTAGTTAGCCAAGTTCTTATAAATGAGAATAATACTACGGTAAAAGTCATTCCATTAGGACAACCAGATGAATTTGGAGCCACAATTCGTCATCACTTAATTAATACAGTCATTGCTTGGAAAAATAAAACATTGATATGGGGTCAAGATGCTTATCGATTAAAACCCTTATTAACAGAAGGAAGAAATCTTTTCTCATCTTTCAAAATGCGCTTAGGGTTAGCTATTGGCCCAACCTATCCATCAACCGTATTATCTAAAAGTAAAGATTTACCTTATACAATTGAAACCGCTGAAGATGCAACTAAGGCATTCTTTAACAAAGTCATCTCAAGTTTGAAAGATGAAATAGGCAATTCAAATCTTCAGTATTATAAGTTTGCCTTTTCTGTACCTGCTTCTTTTGAAGCCAATCAAAGACGTAGCTTATTTCAAAGCTTAGAAGCCAATGGAATTCTCTCAGAGCAATGTTGTCTAATAGACGAGCCTAATGCTGCATTCTTAAGTTTTATTTATGATTGTGCAAAAAATCATACTTCTCATACATTTCTGACCAAGTTAAAGTCTAAACCATCCAATATCCTTGTGTATGATTTTGGTGCTGGAACCTGCGACATCACAATTTTAGAAGTAGATGCTCGAAATAACCAATTTACCTCTAAGAACCTTGCAATATCAAAGTTTACTGCTCTAGGTGGAGATGATATTGATAGAGCAATTGCTAAGCATATTTTGCTACCTCAATTATTAAGAGAAAATCCTAATTTCAATCCAAACTCACGTGATATCGAAGAAAAAGTAATTCCAATTCTTCAAGCAACGGCAGAACAATTAAAAATCGCAGTATGTAAATGGGCAAATCACCATCAAATTTATTCTTATGATAGTTTAAAGAATTATTTTGAAGAGAAAATTACTCTTCAATCTCTAGAAGGTATTAAGATCAAAGAATATAAACTTAATTTAACAAAACCAAGTATAACAATTCATGAATTCAAAACAGTAATGGAGGATTTTGTAGGGCCTTACGATGGGTTACATACACCTATGCACTTGGTATCACCTATCGAAGATGCGCTTAATAAAGCCAATATAGAACGTGAAGAAATAGATGGTGTTTTATTTATTGGAGGAAGTTGCCTAAATCCATTAGTGCAAACTTGTGTAATGAACTATATGAATGAGTTTTCAGATGAGGTTGAAGCAATTTTTCCTAAAGATGTCAGAGCTCATGTATCACTAGGAGCAGCTATTCATTCCTTTAGTTACCATGGTTTAGGAATTGACTTTATTAAACCTATCGTTTCAGAATCTATCTTCATTGTAACTACTAATCAAGTATTGGAAACTGTTATACCTGCTTCAACAGAGGTACCAATACCTCAACCCTTCCATAAACAGCTCATTGTTACACGAGAATATCAGGATGTAATTGATCTACCGATTTGTGTAGGAAGCACCAATAAATTATTAGGAATATTAACAATAGAAGCAGAAGAAGACTACTTCAAGCAAGGCTCATTAATTGATGTCTACGCCACTATTAATCATGAAAAACTATTGAATATTGAAGCTATTGTCGATGGTAAAAGTGCAGAAATCTCTATATTAAATCCTTTAGCAAATAACTCTTTAACTAAAGTGGAAGAGTCCATGCTACGAGCTAAGCAAAAATTCAATCAAGCTCTGCTTGATTATAATGGCCGACCTCCTGTTCATATTGCCGAGGAATATGCAGACGCTTGCTCTAAGGCAGGTGCATATGAATTAGCTGCTGACCTCTATATTGCTATAGAACGTTTAGACCCAGACTCGGATCATGCGACAAATATTTGTTATAACTATGATCGTGCAGGTAAAACAAAAAAATCAAAAGAATGGGCAGAA
The DNA here is from genome assembly GCF_013419195.1 of Acinetobacter sp. YH12099. Taxonomy (NCBI): domain Bacteria; kingdom Pseudomonadati; phylum Pseudomonadota; class Gammaproteobacteria; order Moraxellales; family Moraxellaceae; genus Acinetobacter; species Acinetobacter sp. YH12099. Next base: position 98,357 of record NZ_VPAP01000008.1, on the reverse strand, counting down.
ATTGCCTATAAAAGAAACCCTAGTGCAATTAATGCATACAATTTATCATGTGAATATTATGGTGAAGAAAAAGAAAAATATTTACGTCTTGCCTTGGAACACGATCCAGACTATACATCCGCTTTGCTAACCTTGGGTAAAATTTTAAAAGTTCGTGGAGATTCTGAAGGAGATGTGTTGTTACAAAGTGCACTTATTCAATTACAAGATGACTTGTATAGCAGCACACCTACTATTAGGAAGTGTGAGGACCTCATCCAAGTCTGTAATACACTAGAAGGTTATGAGGAGCTCAAATCTTCTGCAACTGACATTAAGAAAAGAATTATTACTACAAATAAAGAGTTATATTCTTTAGAAAATTTAGTATCTAGCCTAAAACCAAATTTAGGCATGAAAGAGAGTTAATTATGGCTTGGTGGATTAAAAAATCTAATTTGAGCGAAGAGCAGAATCAGACTATTCGCTCAATTAAAAACAATCTAAACCATGTTCATTGGGTTAGTGGTGTTGCTGGAACTGGAAAAACCACTGTGCTAGCAGCACTAACTCAAGAATTACGAAATGATTATCCTGATGCTACTTTCCACTATTTAACATACACACATGCTCTTAAAGATTTAGCAATCAGCTCTTTTAAAGAAGAAAATGTGACTGGTGTACACTTTCTTACTCATACAAAGTTTTTACATGATAAATCATCAACTGATTTTGTGTTCCTTGATGAAGTACAAGATATTTCTGTTGATGATTTAAATACCATAAAAGGGTTAACCAAGCATTTAATTATCGCTGGTGATTGTGCACAAACAATCTACGAACAATCTGCAACAGAACCTGAGATTAAAAAATCTGTAGAACCTGTGCAACATATGTTAATCATCATACATAGATTAACTGAGTTCCTAGCCAAAATTGCCTCTAGTATCCTACCGAGTAAGGAATTACTTGGTGCAAAACCAGGTAATAGTTTAGCGAATACAACTGCTAGGCTTATAAAATTTGAGAATGCTATACAAGAATGCATATGGACAATTGAGGAGTCGTTATCTAGAGCTAGACCCAATAAACCATCTTGCATACTATTGACCCATCATGTTTGTATAACATTCTTTATTAAAAATGCTCTTAAAAATTTTGATTTGGAGAAAGTTATAGATTCTTCACACTATGAAAATAATAGTAAAGAATCACCAAATCAAAAATTCAATTATGGATTAATTAATAACTTATTTGAAAGGCATAATATTAATATTCGATACCTAGGTAATAATCATGGTGATCTGTCAGAAGTGCCAAACAAACCTATGGTTTACCTCATGACTTATCATAGCTCTAAAGGCTTAGATTTCGAAAATGTTTTTATTCCTCAACTTAACTCAAATAAGCAAATTGTTTATAAAGACGTATTGTCGAAAAAACCTGAGAATTCTGATCTCGATAAAAGACTGCTATTCGTAGCTGTGACTAGAAGCCGAAGCAACTTATTCATGACATATTGCACAAATGAACCACATCCTTTAGTAGCAACTCTACCTAACATTAGCCAAACCAAATACGAACCAAATCAAAAAGATGATGAAAACGAGGACTTCTTCTAATGAATAAAAATTACAACATCGTTCTTAGTTTTAAAGAATGGAATAATTGGATCGATCAAGGTTATTTACGGGTTAATCTCGCAAGAATTCAGCCCTATGTGGGTAGTAAGCAAAGCTTTTATCAATTAATGAATTCTTCTGCAGATATATCACACCTCGATGATAATGAATATATTATTGCCTCTTTATCCAAAAAATATTCCGAATATCTTTTTCAATCTGAAGAAACTTTATCGAATTATATAAGTTATGAAGCAGTCCAAGATTTCTATGCCTTGACAGAACGTGGAAAAAAAGCTTTACAATATAGTGCCAGTAATTTACAAGTTACTTTAAAAACTGATCCACGATTAGAAGAGTTTTGGGAGGTTTACCGTTTAGATCAAAAAAATATTTTAGAACATGAAAAAGCTTTAAACTTTTGTATCTTATTTTTCGAAAATAAATTTTGCAAAGAACATTTATCAAATATCATTGAGAATAAGGCTACTCTTGATTTATTTAATCCTGAAATTTATTTAAAATTAAGTGTTAATGACCTAGATGAGGAAGAGGATAATCAGCTTAAAGAAAATTTCAAAAAACTCAACGACTATAAACTAACCAAAGCTTTTAGTGGTGTTTTTACTCGCTTTATTTTCAATTTAGAAATAAAAGATAAAGCTATTGTAAAAAAATATCAAGAAATATCAAAAATTGATAGTTGCAATGCTAATAAATATTATAATCATATACTACTGAAAGAAATGACTGTAGATCAGTTAACTTCCTCTTTACTAGATGATCAAATTCTGTATGAAAAACTACTCACAGAAAATCTACTTTTCACCATAAATAGAAATGACCTGCCATTATTAGCTCTTACTATCTACTTCCATTATGACATGCTAATCAAAGCAGAGTACCCTATTAATTTTAAATCTCTGAAATATGATATCGATCGTTTAAATTATTTCTATAACTTATCTGATGACTCTGAATTCAAAAAAATACCTCTTATATTAATTTATAAAATTGGTAAGATTTTACCTTCATCAATTGTAAATACCATTTATTATTATCAAAATAAAGCTCACTCTGCTTTTTTACCAACCAATCCTGCTGAATTAGAAAAATTTTTACCATCGTCAAATGAAATGAATTCGTCTACTCATTTAGCTCAACATAAAGAACAAATTGATAGAATTTGGAATAATTTATTGCAAAAATGGAAGGAAGCGGAAAAATCTCAACCTACTGTAAATATTAACTCTGCTCCACTACATGATGGTTTTACTACTGACAACTTAACGAACGTAGCCAATATGAATTCTCCTGATAAAGAGAATGATTACTACAAAGAAGATTCACATCAACAAGACTTACTAGATACATCAGAATATACGGATCATCTGAACCCATCTTGGCCGTCTAAAAGTGATTCAGATATCACTGCTGTAGAAAACTCAGAAGATAAATTTTCATTACAAAACTGTATTAATGATGAAGATCAGAATTCAATATCGAAAATAAATATTTATACTGATTTTCATGACATTAACAATCCTATTGAAGATAATCAGATTAAGGAAAAAAACAATTGTAATTTTGATACCGAATACCCTAATTTCATTGAGGATTTAAAATCATGTTTATCAGCAGATCCCTCAATTAAAAAAATATCTGAACTCGAAAGTAAACTTATAGACCTGAGACCTTCTAATAAATTAAATGAAAACCAATTAAAGGATATTTTAATTCATTTCGGGATTTTAGATAAAAATATTAAAAGGGTTACAATCAATGGAATTAAGAGTAAATTATTCAACCAAAAATAAATTATACAGCTCCTTACACCACAACACCAAAATAGTGTTGTGGTATATCCTTGTTTTAAAAAGTTGCACTTACTACCTTCCTATAAATTTTTAAGGATTATGAAAATAATTCTTTAATCTTTCAAAAAGCTATTCATAAGATTATTTTCATATTCATCAAAATCGGTATATTTAGATAAATAGGTTCTATGATATGGGCCTAGGATTTTAGGCCACGCCTATAAATGATAATCTACTCCCCAATAAGCATGGGAAATGCTTGTTTTTGGAGTCAACCATGACACGAAGAAAACGTCGCAATCATTCAGCAGAGTTTAAAGTTAAAATTGCTCTCGTAGCAATTAAAGGCGACCATACACTCGCTGAACTTTCTACTCAATTCGATTTACATCAAAACCAAATAATTGATTGGAAAAATCAATTGCTTGAGTAATCAGTATGAATTTTATGATCAATATTTACTAAAAATAATGGCAGCAAAATTCAAATATTTAGAGCGGATTTATCACTTATAAAACTGGATTAAGTGGTCTAATTAACAGAACCACATTAAAACCAACTTTTAGAACAAGATTTCTTTCAATATATCAGGCTGAGTTCGGAGCTCATGAATGATGGTTTCAGCAATGTATCCACCACTGTAAGGCATCTTATACCCAAACTTTTCCATCTCTTTAGAAGGATATTTTGCTTTCAGTATCTGATTAAGATTATTAAGTTCGAGCTGTAATTTTTCTATTTTTTTCGCAATCGATGCTGGCTTTCTTCGCACACCATCAGACTGAGCTTTAGCGTACAACTGCTTACTCTCCTGCTCTAATTCACTGAGCATTTTTTGCTTAAGCACAAGTTCATACTGAAGCCACTCAATATCGTAAACCTCAAAAGCTTTGACTAGATCATCAAGCACAAGATGAACAGCTTGATTCAAATTATCCCATTTGCCACGACGCGCCACCTGCTCTCTTAAAGTGCGATATAAAATTTCCCGTCTTGGATATAAATGCTTGTCGTAACGAGCTTTGACTGCAATGATTGCCTTTGCACTTTTGGCAAGTGTACGGTTCTGAATAAACTCCACCCCACCAAGCATTTGCACATAAGCAATTAAAATATCTGAATATTGCCTTTGGAAAATTTTGGCAGGCAAGTTATTCACCTCAGGTCTTAATGTATTTATCTGCATTAAAAGCTGTGCAATCTGGAATGGCTTGAAAGGGATTGAAACCACATCCCCCATCATTTCTAAATGAAAAGCTGACTGCTCACTCAATGGAAAATCATTCTGCTGCATTCTTTTTATGATTTTTTCTTTTTGATCAATATATGATTGATTCTCCGTTTCTATTAATTCATTATCCAATTCACACTGATAGTAGTAACAAAAGTTTAACCATATATCCTGCTCAAGCTGCTCTAACCTTGATAATTTTTCATCAACCATAATTCATTAAAATACAGATAATTACATAGCATAATACTACTATATTTTTAAAAGCTAGTACCAATCTACTTTTACAATTTTTTAAATTTTATAGTTACCCCATCAATGAACTGATCTAATAGTTTTAACATTATAGGTTGATTTCCAGCCAATATTTAAGGTTAAAAAATTAGTTCTTTTATCTAATTGCGATAATCACAAAAGGATCAAAGATATGGGCTACTTAACATCTAAAGAAATTCGCCACAAACTCAAAAATTGCTCTGCATCGACTTTATGGCGTTACCAACAACCTAATCAAAAAATGTTCGAGCAACCAATGCCTCAACCTATTAAGAAATGCGCTGGCTCTACTAGCCTTTGGGATGAAGAAACGTTTAACGAATGGCTAATTAAATATTTCAATAACAACCAAATGAGTAATCTGTCTAGCTAGACAGATTACTTAATTTTTTCCACCATTTTTTATAAGCCTTCGACATCTCTTTTTGATAATCATAATAGTCATATGTCCCCTGTTCCCCAGGCATCACATGACCAACCATCAGTTCCGCAACATCCCTACTTGTAAATGCACTGAAATTTGTCCTTGCTGTACGCCGTAAATCATGCATAGACCAATGATCCATTTCAATTTTATAATTCTTCCTTGCAAATTGCATGAAGTTATAAGGGGTATCTGTTGGCCCACTACGCCCCATTGGCTCTTTGCCATTTTCATGTGGGAAAATGTATTCAGAATTACTCAAATCCATTGCAGACTGAAGCCACGGTTTGATCTCATCAATAATAGGTCGAACAATGTCCCCTTTACTTTCTCCTGTCTTATGATTTTCATACGGTACTGTCCATGTATTTTTACTAAAATCAAAATCTGATTTCCGTGCAAGCCTCAACTCACTATATCGATTACCATAAAACAAACATAACTTGAGAAATAAAACATTCCTTAATGATGTTCTAGACTCATCACAAATTTTAAAAATTAAAGACAACTCATCATCTTGTAATACTCGAACAGTTTTATTTTTCTTAATATTCAAGTCACGCTTTCCAGTGATATGTCTTATGGGATTTTGCTCAATTAATTTTCGATTAATCCCCCAATCCAAACACTGCTTTGTATTCGTAAGAATGCGATCAGTTATCGATGGCGACTGTTTAAATTGCTCTTCTAGTAAATCTAACCACATATGTAATGTGATTTGCTCAGCAGGTATGCTACCTAACTTCGGGAAAACATAAAGTTCAAATGATCTCAAATATTGATCTGCATTCTTTTTATTAGGAATACTATATTTCGCATGCCACTCACGAAATAACGCTTCAAAAGTTATAGCCTCTGTGATCTTGTGAAGCTCTACTTTTTTATGAATACGCGGGTCATGTCCCTTTTCTAAAATTGCTTTCATTTTCTGCAATTCAATACGAGCCTCTTTAAGGCTCATATTTGGATAGGTTCCCAAGTCTAAACGAGCTTGCTTATCGTTATATCGAAAACGCATCTGAAAAGTGAGTTTTCCTTTTTGCGATACACGAACGCTCAATCCATCTTGATCAGACTCTGTATGTATAGCTGAACGTTCACGATCTAGATTCTTCTTAAGCCACGTATCTGTTAAAGGCATTTTACTCCACCTGTGTACATATTTTTTTCAAATAGAAAATTCTAGAAAATGTGTACACACATATGTACACAAACATACTGACTAGACTTGAAATCTATTGAATGGGGTTGAAAGATATACCAGATAAAGAATATCAATATTTTTATATTTTTACAGCACTTACAATGCTTTTATTATTATATTTGAAATAGGTTGAATGGGCTTGAATAGATATCAAATATTTGGGTGGGAAATAATCGCGAAAGTACGTCGCTGTGCGACTTGCGCCGCTAACTCATCTTTAAAACTCATGCAAGACACCTACTGCAGAACCGCAGTGTATAAGATCAAAATGATCAATATGAAAAATTGGCGTAATTGTAGCAGATTTGAATAAAATTTTATTGATTGTTGATATGTTCTAATTTATCCACAACTGAAAATATAGTTACTTTTTCAATCTATACTTTTGCTTTGGGCTTTTCGGCTTATCAGGAATGGTACGTTTAATCAGACCAGATTCTATTGCAGGATTTAAGTAATTCTTTTGGAGCGTTGCTCGATGAGTTTATCCGACCAATTGCATCAACTCAGCGAAAGTACTGTCTCCTTGCTTCATTGCTGAAATTAAGCGCTGGACTTGGCCGCTAGCTGGAGCGGTAGCATGATCGCTAACTTAAGCCGAATGTTTAAACAACTCTTCTAAACGCTCAACATCCATCGGTAAGCCCAATAAATAACCCTGCAATTGCTGACAGCCCAAACGGGTTAAAATTTCTGCTTGCAATGGTGTTTCCACCCCTTCAGCAGTCACAGTTAAACCTAGTTTAATCGCCAATTGAATAATACTTTCTAAAATTAATTCTTCTTTACTGTCCGAACACAAATCTAAAATAAAAGCACGGTCAATTTTCAATTCATCGACTGGCAATTTTTTCAAATATAAGAAGCTCGAATGTCCTGTACCAAAATCATCAATCGCCAATTGAATCCCCATTTGACGCAAACGCTCAAAACTACGAATACTCGATTCAATATGATGCATTGCTGTACTTTCAGTCACTTCAATCATCAGGTGATGGGGTTGAATCTCATAGCGTTTAAACAAGTTTTCTAAAGTCGAAAATAAGTGTTTATGTTCAAACTGCACTGCCGATAAATTCACAGCCACAGGGAATAACGATGCGCCCGATCTTTCCCAAATTTGAATTTGTTTAAAGGCTTCTTCTAGCGTCCAATAGCCAATTTGAATAATCAACCCCGTCTTTTCAGCCCCTTTAATAAACATATTTGGGGTAAGTAAACCATGCACGGGATGGTACCAACGAATTAAAGCTTCTACGCCACAAACTTTATGGTCAGTGGCTTTAAACTTTGGCTGATAGAACAACGCAAATTGTTGTTGTTCAACTGCTTTATATAAATCATTAATCAACTTACTTTGGCTTTTAGCCTCAAGTAACTCCAGATCATAATTAAATATTGAACTGGTGTTACGCCCCTGATATTTAGAGGTCAGCATCGCCGCATCAGCATTCATTAAAATATCTTGCAAATTGGTGCCATGCTCTGGATACATCGCAATGCCAATACTGCCTGAAATATTAATGACCTTGCCTGCAATTAAGAAACTTTGCTGAATCAGTTCTAATATTTTTTCAGAAATGACAGTGGCTTCTGCAATGTCGGTATGTTCAATCACCAAAAGAAATTCATCGCCACCAATTCTTAATAATTGGGTATTTTCGCCCAAGTGGGATTGCACACGTTTAGACAACTGAATCAGCAATTGATCGCCAACATGATGCCCAAATACGTCATTCACCGCTTTAAAGCGGTCTAAGTCGATATACAAAAATGCAATTTTAGTGTTTTTTTGCCGATGCTCAGAAAAAAGCAATTGTGCATATTCAGCTAAATATAAACGGTTGGGCAATTTGGTCAGGTTATCTTTGACTGCCTGATTGGCCAATTCACGGTTGGCTAAAGACAATTGTCTGCTTTTTTCTTCTAAGCGCAGCTCCAGCAGAGATACGCCCACCGCAGCAGCAAAAATCAGACTGGTCACTAAAATAACCACCAACAGAGCTGGCCCTTGCCCGATCTGGAAGTGCCCTGATTGAGGCAAATCTGCTGTAGAGTAAAAATGCAGTGCTTCCATGCCTATATAGTGCATGGCAACAATGCTCAGACTCATGAGCACCGCAATGAAAATTTTATATTGTGCCTGACGCCCCATTCTGCACTTGGAATGAAACATAAACCAAAAGGTAAGTATTGCACCGCCAATGGCCACTAATACAGACAGCAAAACAATGGTAGGATCATAATAACTACGGTAGCCTTCTACCTGAATTCCCATCATGCCCGTATAGTGCATGCCTGAAATACCCAACCCCATTAAAATGCCGCTCAGGATCAAACGCGCCACAGGCAAGGTCGATTGCGTGGTCAGCCAAACCGCAAACGTAGAGGCGATAAATGCAATAACAAAAGATAGGGTCGTAAAGCTAAGATCAAATTGATACGGTGCAGGTAACTGGCATGCCAACATGCCCACAAAATGCATACTCCACACTGCCGCACCCAGCAGCAAACCACTCATGATTAATGCAATTTTTTTTAGTTGTTGTTGTACATTTTGAAAAAGCATTTGCTCAACAGACACTGCAAAATAGCAGGCCAATACTGAGATTGCTACCGAGCCAATTACCAAGCTCAGATCATAATGTACATGCATCATTAGATGTATCCATCTCTGTCATATTTTATTGTTTTTCGGCTACTCAATCTCACACTCTCTTATAAATAATAACTAAAAAGCAACCTGAACGACGGATTGATCTAGCAAAGACTGCATTGACTTAAGAGTCTAATACTATTCCGCTTTGGTCAATAGTCAAATATATAATATGTCATCATGAAATAATGGCAATTCAAAACTGCTAAAAATAGCTGTCTGACTCAAAGCTATATGCAGCTTGTCACTTTACTTTTCGCTTTAGGATGAAAAAAACCAGCAACTTTTCGCTGCTGGTTCTATTTGATTAAGATTCTAACATTGTTTTAAGGTTGATTCGGCTCAGAAACACCTTTTTGTAACATGGCATAGTCTTGCAACACCTGCGCTGCTTCAATCACAAAAGCTTCTTCCTCAGGTAAAGCAGGGCGTTGTGCCGCTTTCATTTTGGCACGCGCTTCTGCCAAAGCATCAATAGATGCCTGATAGCTTTCCCAATTAGCAAATGGTTTCAAACCTGTTTCCTGACGGCGTTTGTTTTCCGCAGTCAGCGTTTGTTGCTCCAAAGCTAACAACTCTGCTCTGCGTTGTTCAATATCTAACACAATGCTTTTGCGATCTTCAGTTTGTTTGGCAATTTGCTTACGTTGTTCCAAATATTGAAATTGCGGATCAAGCGTGACACGTTGCTGTGACAATTGCCCTAGCTTGGTGATGTACGGCTGTACTGAACCTTCACGCTTAAATGGTGCAGTTGGAATAGTATCCCACTTCAAAGCATTTTTCGCTTTGCGTTCACCAAACTCCTCATTGTAAATATCCACCAGTTTAATGTCAGGAATCACACCTTTGTTTTGGGTACTTCCACCTGTAATACGGTAGAACTTACGTTGAGTTAAGGTCGCCTGCCCATAGGCTAAGGTGTCGAGTTGTACCTGCGCTGTACCTTTACCTGTGGTGGTGCTACCAATCACAATCCCGCGCTGATAGTCCTGAATTGCAGCAGAGTAAATTTCACTGGCCGAAGCAGAAGCAAGGTTAATCATCACTGCCAATGGGCCTGCATAAGTCTGTGCACCGCCATCGTCATCTTCAAATACGCTCACGTTGCCATTGCCATCACGAATTTGCACTACAGGGCCTGATTTGATTACTTGCCCAAGCATACGTGCCACTTCTTCTAGTGAACCGCCAGGGTTGTTACGTAAATCGACAATAATCCCTGCGACATTTTTGGCCGCCAAACTTTTCAGGGCATTGTTGGTATCCTCCGACACCGAGCGATATTCATTGCCTGCACGACGTGCACGGTAATTCAAATAAAAGGATGGAATTTCAATCACACCATAGGTATAAGTTTGACCATCACGTTTGATGTCAATCGTTCGTGAGCGAACTCCCGCATCTTCTTCCTGAATCACATCACGCACAATGGTCACATTACGCGCCTGATTCATCGCCGCACCCGCACCCAACAAACGCACAGTGACTTTGGTGCCACGTTTACCACGAATCAGCCCAACAATTTCATTACTCGGCCAACCCACAACATCCACCATTTTTTCGCCATCTTGCGCCACACCAATAATGCGGTCACCCGATTTCACCTGCCCTGTTTTACTGGCAGGGCCACCTTCAACAATGGTTTCAATTTTAGTGTAGTCTTCATTGCCCCGTTCAGGACGAATCGACACCCCAATTCCTTCAAGCTGCAAAGTCGTTTGACGGTTCAGCTCCATCGCATCGACAGGTGGGAAATAATTGCTGTGCGGATCATAAGTCAGCATCATCGCATTCAAAGTTTTATCCAGCACGTCATCGCTCTTTAAACGATCCATTCGCTCTAACTGGCGGGTATAACGCTTGGTTAAAGTCTGAACTGGTGTCAAATCTTCTGGACTTGCCAAATCCTGCCCATTAGTCAATTCAGGGTTATCTTTAATGGCTTTTTGTTTTGCCAATTCTTCTTCTTTGCTAATGGTCAGATTAATGAGCTGTGACACCAACATTTTTTGCCAATGCTTACGCATTTCTGCTTCAGTATTAAAGAACGGTGCTTTTTCACGATCTGTTTCAATCGTGACATTTGGCTGTTTTAAATTTTGTGGTTTTTTCAGCTCTGCCAACATGAAATGATAAAACTGTTTTAAGCGTTCACGATACTGTGCATGAATTTGATACGGTCCAGCCAAATTGCCTGCTTTTAATGAAGCGCCAAATGTTGCTGCATATTGTTTGCGGTATTGCTCAACTTCTTTAGCCAAAAACAAAGTGTGGTCAGGGTCTAAACTGTCGATATAAAAATCAAAAATGCGCTGCGACGTCGCAGCATCTAAACGCTGATTTAAATAATGCTGACGATCGACCAAGGTCGCCAATTGACGCGAAACCAAAGCTTGTTCCTGCGTCGGCACAATACTGTTAGCAACGACAGCGGTATTATTGGCTGCAATTGCCTCGTTAATGGCGTGAGAAAAGAAAAAACCGCCAGTTGCTATTGCAACCGCACAAGCGATGGTTTGAAGTTTCATAAAAATATTTACGTCCTTGGTTTTTGACCAATCTCTGCTTTTCACAATGAATTGAGCAGATTCAAAATCTTATACAACTTAATTTGGGTCTGTCGTGTAGTTTTATCATAATCTGTGCTGTCAAAATGTAGCAAATCATTGCAGAATTCAGGTATTGTTTTTTTATTGATAAAAATCGAATACGGACACCCAATATGATTGGCGCATTGATGCTCGACATCGCTGGCACAGAACTTACTCAAGAAGATATTGAACTATTAAGCGCTCCGCAAGTCGGTGGAGTCATTTTATTTGCCCGAAATATCCAATCTCCTGCGCAAGTACGCGCCTTGACCGACCACATGCGTCAGGTGCGCCCTGATATTTTAATTGCAGTCGATCAGGAAGGCGGACGCGTACAACGCTTAAAACAAGGTTTTACCCTATTGCCTGCTATGGGTAGATTTGGCGAGTTATACCAAAACGAACCTGAACGTGCCTTAGATTTAGCCGAAGAATGTGGCTGGTTGATGGCCACCGAAGTATTAGCCGTAGGCATTGATTTTAGTTTTGCACCCGTTTTAGATTTAAATGACATCAGTGATGTCATTGGAGATCGTGCTTTTGCTGCGCGTCCTGTCGATATTATTGCTTTGGCAGATGCTTTTTTACGTGGAATGCATCGTGCAGGAATGGCAACCACAGGCAAACACTTTCCTGGACATGGATCGGTTAAAGCAGACTCTCACGTTGCTGCCGCGATAGATTCACGTTCTTTTGCCGAAATTCAACAACAGGATATGCAAACCTTTATCCAACTGCAAAATCAACTGGATGCGCTCATGCCTGCGCATGTCATTTATGATCAGGTCGATCCGAACCCTGCAGGTTTTTCTGAATTTTGGTTACAGCAAGTGCTTCGCAAAGACTTGGACTATGATGGTGTACTCTTTTCGGATGATTTAAGCATGCAGGGGGCTTGTGTAGCAGGCGATGCCGATGCACGTATTCATGCCGCTTTGCTTGCAGGCTGTGACATGGGATTGGTCTGCAACAACCGTGCAGCACAACGATTGGCTTTAAATGCAATTGCCGATTTACCCCTACCTAATCAGGCACGTTTAGAACGCATGCGTGGTAAAATCCCTGAACTTAGTGCGGAGTTTAGCATTGCTGAAGTTTTAGACTTGGGTGATGAATGGCGAAGCGTCCGTGATCGTATCTTGGCATTTAAAGAACAAAGTGCCGCGCTACTGGCAGCACAAACTAGTCACGACCCGACCAATTACTCAAGTACCACTAAAAACGCTGCAACGTGAGATCACCACAAACTAACTAGGGTCTGTTGACAATTCGTCTATGTTTGCGACGTGAGAGATATATCTCGCAAGATTTTTTAGCTGATATAAGGCATGGGACAGGAAATTTAGTCATTCTAAATGACTGGCACATAACGCAATAGCAGCAAAAAATATGCTCGCCCCCTTGCGCAGCAAACAAAGCAACGCTTTGTTCTTGCTCATGTGGCTAAAACTTTCTCAGATTGCGTTATGGAACTTGAAAATAGGTCCACTATTCCCTGCATTTTATGCCTGATCTGCTCAGTTTTAGCCTACAGCGCAAGCCATTTATGAAATGTCAACAGACCCTATACGCCTTCACTTTTTCACAGCATTTATACGACAAAGGAACACGACAGCTTGTTCCTTTTTGATTATGATAAACTTATTCTATTTTGAGTATATGCCTGACACCGCAGCTTGAGTGTCAAAGCATGCCTAAAAAGACAACGACCACCATACAAACAATTAAGGTCTATACGAAAATGACAAAAACATTGCTGAACAGCAAAATCACGACAGAAAAAAGGACTGAAATGCACAACTCGGATGCCAAGCCAACTCGCTCAGACACGACTGCATTGTCCAAACATCGGCATATTTCTTTTACCGCACATTATACGGGATATATCTGGTATCAAAGGGGGATTTCACATCCTGTATTTGCGACCCGAAAAGGCAAGTTTTTAGCCAAATTGGTACATCCTTTAGAAAACTGGGCAGAACGTCATGTGGGCGGCAGTATGCGCAGCACCCTCAAACAACGTCACCAAATGATTGATGCACACTTAACCGCACTGATTCAGCAACATCCGCAATTACAAGTGCTCGAAATTGCATCTGGGCTGTCACCACGCAGCTGGAACTTTCGACAAAAATATCCTGAACTGAATTACCGTGAACTGGATTTGCCTGATATGGCGCAAATTAAAACTCAAGCGTTACGACAAATTGACCACGACGCACCTGAAGTTCTCACCGCCGATATTTTTAGTGAATCCTTTCAACAGGCCTTTGAATATTTTGATCACTCGCAGCCCTTAGTAATTATTAGTGAAGGTTTAATTAACTACTTCAGCAAAGACATGCTACAACAGCTGTTAAATGGCATGTGTAACTACACCCAAGACTTTCCAGAACTGCATTATTTAACCGATATTTACCCTGAACCCGTCAAAAACAAGCTCGCCAATTTTATTTGGAACTGCAGCCGATTATTGAAATTTATGTCACGCAGTGCTTTCACCTTTCACTTTCAATCTCCGCAGGAATTAACTCAGTTTTTTCAAAATGCAGGTTTTGAGCAAGTGCAGCTACAACAACCACAACTGTATTTTTCCAACAGCTCTTTAGAAAAAACAACCGCAGAACATTTAGGCGATTTAGTCTGGATGGTTCATGCCTACAAAAAAAATAGCGTGGTTTAACACGCTATTTTGATTCTATTTTCTTTGGATAATTTTAAACCAAGCACTGATTTTATCTACTAACGGGCATATTCCAAATTTTGTGCAGCCGCTTTTTGACGTTCCACATAACGCAACAAACGCTCTGCCACCTCAAAACTACCATGCTTAAATAATGCGCGTAGTTGCTGCCCTTGGCTTTCAAAAATTAAACATTCAATGCTAAAACTGCCTTCCTCATCCTGTAATTCTAAGGCCATATCTCGTTCAAACTGTGCTGCTTGTGCCGCCAACGCAGCATTTTCAAAATCAAGCAATACACCAAAGAAGTTTAAATCGACAATGTGCGTAGCAATTTTCAAATCAGAATGACGATACTGCAAATGACTTTGCGGATTTTGCACCCGAATACGCGCTTCTCCACGGCGTTCCATCGTCAATAGTTGCGCACGTGTCATTGGAATAATGCCATCTAAGTCCTGAATAGATTCATCGCTTAAAAAGGTCGCAAATAAATTCATGGTTTCTTTACGGCGCTGTAATTGCGGCACATGATCTGCATTGGCAATCATGGCAAATTCCATGTTCGGGCACTGTAAGGCAAAATTGGCATTTTCATGCGGCAAGGTAAAACTGTCATATTGCCCACACGCCACCAAAACCTTACATTGCGGAATAGGCACATTGGTTAACCGCAATAAACGGTTGCAGTTCACATCGTAGCGATCTTGCTCTGTAGCGGTAAAGTCGGCCATTTGTCGGTAAAACAAACGCTTTGCAGTCGGTGACATGCGAGTTTGTTCCATTTTGGCATGATTGACCAAGTATAAAATCACCGCCTGACCAAATTCATCCATGCGCTGCTCTTTCATTAAATGCAGTGATTCTTCAAGCAACATGCGCCAACTTTTACGGGTCTTTTGCATAACCCCCATTAAAATCATGCGATCAATCAATTCAGGACGCTGATCTGCTAGACACGATGCCACCACCGAACCCAATGACATGCCCATGACGGATACTTTATCTAAGCCGACAATATCCAGCCAATCACCCAACATCTGACCTAAATCATGCAGTTCTAGCGTTCCTGCCGACTCACCTGTTTCCACATTGGTCATTTGCTGATTGGCGCCCATAGATGGCATATCAATTAAAATGATTGGCCCTGCACGAAAAAGCTGCTCGACACAATATTTATATGAATTAAAGTTTTGGAATGCACCACCAATAATCACAATTGGAGTTAAATGTGCGGTTTCTGGCTGAGCAATTGCCATGTATTCCACTTTCCAGCCGTTGATCCAAGTGGTACGAGCGGGTTGTTTAAAGCTGTGTTTATCGTAAATATCAAAAAAACAGACATGCGAACTTGCGTCCTGTACATCCGTGTCCATCTGGATCATGGAATTCATATTCCTTACCTCCATGCGCATTTTATTTTTATTGTGCAAGTGTTCGTCATTGAACGATTACCCACTTATCTGAATTAAAGTGGCATCCTGCTTATTGTTGTGAATGACATCAATGTCGTTATCGCATCATTCTATACAGGTGCTGATTTTATACGCAACATTTTCTATGACCGCTCATCTACTTTTAAATCATAAAGCATTTCAAAATATTAATTTTTGTGATGAAAGCATTGAAAAATATGAAAAGATTGAACAATTTAGTCGATTTTCCGCTGAGACGCTTCATTGTGCAGGCACAGACTGTTAATATCGAGTTGAAATTTCTAAGTGATCAAACCGCTATGCAAGAGTCTATTGAACAATATATGCAAACGGTAGGACAACAAGCACGCCAAGCCTCTCGTGTCTTAGCAAGCGCTTCTACCCAATCTAAAAACAATGCGTTATCGGCTATTTATACGGCATTGGAAAATAGCGAGTCCGCTATTTTAGCTGCCAACCAAATTGATATGACCAAAGGTCGTAACAACAACTTGGATAGCGCACTGCTTGATCGCTTAGAACTTAACCCCGCACGCTTTAAAGGCATGTTACAAGGTCTGAAAGATGTGATTGGTCTCATGGATCCAATTGGTGAAATTACCGATATGGCTTACCGTCCATCTGGTATTCAATTGGGCAAAATGCGTGTACCGCTAGGTGTGGTGGGCATGATTTACGAATCACGTCCAAACGTAACCCTTGAAGCTGCGTCTTTGGCATTAAAATCAGGCAATGCGATTATTTTACGTGGTGGTTCTGAAGCACTGGAATCTAACCAAGCGATTGCTGCCGCGATTCAACACGGCTTAAAAGCATCAGGCTTGCCAGAAACATCGGTGCAAGTGATTAACACCTCAGACCGTGCTGCCGTTGGGCAATTAATTACCATGTCTGAATATGTAGATGTAATTGTGCCACGTGGCGGTAAAAGTCTGATTGAACGCATCAGCAATGAAGCGCGTATTCCAGTGATTAAACATTTGGATGGTAACTGTCACGTATTTGTAGAAGCACAGGCCGATTTACAAAAAGCCCTGCCTATTGCCCTGAATGCAAAAACTCACCGTTATGGCGTCTGTAATGCCATGGAAACATTGTTGGTCGATGAGGCTGTTGCCGCACAATTCTTGCCACGTATTGCCGAACTATATGCAGAAAAACAAATCGAATTACGCGGCTGTCCTGCAACCCAAAAGATTTTGGGTACAAGTGTTAAAACAGCAACCGAAGAAGATTGGTACACCGAATATTTAGGCCCAATTTTGGCAGTTAAAGTGGTTTCAGGAATTGATGAGGCAATTGAACATATCAATAAATATGGTTCACATCATACTGATGCCATTATTACTGAAAACTTTAGTTTGGCGCGTCAATTCTTGGCTGCGGTAGATTCTAGTTCAGTCATGATTAACGCTTCTACACGCTTTGCTGATGGTTTTGAATATGGTTTAGGTGCTGAAATTGGAATCTCTACCGATAAAATTCATACCCGTGGCCCTGTCGGTTTGGAAGGTTTAACCTCACAAAAATGGATCGTGTTTGGCGATGGTCAAATCCGCCAATAAAATCCATCTGTAATTTTGCAATATCCAAATATAATGTTCAGTTTCACAGGAAGCTGAACATTATTCCCTTCTATTTTTTAGACATTGTTTTAAGACACAGTTCCACTACACATTTCTGCCTAACGCTCACTTAAAATAAAAACACCATCAAGATTAGAAAAATCATCAAAAAGAGTGGCGATGCTTATGTTTTATTATTTGATTATTAGTACCTTTGCTTTAGCACTGTTGGTGTCGTTCATTGTCATGCGTCTGTTTTCCAGCTCCATCAATGCAATTTTGGCGCGTATCATCCACGACCCAATTCATGAAGCATGGGCAAAGTACACCAAATTTGCAGGCATGGTGGTCGGCACATCTTCAGGCATTCGTATTTACGATATGGAAAAATACATTACCCCACTCACCTATGCCGAAAATGACAAAAGAATTGTGATTGAACTGACGCAAGAACGCTGGGTATTGGAAATTTACCGCACCATTATTGAAACCTTACAAGGCTTGGCGTGGATGATGTTGGTGTTTTTTATGGTGGCACTGATTGCTTATGTGATTGTCCGTTGGTCGGAAATTAAATACGCTGCCAAATCAAAATAAACCGACAAAGATTGAGGAAATAATTTAAAACAGTTTGCCACTCGCCTGCAGAATGAAGTGTGCTATGTTAAGAGAATACAACAGGAATTAAGCAGAAATTTTAGACCATCATTTCATGAAAAAATGAAAGTTTCGGGCTGATAAATTTTAATTATTTCTGATTTCATGGTCGATAATGCTTAAGTCTAATCTCCTAAAGTCTATCTAGGAGCAATAAAAAACCCATGATAAAACATACGTAATGATCAAGATTGCAACACAATAGATTGCCGTTTGCCATATCTTGCAATGCAGCTTGATTGACTAGGGATAACTTCAATTAGAATTCGGGTACATAAAAGTGACTACATCAGTATTAGTGATTAACTGCGGATCTTCTTCTATCAAATATGCGCTTGTATCTGAAAGCGTTGGAGATCGTATCTTTGGTTTGGCAGAAAATCTAGGTTCTGCTGATGCGCGCATTAAAGGCATTACCGCAGGTGGTGAGCCGCTCGAACTTTCTATTCCACATGCTGACCATGAAAAAGCATTGGAAACTATTCTTGGTCGCTTATCTCAATATAAGCCACAAGCCATTGGTCACCGCGTTGTACACGGCGGTACTTTAACCAAAGCAGAATTATTAACTGAAGAAATCGTGCAACGTATTCGTGAAGCAACTCCGCTTGCACCTTTACACAACCCTGCACACTTGGTGGGTATTGAAGCAACAATGCGTTTGTTCCCAGAACTTCCGCAAGTGGCTGTATTTGATACTGCATTCCACCAAACGATGCCTGCTCACGCTTACCGTTATGCAGTGCCTAAATTCTTATATACCGACCACAACGTACGTCGTTATGGCTTCCACGGTACAAGTCACGCATACGTTTCAGAGCGCGGTTCAGAGTTGGCTGGCAGCTTCAAACAAGGTGGCTGGTTAACTGCTCACTTGGGTAACGGTAGCTCGACTTGTGCAATCTGGAATGGTCAAAGTGTAGACACATCGATGGGCCTAACCCCACTTGAAGGTTTGGTGATGGGTACTCGTAGTGGTGATGTAGACCCAAGCTTACACAGCTTCCTTGCAAGCAACTTAGGTTGGGATATCTACAAAATTGACAAAATGCTAAACAGCCAAAGTGGTTTACTTGGTTTGTCAGGCTTATCGAACGACATGCGTACCCTGATTGAAGCATCTGAACAAGGCAACGAAGATGCAACGCTTGCAATTGAAGTATTCTGCTACCGTTTAGCTAAATCTTTAGCTGCACTTAGCTGTGGTTTACCACGCTTAGATGGCTTATTCTTCACAGGTGGTATTGGCGAAAACTCTGCGTACATCCGTGAAAAAACTGTATCTTACTTGCCACACTTTGGCTTTAACTTCAGCAAAGAACGCAATGACAGCTTAAAACGCGGTACTGAAGGTCGTATTGATGCAGGTACAGGCGGTCCACAAATTTGGGTTGTACCAACTGACGAAGAAGGCCGTATTGCGAAAGAAACTGCGCAAGTTGCAGAGGAGCTAAAGTCAGCTGCAAAAAAGTCTGAATGTGACGCTGCGATTGCTTAAGCAATCGTAGTGCTCAGCCACTTTCAATCAGTCCCTTTACGATTTAGAAAAAATTATGAAAACAATACTTTTGGTTCCTACAGAAATTGGTGTTGGTTTAACATCAGCATGTTTAGGTTTAATTTACGCTTTGGAATGCCAAGGCGTAAAAGCAGGTTTCTTAAAGCCTTTTTCACAAGAATTACAACCTGAAGCAGACCGCACAACTGCGTTGTATCGTCACCTGTTCAAGCATGAAACAGTTGAGCCGATTTCTTATACTGCGCTGACTGAGCGTTTAAAAAATGATGAAAATGACGAATTGCTTGAAGATGCAGTTCGTTTACATCGTGAAATTTCTAAACATCACGATATCATTATTGTAGAAGGCGTGTTGCCAAACGGACGTGATCCATTTGCAACTGAATTGAATGCAAATTTGGCTAAAGCACTTGATGCAAAAGTCATTATTGTCAGCAATGCCGACATCAACAATGCTGTTAAAACAGCGTCAAAAGTAGACAATCAATTACGTTTCTTTGGTGGTGCAACTTGTGAGCGTACTGCGGGCGTATTGTTTATGCGTACCAAAGGTTTACCAGAAGATTCTGCACAAATTCCTGTTACGCTTGATCCAAACTTACGTTTAATTAGCGACACCAACCAGTTTGTCAGCAAAATTCAAACTACACATCCAATGATTGGTAAAGATTGCATGCCAGTGATTGGCTTGGTGCCATTCAGCAATACTTTAAGTGTGCCACGCATGTCGGACTTGGCTGCACACATTTCTGCAGAATGGATTAACCAAGGTGAAGCAGCGCAGCGCCGTGTATTACACAGCAGCTTAATTGCATCGAATATTGAACACGAAATGCATAAATTCGTTGCAGGCGAGCTGATTATCAGTGGTTCTGACCGTGTCGATGTATTGCTTGCCAGTAGCTTAGCCAGCAGCAATGGTATTCCACTTGCAGGTTTGGTGTTAACTGAACATCAAGCACCAAGCGCACAAGCTTTAGAGTTCTGCCAAGCAGCAATTAAAAATGGCTTGCCAATTTTACATACTAAATTGAGCACCTTTGAAACTGCACAACAGTTATTAAACCTGAGCAACGAAATTCCTGTAGATGATACTGAGCGTGCAGAACAAGTTACCCGCTTTGTGGCCAGTCACATCAATGCAGAATGGTTAACCCAATTAATCAGCGATACGCATAAACCACGTTTATCGCCTTCTGCGTTCCGCCATGAATTGGTGCAAAAATCTATTGCAGCGAAAAAACGTATCGTGCTTCCAGAGGGTGATGAGCCACGTACCGTTCAAGCTGCAGCGATTTGTCAATCACGTGGTATTGCCCACTGCGTATTATTGGCAAAACCAGAAGCGGTAGTCGATGTTGCCAAAGCACGCGGTATTGAGCTTCCACACGACTTAGAAATCATTGATCCTGACTTGATTCGTGAAAACTATGTCGAAAAAATGGTTGCGATGCGTAAAGGCAAACTTACTGACGATCAAGCACGTGAACAGCTGCAAGACACTGTCGTATTAGGTACGATGATGTTAGCACTTGATCAGGTTGATGGTTTGGTGTCTGGTGCTGTGCATACTACAGCCAATACAGTTCGTCCCGCATTCCAGCTCATTAAAACTGCACCTGATTATTCATTGGTATCTTCAGTATTCTTTATGCTGTTACCAGATGAAGTATATGTGTACGGTGACTGTGCGATTAACCCAGACCCAGATGCTGAACAATTGGCTGAAATTGCGATTCAATCTGCTGACTCTGCAAAAGCGTTTGGTATTGACCCACGTATTGCCATGATTTCTTACTCAACTGGTACTTCGGGTGCAGGTGCTGACGTAGAAAAAGTAGCGAAAGCGACTGAAATTGCGAAACAACGTCGTCCTGACTTACTGATTGATGGCCCATTACAGTACGATGCAGCATCGGTTGAAAGTGTTGGTCGCTCTAAAGCACCAAACTCTCAAGTTGCAGGTCGCGCCAATGTGTTCATTTTCCCTGACTTGAACACAGGTAACACGACGTATAAAGCAGTACAGCGTTCTGCTAACGTGGTGAGTGTTGGCCCAATGCTACAAGGCTTGAACAAGCCAGTGAATGACTTGTCACGTGGTGCATTGGTAGATGACATTGTGTTCACGATTGCATTGACTGCGATTCAGGCAGAGCAACAAGCAGCTCAATAATTCGTAAAGTTAAGTTTTACAAACCACCTGATTGAAAAATTGGGTGGTTTTTTTATTCCACACTGTAGATTCACAGATCACTACAAAAATTGATTAGCTCCATCCAATCTATTTTTAAAACCTCTGCACCAACCACACCGTATGCCCTGCACAGTCCTGATCTTCCGCGAGCATTTTCACAACTTTAAAGCCAGAATCTTTTAACAATTGCCGATATTCATCCTGCGACAAACTGGCGTGATAAAGTGCTTCACCAAACATTTCCCCAATCGCCTCACCCGCAGCAGGTCCACTGCTAAACATTAAAACTGTATTGGCGGTAGACCATTGCGCAAATTTCTCGAACATGCAGCGCTGATCGTTTGGCGTTAAATGAAAAAAGCTATCCCACGCCAAAATACCATCAAAGCACCGATTCAAGTTCACTGAGCGCATATCGGCTTCAATCCAGCACTGTTCAGGAAAATGTTCACGTGCCATCTCCAGCATGCTGTCTGCGCTATCTACTCCTGTAAGTTGATGCCCATGCTGTAATAGATATGCAGCAATAGGACGCCCCGAACCACAGCCCAAATCTAATATTTTGGCCTGCGCAGGCAAATAAGCAAGAAAACGATCCAGCCAAGTTTTTTCATATAACAACTGACCGCGCAAGTCTGTCCACGCTTTTGCATGCCGTTGATAAATGGGGATAATCTGAGCAGCTAAATGCGTGTGATCATTCATATTTACCCCAAACATCATTCCAAAGAAGTCTTTGAACATAGCTGAATTTGCACCAACAAAACAGCAAAATCATGGCCCGTTTTGACGACATAATTTTATGGATATTTCACAAATTCTCTCAAGCTAACGACTGATATTAAACTTTCGCCCAAAGCTTGATCAAAGTGCCCACAATCGCTGCATTTTATCTTATAATTTAGCCCGCTAGCTATCCGCCCGCTCAAGAGATTTTTGATATGACAACTATTATCAAGCAAGATGACTTGATCACTTCGATCAAAGACGCGCTTCAGTTCATTTCCTACTATCATCCACAAGACTTCATCCAAGCGATGAGCCGTGCTTATGATCGTGAAGAAAACAAAGCTGCGAAAGATGCGATTGCACAGATCTTAATTAACTCACGTATGTGTGCAGAAGGTCATCGTCCAATCTGTCAAGATACTGGTATCGTAAACGTATTCCTTGAAGTGGGTTTAGACGTTAAATTTGATTTAACCATGAGCTTGGACGATGCGATCAACGAAGGTGTACGTCAAGGTTACCTAGAAAACTCAAACGTACTTCGTGCATCGGTATTGGCTGATCCTGCATTTGGTCGTAAAAACACCAAAGACAACACCCCTGCAGTAATTCACTACAAACTCGTTCCGGGTAACAAAGTAGATATTACAGTTGCTGCCAAAGGTGGCGGTTCAGAAAACAAATCTAAATTGGCGATGTTGAACCCATCTGACTCAATTGTAGATTGGGTACTTAAAACTGTTCCGACTATGGGCGCAGGCTGGTGTCCACCGGGTATGCTTGGTATTGGTATTGGTGGTACTGCCGAAAAAGCCATGATGCTTGCAAAAGAAGCACTCATGGAAGAAATCAACATGGACGAATTATTACGTCGTGGCCCACAAAACAAAATGGAAGAGCTCCGTATCGAGATCTTCGAGAAAGTGAACGCACTTGGTATTGGTGCACAAGGTTTAGGTGGTTTAACCACAGTTCTTGATATTAAAATCAAAGACTACCCTTGCCACGCTGCAGGCAAACCAGTGGGTATGATTCCAAACTGTGCGGCAACTCGTCACGCACACTTCCAGTTAGATGGTTCAGGTGTAGCGCATATTCAAGCGCCTAAACTTGAGGACTACCCAGAAGTAACTTGGGATTCATCTAAATCTAAACGTGTAGATTTAGACAACATTACCCAAGAAGAAATGAACTCTTGGCAGCCGGGCGACACGTTGTTATTAAACGGTACGATTTACACAGGTCGTGATGCTGCACATAAGCGCATGGTCGACATGATCAACAATGGTGAAGAATTACCAGTCGACTTAAAAGGCAAATTCATTTACTACGTTGGCCCTGTCGATCCTGTTGGTGATGAGGTCGTTGGCCCTGCAGGTCCAACAACGGCAACCCGTATGGACAAATTCACCCGCCAAGTCTTAGAACACACTGGTTTGTTCGGTATGATTGGTAAGGCAGATCGTGGTCCTGCAGCAATTGAAGCCATCAAAGATCACAAAGCGACTTACCTCATGGCTGTAGGTGGTGCGGCTTACCTCGTATCTAAAGCAGTACGTGAAGCAGAAGTGGTTGCTTTTGAAGACTTAGGTATGGAAGCAATCTACAAATTCAAAGTTGAAGATATGCCTGTATCTGTTGCGGTAGATGTCAATGGTACATCTATCCACGCGATTGCACCAAAAATCTGGCAAGCTAAAATTGGCAAGATTCCCGTTGTAGATGCTGCAGCAGAATAATATTCCAATTTAGTAATAAGCGAAAAAGCACCCAACATTGGGTGCTTTTTTATGCTTACTGGAAATAAATAAAAGCAATGCATGAGATAAAGATGCAAAACCTTACCACGTTCTCGGATCCCACAATTTAAAGGGTTGGGTTAAGTGCACATCTTCCGCAGGGTCATATTTCTCATGCTTGATTTTTTGTGGCTTTTTACGCAACTTACCTGTGGTTTGATCTTCCGCGACAAAGTTATAGCTTTCGGTTTTCAATTGAGTAAACGCTATTTCCTGTTGTGCCGTACTTGAAGGCATAAGAATTAAAGGCCCTGAAACCTCTTTGCGGGTACTCAAGTTTTCTTCATCATATTTAATAAAATACGACTGCCCTGCCTGTACCTGAAAATCCAAATACTTTGGTTTTTGGAAATGTAATGCCCCCAAAGGACGGCTCACACTCAGACGATACGCACCTGGTGCCAGTTCAACCCAGTAATAATGATTGTGTAGTAAACTTGGAATCCGATGTTTGTTGATAAACATACTGGTCGCGACAATTTCCTGTCTGTTCCATTTGGAATCTGGACGATATAAATACACGATGGCAGCATCGGCATGTTGTGCCTGAACAGGTTTAAAATTTTGCCCTAGTTTTTGATTGACCCAACCACCAATGGTCATCATGCCCAAACGGTGTTGTTCTACAAAACCAGGTTTTTGTTCTAAATCTAAAACTTTTAAGGTACTAGGTGGTTGCGTTTGTTGCACCACGTTTTTTTTGCCATGACATCCCAGCAACATTAAACTGGTCACGACCAAGATTGCGACACCACGCATGTCTATCCCTCACTGCGTTTCTTATTTTTGTAAATCACGTTTTTGAAATCACGCTGCAAATTCATTTTGCAATTGTTGTTTTGAATAATGGGCATCCACGCCTAGGTCTAAGATTAACACTGCCTTGATTTTTTTGACAATAAAAAACGTGCCGAAACCTAGCGTTTCGGCACGTTTCAGACGAATAGCGTATTAAGCAGTTTTGCTGTCTAATACTTTTAAGTCAATTTTTTCTGCTGCAGGTTCTTCTGTTTGAGGCTGACGTTCGGTCTGAAATTCAGGTTTAGCACCTTCTTCAATCACCGCTTCAGTCACTACCACTGTGCCAACATCGGTACGGCTTGGCAAGTCGTACATGGTTTCGAGCAAGGCATTTTCCAGAATTGAACGCAAACCACGCGCACCTGTATTACGTTCAAGGGCTTTTTTCGCCACTGCACGTAATGCCGCATCTTCAAAGACTAAATCGACATTTTCCATCTCGAATAAGTATTGATATTGACGGGTTAAGGCATTTTTCGGCTCGGTCAGAATTTGCATCAATGCATCTTCATCTAGCTCGTCTAGCGTTGCAATTACAGGCAAACGACCAATGAACTCTGGAATTAAGCCAAATTTCACCAAATCGGTTGCTTCTACCTGACGAAATAAATCAGACAATTTCTTGCCTTCATCTTTTTTCTTCACGTCTGCCGTAAAACCAATGCCGCCTTTTTCTTGGCGTTGCTGCACAATTTTCTCTAAACCAGAGAATGCGCCACCGCAAATAAACAAGATATTTGAAGTATCAATTTGAATGAATTCTTGCTGCGGATGCTTACGTCCACCTTGAGGCGGAATAGAAGCCACCGTGCCTTCAATCATTTTGAGCAAGGCTTGCTGAACACCTTCACCAGACACATCACGAGTAATTGATGGGTTTTCAGACTTACGCGTGATCTTGTCAATTTCATCAATGTAGATAATGCCTTTTTGTGCTTTTTCTACATCGTAATCGGCTTTTTGCAACAGCTTTTGCACGATGTTTTCGACATCTTCACCCACATAACCCGCTTCGGTTAAAGTCGTGGCATCTGCCATTGCAAAAGGCACATCTAATAGACGTGCTAAGGTCTGTGCAAGTAAGGTTTTACCCGAACCCGTTGGACCTACCAACATGATGTTACTTTTTGAGATTTCGACAGCATCGCCTGCTTTATGCGCCTGATTGCTCACTTTTAGGCGTTTGTAATGGTTATATACTGCAACCGATAAGGTTTTTTTCGCAGTATCTTGACCAATTACATACTGATCAAGCGCAGCACGAATTTCATGTGGTTTTGGCAATGGACGTGTTGCCCAATCACCCGACTCAACTTGTTGACTGGTCTGAACCAAGTCTAAGCATACGTCCACACATTCATTACAGATGTATGCGTCCTCGCCTGCAATCAGCTTCCCGACTTCAGACTGCGTTTTACCGCAAAATGAACAATGTTTTTGTCCCTGAGGATGTTCGGACATAGTCACTCCAATATCTCAATCTTTAAAACTTATGGACGTTTTGTTAAAACTTCATCCACAAGACCGTATTCCTTCGCTGCCTGCGCAGTCATGAAGTTGTCACGGTCGGTATCTCTTGCGACAGTTTCATAGTCCTGACCACTATGTTCTGCCATTAAACGGTTCAAACGCTCTTTAATGAATAGAATTTCACGCGCATGAATTTCAATATCTGATGCCTGACCACGGAAACCACCCAATGGTTGGTGAATCATAACGCGGGCATTCTCAAGACAGTAACGCTTACCTTTTGCGCCTGCATTTAACAGGAATGCACCCATAGATGCTGCTTGTCCCATACAGTAAGTCACGACGTCTGGTTTAATAAATTGCATGGTATCGTAAATTGCCATACCTGCAGTCACTGAACCACCTGGTGAGTTAATGTAAAGGTGAATATCTTTATCTGGGTTCTCAGCTTCTAAAAACAACATCTGCGCCACAATTAAGTTGGCCATATTATCTTCGACTTCACCCGTTAAGAAAATGACACGTTCACGTAAAAGACGTGAATAAATATCAAAAGAACGCTCACCACGAGATGATTGTTCGACCACCATGGGTACTAAAGCATTTTCAATTGTTGGAACATACATAATGGTTATTTATTCCTAAATTCTTGTGACACGACTCATGTTCACAATATGAGGGATAATTGTCTAAATTGCAAAATATTCACGGCTTAAATCGTAGATATTTTGAGTTAAATGCGATCAATCTCTGAAAAACTGAAAACCGCGATGCAATAAAAAAGGCGCACGAAGCGCCTTTTTGTATCAAAGCAAATTAGCCTTGTTGACGAGCTTGCTGCTCTTTCAATAAGTCTTCATAGCTTACAGTTGTATCTGTAACTTTTGCAGAAGCTAAGATGTGATCTACAACCTGGTCTTCTAAAACAACAGCTTCAATTTGTGAACGTTGTTGTTTGTCGTTTTTGAAGTATTCAATCACTTCGCTTGGATCTTCATAAGAAGAAGCCATGTCTTCGATGTAAGCATCTACACGCGCTTGATCTACTTCAAGTTTAGCATTTTCTAATACTTTGCTAACCAATACGCCAAGTTTTACAGATTTTTCAGCTTGTTCTTTGAACAATTCATCTGGAAGCATGCTTGAGTCAAATGCTTTTGCACCTTGCGCACCAAACTGCTGTGTGAATTGCTGAATCATTTGTTGACGTTGACGGTCAATTTCTTGAGCAACCATTGCAGACGGAATTTCAACTTCGTTTGCCGCAACGAGTGCATCAAAAGTTGCACCTTTTACTTGGTTACGTAAACCGTTTTTCACTTCACGTTCCATGTTTTTACGAACGTCAGCTTTTAACTTTTCTACGCCTTCTTCTTCAGAAATACCGAAGATTTGTAGGAATTCAGCATCAATTTCTGGAAGTTTTTGCTTTTCAACCAGCTTCAATGTGATTTTGAATTGTGCTGCTTTACCTGCAAGGTTCGCTGCTTGGTAGTCTTCAGGGAAAGTTACATCAATCACTTTCTCTTCGCCTTTTTTCATGCCCACGATACCATCTTCAAAACCAGGAATCATGCGACCAGAACCAAGTACCAGTTTAAAGTCTTCAGCTTCACCGCCTTCAAACTTCTCGCCATCTACAGTGCCTTCAAAGTCAAAAGTCACTTGCATGTCTTTTTTCGCCATGCCTTTGGTTTCAACCCAAGAAGCACGTTGCTTTTGAAGGTTTTCAAGCATTTGTTCAACATCGCTATCATTTACTTCAGAAGACTTGCGTTCAACTTCCAAACCGTCAAATTTCACTTCAACTTCTGGATAAACTTCAACAGTCGCTTCATATACTAAAGCGTCGTCTTTCATTTCAGTTTTTTCGATGTTTGGCATACCCACAGCATTGATTTTTTCTTGTTGGATTGCTTCAAACACGGTGTCACGAATAATGTCGTTGACCACTTCTTGATAAATACCCGCACCGTATTCACGACGAACAACGTTTAGAGGCACTTTACCTGGACGGAAGCCGTTGATCTTCACAGTTTTGGCAGTGCGTTTCAAGCGAGCTTCAAACTGCTCGTTAATACGGCTCGTCGGTACAGATACATTTAAACGACGGGCAACGCCCGAAACCGCTTCAGAAGTTACTTGCATGGCTTCCTCGATATAGTTAGTAATAACAGTTTATAAAAAAGTGCCACATTATATGACAACATTAAAGGATATACAAAATACGTTCTGATCTCGACTGAATTTTTTTAATCGTCACGCTATTTTCTGTAAATTTTCAACTTTGTGTATATTTCTTGTTGTAAATAAGAATCCTTATCATTATTATTAGCCAACTCCTTCATGAATGATTCTAATTACCATATAGGTCTGAATTAGGATCATTGATTCATATTAGAGATATAATTTTATGGCTAAGTTCAACCTACACCCGCTGTGTCTTGCATTACTTGGGGCAACCTCTACTGCTGTTTTCGCAAATACCTCTACCGATTCGACTTCAACCCACCAACTTTCCACAATTGTGGTTTCAGCGGCAGGTTTTGAACAAGAGCTAAAAAATGCACCCGCATCTATAAGTATAGTCAGTAAAGAAGATATTGAGAAAAAAAATGCGACCAGCATTGCAGACTTACTGGCAGATGTTCCTGGTATCGATATACGTTCTGGTGTCGGTAAAACCTCTGGTCTAAATATAAAAATGCGTGGTCTTGGAAATGATTACAGCTTAATTTTAATTGATGGTCGTCGTCAAACTACCTCTTCAGATGTTACCCCAAATGGTTTTGGAGAAACATCAAACGGATTTTTACCCCCACTGGCTGCAATCGAAAGAATTGAAGTGATTCGTGGACCTATGGCTACTCGCTATGGCTCAGAAGCGATGGGTGGTGTGATCAATATCATTACCAAAAAAGTGTCTGATGAGTGGAATGGGAATGTCACTGTCAGCGGTAATGTCATGGAAAGTAATGCCGAAGCAGACTCATGGAAAACCAGTTTTGTCGTCAATGGACCACTGATCAATGACCGTTTAGGTTTGCAACTACGTGGCAGCTATTTAGACCGTCAACGTTCAGAGCGTATTCAGGGTTCAACAGGTCGTGACCCACGCCCAAGCAAAGCTGATAATTATGATATCGGTGCAAAATTAGACTTTAAACTTGATGATCAAAACTCTTTTTGGATCGATGGTTTTTCATCAACTCAAAAATATGACAATTCAGATCAACGTTTGGGTAACTTCATTTCTCGTGGCGGTATTGCAGGATATGAAGATGAACTTGAGTTTAATCGTATTCAAATTGCTGCAGGTCATGATGGACAATATGACTTCGGTTTGTGGAAAACTTATATCAGTCAGAATACAACTGAGACTAAAGGACGCACC
This sequence comes from Acinetobacter sp. YH12099, assembly GCF_013419195.1. NCBI lineage: Bacteria > Pseudomonadati > Pseudomonadota > Gammaproteobacteria > Moraxellales > Moraxellaceae > Acinetobacter > Acinetobacter sp. YH12099. The sequence continues at coordinate 68,304 of NZ_VPAP01000008.1, read as the reverse complement.
ATTCCAACGGATGCATTTCCAGCACTTGCAGGACAACCCCGCAAATTAGAAAATACTGATTTAGTCTTTGACTCACATTTAGTCACTCCAATTGCGAACCACAAACTCACTATTGGCACCGAATATAAAGACACTACTATTGCAGATGATATCGCAGGCATTGGTAAAGAATTTACTCAAGATACTTGGTCACTGTATGCTGAAGATGAATGGCAATTAAGAGATAACCTTTATTTTACCTTTGGTGGACGCTACGAAGATCACAGTGGTTTTGGTGGACAGTTTAGCCCGCGCGCATATTTAGTATGGAATACAACTGATGACTTAACGATTAAAGGAGGCGTCAGCACAGGCTATAAAACTCCATCAGCCAAAGATTTGTATAACGGTATCAATGGTTATAGTGGACAAGGTGCAACACCAAGTCTCGGAAATCCTGATCTAGATCCAGAAACTTCAGTCAACTATGAACTTGGTTTTAATTATCAACCGACTGATGCTTTAAATTTAACGGCAACAGCATTCTTCAACCAAGTTGAAGATAAAATTATTTCTAAAACATTTAGCTGTCAAACCAATAACTGTTCTAACTTCAGCAACAAAGTTACCTCTTTTAGTAAAAGCTTTAATGCTGATGAAGCAGAAATTTACGGATTAGAAACTTCATTGCAGTACCAAATTATCCCAGAATGGGATATCAAAGCCTCCTACACCTTTACAGAATCAGAAATCACCAAAGGTGATGATAAAGGGTATGCTTTAGAATCAACTGCTAAACATTTACTTAACTTGACTTCAACTTGGCATATTAATGATGCATTTGATATTTGGTTACAACATGAGTACCAATCTGGTCGCCCTCGCTTTACTGCCAAACCAACAGATGCCGGCTCACAAAGCATTGAAGTACAAACAAATAATGAGTTCTCTGGGTATAACCTCTTTAACTTAGGCACAAGCTATCAATTTAACGATCACATTCGTATTAATGCTGCGGTAAACAACTTACTAGATAAAGACTTTACCCAAAATATGGATTACATCGATATCAATGGTGATACACAACAGGCATATAAATATCTATCTATCGGACGCAGTTCTGAAGGTACATATTTAGCAGGTCGTAACTACTGGCTCTCTGTTTCTTATGACTTCTAAGTCTTAAAACTTCATCTCAAACCCTGCTTCGGCAGGGTTTTCTGTCTTTACTCCCAAGCCTTTCACGTTCACATCGTTTTATTAAATAAAAATATTGATAATGATTATTATTTTCAAATAAGAATTAGAAAAAAGTGCCGTTCCGCACATTGTTGTTGATAATGATTCTCAATACAATTAGCAACAATTGTTATAGACGTCATAACAACAACTTCACACTTTATTCATTTTGAACTAAAAACGCTGAATAAAGCGTGGCCTCCTGTTGGTTTACATTTAGGGAAATACCATAAATGGCACAGATCAAAAGCCGCAAACACAATCGCTCTGCGCAACTGATGGCTTTAGCCGCCTCTCTTCCACTACTTGCACATGCCGCAAGCCCTGAAGATGACGTCACCCACTTACCCACCATTACGGTTAAATCAGAAGCCGAAAGCAAATACAAGGCAGACCGTTTAAGTTCTGCAAAATATACACAGCCGTTGTTGGATACCCCACAAACAATTTCTGTGATTAAAAAAGAAATGCTACAAGAACAAGGCGCAACGTCCTTAGTTGAAGCCTTACGCAATACACCAGGCATTACTCTACAATTGGGAGAAAATGGCAATACTAGTGCTGGCGATGCCTTTCAAATGCGTGGTTTTTCCACCCAAACCTCGACCTATGTTGATGGTGTCCGAGATTTAGGCGCAATCAGCCGTGATGTATTTAACATTGATCAAATTGAAGTTGTCAAAGGCCCATCGGGTTCAGAAGCGGGTCGTGGTGCAGCATCGGGTTATATCAATTTAGTCAGCAAATTACCGCAAAGTGAAAGCAGTCAGGAAATTTCTGCAACTTACAACACAGCACAACATACAAGACTTTCTGCAGATATTAACCAGGCCATCAATCCAAATACCGCATTTCGTCTAAATGTAATGGGGCAAGAAGGCGGCATAGAAGGACGTGACTATATTGAAAACAATAGTTATGCCATCGCCCCTTCTATTGCCTTTGGATTAAACACTGCCACACGCCTTTATTTATATTCTCAACACATCAGACAACGCAATATTCCAGATGGTGGCATTCCAACTGTGGGCATGCAAGGCTTTTACAATACCGATTCACTGTTAGCCACTGCGCCTAAAGTTAATCGGGAGAATTTTTATGGTCATGTCAATGACTATGAAGATGTCGATGCTGATATGTTCACCGCAAAAATTGAAAGTGATTTAACCGATCAACTCAAACTGACCAATATCACCCGTGTAGCGAAAACCCACATGAATCGGGTTTTAACAGGCATCAATACAGGTGCAAATGGTCTTCGAACCAATGGTTCATCAAACCCTGCCGAATGGGAAGTGAACCGCTCCCGCCAAGGCGTCGATCAAGAAAATAAAATTCTGGCCAATCAAAGCACTTTAAACTGGAGTGTCAAAACGGGGGCAGTACAGCATGATGTTGTTGCAGGCATGGAGTTTTTAAAAGAACAGCAATCTAGCAAACTCATGGCAACCCAGATGCCTGGCGAAGCCACTGCCGATACACCGTGGGCCAATCTTTATCACCCAGACCGCAATCAAGCCATGCCAGCGCTTATTTATAATGGCGGTTATACCGATGGTGAAACCCAAACGGCAGCCGCATATTTATTTGATACTCTAAAATTTGGGGAGCGTTTTCAACTGAATGGTGGCGTACGGGTCGATTATTATGAAACAGATTATCAAGGGCTTACTCTGCCACGTGGGGGAAATGCTTTGGTGGCCACAGATCTGAGCACCCACGATACGCTGTTCAGTTGGAAACTTGGCGCTGTGTATAAGCCTACGTTAAATAGCAGCATTTACGCTGCGTATGCAAAATCACTAACGCCACCCGGCAGCACCAACTTCACGCTGTCTGAATCAGGCAATGACGCCATTAATGCGCAGCCTCAAGAAACCCATCATTATGAATTAGGCAGCAAATGGGAGTTATTGCAAGGCAAACTGGCTGTGGCTGCTGCAGCGTATCGCACAGAAAATGAAAATCAATCGACCATTGATCCGATTTCCCAGCTTGCCGTGCAGGAAGGCAAAAAACGTGTCGATGGTGTTGAGCTAAGTGCTGTAGGTCAAATTACCGATGCCTGGAATGTTTCTGCAGGCGTTGCCCACATGAAAGTTAAACAACTGAATCAACGCTCATCGAGTAGCACAACATTATCTGAACGCTGGTCGCCTGAATGGACAGCAAGTTTATGGTCGACCTATGACTGGGCGGGCTTTAAATTAGGTTTGGGCGCACGTTATGTCGATGAACAAAAACGAGTTGTGACCGACAGCAACGCACCTGCCAACATGCCAAATATTCCAGGCTATGTCGTATTTGATGCATTGGTAGGCTACAACTTCAACAAAAATGCCTCGTTAAATTTAAACCTTTATAACCTTGCCGATAAAGAATACATCAGCACGTTAAACAATGGTGGTGGTCGCGTTGTACTTGGACAGCCGCGCTCAGCAGCACTCAGTTTAAATTACAAGTTCTAAGTTGTTGCAGCTAATCTGTGTTCCTCTACAAACAGGCTGCAGATATGGGTTCGAGGGATAGATCATTTTGCATACTGTCTATCGCTCGAACTTTGCATGTTGAACAACGCTGTCGAATATTCGGCTGTTTGAATTAAAACTTTTTCAGGAAGAATCGATATGATGCTTCACATTCCAGAAGTTCTTAGCAAAGTGCAAGTCCAACAGATTCGCGCTGAATTGGACACTGCAGCTGCATGGCAAAATGGTCAATTCAGTGCAGGCGCACAAGCACAGAAAATTAAACAGAATTTACAATTTGACCTGCAGCATCCGAGCTATGTAACTCTGTCACAAGACATCCTCAGTGCACTAAAACAACAGGCTTTATTGCAGTCCTTTGCCTTGCCGCTGCACATTCTGCAACCCATGTTCAATTGTTATCAAAACACAGGAACTTATGGCAATCATGTCGATAATGCCGTGCAATATTGTGCACAAGTACGACGCCCGATTCGCACCGATGTATCCATGACCCTATTTTTAAGTGAGCCTGAAGAATATCAGGGCGGTGAACTGATCATTGAAGATAGTTACGGTAGCCATGCGGTTAAACTCAATGCAGGCGATGCCATCGTGTACCCTGCCACCAGTTTACATAGAGTCGAACCTGTCACCGCAGGTCAAAGAATTGCAGCATTTACATGGTGTCAAAGTATGGTCAAAGATGACTGGCAACGCAGTATGTTGTTCAATTTAGATATGACTATTTTGCAATTGCGTCAACAACTTGGAGATACAGCAGAAGTATTGGCACTAACCGCACATTATCACAATCTGATTCGTCAATGGAGTCAGTTATGAATACCACGCCATTGGCAGCTTTGAATCACATCCCGCCACATTTACACACCATTGCCGACTATCAAAAACAGGCGCAATTACATTTAGATGCAGCCACTTGGGCCAATTTAGAAGGCGCTGCAGGCGATGAATATAGTCTGAACAACAATTTACGTGCGTTTGCCGATATTCAATTATTGCCCCGTCATTTAAATACTTTTGCAGGGGCAAATACGCAAATTCAGCTCTTGGGCGAACAGTATCCACACCCAATTTTTTTAGCACCCGTGGCTTACCAACAACTGTTTCATCCACAGGGGGAAATTGCTACAGCGCAAGCGGCAGCCGCCCTACAAGCCCCCATGATTCTCAGTCATTTAAGTACCACTTCAATGAGCACACTGAATCAGGTTTCGGGCGCGGCAAAATGGTTTCAACTGTATTGGCAAGGCAGTCGTAAAGCTGCTTTGGATTTGATTTTTCAAGCGCAACACTATGCCTATCAAGCCATTGTACTCACGGTTGATGCACCGCACATGGGCATTCGAGATCGGGAACGTCGCGCTGCTTTTCAATTGCCTGCACATATTCGGGCGGTATATCAATCATCTGTAAATACCACTCCGCTTAAGGAAAATCAGCACCCTCTTTTTGATGGATTGATGCAGCAGGCTGCCACATGGGAAGATATTGCTTGGTTGCTACAACACAGTCCACTGCCTATTTTACTCAAAGGTATTTTACATCCTGCCGATGCGCAGCAGGCATATCAGTACGGAGCACACGGTATTATTGTGTCTAATCATGGTGGCCGAATTTTAGATACCGCGGTCAGCCCAATTCAAATTTTAGGCACGATGCGAAAAATTTTATCGCACGATTTCCCAATTTTATTAGACAGTGGGATTCGTCGTGGCACAGATATTTTTAAAGCACTGGCCTTGGGAGCAAGTGCGGTTTTGGTCGGTCGTCCATATATTTATGGCTTGGCAGTTGCAGGCGCGCTAGGGGCAGCGCATAGCATTAAACTGTTAAAGGAAGAATTTGAAGTCACAATGGCACTTATGGGAACAAGCTGCATCAAACAAATCAACAGCAGCTATATTTATCACCAAAATAGCTAATATCAGAAAAATATTTCACAACACATGCCGTATCTGTAAAAAACAGGGAATTATTACCCTTGCAGATCGATTAACATACAGATATTGGTTTACAAGTGCCATGATTCTACTTTTAGCGATAGCCTCCTGAAAACAGCTTGTAAATTGATAGAATAGACACAATCTATATTTATAGTAAGTTGCCGTTATCCACGCGATGCAACCGCTACTATTCAAGGAGTTTTCACATGATGTTGGCAGATCCAAGCAAAAAATACCGTCGTATGTACCAGCGTGTCGATTTACCAGACCGCCAATGGCCGAATAACGAAATTACCAAAGCGCCAATTTGGATGAGTACCGACCTACGTGACGGTAACCAAGCGATCTTTGAGCCAATGAACATCGAACAAAAATTCAAAATGTTCCAAATGCTTGTGAAAATTGGTTTTAAACACATCGAAATTGGTTTCCCATCGGCATCTCAAGTTGACTTCGATTTCACCCGTAAATTGATTGAAGAAGGTCATATTCCAGATGACGTGTATATTGAAGTCTTGGTACAGGCGCGTGACCACTTAATTCAACGTACTTTTGAATCTTTACAAGGTGCTAAACGTGCGATTGTGCATATTTATAATGCCAACTCACCAACCTTCCGTAACAAAGTCTTGAATGTTGATGTTGAAGGTGCCAAACAATTGGCAATCAATGCAGCAAGCAAAGTAAAAGAATACGCAGCGAAGCAACCTGAAACAGAATGGGTATTCCAGTACAGCCCAGAATGTTTTACTGCAACTGAGTTGGAAGTGGCTAAAGATGTTTGTGATGCCGTGACTGAAATTTGGGAAGCATCGCCAACCAATAAAGTAATTTTAAACTTGCCTGCAACGGTAGAAGTGTCTACACCAAACGTGTATGCCGACCAAGTGGAATGGATGCACCGCAACATTGCGCGTCGTGATGGCGTGATCATTTCAGTACACTGTCACAATGACCGTGGTTGTGGTATTGCCGCATCTGAATTGGCAATCATGGCAGGTGCAGACCGTGTAGAAGGCTGTGTATTTGGTAATGGTGAACGTACCGGTAACGTAGACGTTGCTGCAATTGCCTTGAACATGTACACCCAAGGTGTTGCACCAGAATTGGATTTCTCGAACATCAACGAAATTATTGCCACAGTTGAAGAATGCACAGGTTTGCCAGTGCATCCACGTCATCCGTATGCAGGTGATTTGGTGTTTACTGCATTCTCTGGTTCACACCAAGATGCGATTAAGAAAGGTTTTGAATTCCAGAAAAACGAAGAAATTTGGGATATGCCTTACTTGCCAATCGACCCGAAAGACTTAGGTCGTGACTATGATGCGGTGATTCGTGTCAACTCACAATCGGGTAAAGGCGGGATAGCTTACTTGTTAGAATCGAACTACAACGTGACTTTACCACGTCGTTTACAAATCGAATTCTCACAAATTGTGCAACAACGTACCGATGAGCAAGGCACTGAAATTAGCGCAAGCGAAATCTGGAACTTGTTTAAAGACACTTACGTTGCAGTAAAAGATGCGCACTATGCGACCAAAAACTACAAACTATCTGATGAAAATGGCAATCAAGTCATTGAGTTAGATGTGGTCGTGAACGGCGAAACGCAACGCTTACGCGGTGAAGGCAATGGCCCAATTTCAGCAATTTTGAATGCACTTCAATTACCAATTGATGTCTTGAATTATGAAGAACGCAGCATTAGCTCTGGCGCACATGCAAAAGCGTTGGCATTGATTGAGTTGCAAGTCAAAGGCACAGGTAAATCTGCCTTTGGTGCAGGGGTACATGACAACATCGTGACCTCATCTATTGATGCAATTATTGCCTGCACCAACCGCTTGATTGAACAAGGCGTATTAAGCACAGATCAAGTAGTTGCAGCAGCAGTATAATCTTGCGCTAACATGTAAAAGCATTTTGAAAAGGATACCCCAAGTGGTATCCTTTTATTTATTCATCCTCAGGATTTAAGGCGAATTATTCCCGTGTCTTTTCCAGCTGACTCAGTAGGTATTGTTGTTCCAGAAAAATTCCAATTTGAAGAACCTTTAGAACTCGAATGCGGTCGTGTTCTGCCCCGCTTTGAACTCATGGTCGAAACTTATGGCACGCTCAATGCCGACAAATCCAATGCGATTCTGATCTGTCATGCGTTGTCAGGGCATCATCATGCTGCGGGTTATCATCATGCCGATGATAAAAAAGCAGGTTGGTGGGATGCCTGTATTGGCCCTGGAAAAGCCATTGATACCAGTCGTTTCTTTGTGGTGGCGCTAAACAATATTGGCGGCTGTAACGGTTCTACTGGCCCCACATCGCCTAACCCTGAAAATGACAACCGTCCTTATGGCCCAGACTTCCCTTTAGTGACGGTGCGAGATTGGGTAAAAACCCAAGCCATGCTGTCTGATCGTTTAGGCATTGAGGTCTGGTATTCGATTATTGGCGGCTCTTTGGGTGGTATGCAGGCCTTGCAGTGGTCGGTAGATTATCCTGACCGTCTGAAAAAATGCGTGATTATTGCCAGTGCACCAAAACTGTCTGCACAAAATATTGCCTTTAACGAAGTCGCACGTCAGTCCATTTTATCTGACCCAGATTTTCATCATGGGCGTTATTTGGAACATGACAGCTATCCAAAACGTGGATTGATTTTGGCACGCATGGTCGGACACATCACCTATTTGTCTGAAGAAGCCATGAAACAGAAATTTGGTCGTGACTTAAAATCTGGCAAGTTTATGTATGGTTTTGATGTCGAATTTCAGGTCGAAAGCTATTTGCGCTATCAGGGCGAACAATTTAGCCGTAATTTTGATGCCAATACCTATTTAATTATGACCAAGGCACTGGATTATTTTGATCCTGCACGTGAATACGAGCAATCCTTACAAAAAGCCATGGCGAATACAAAATGCAAGTTTTTAGTGGTGTCATTTACCACCGACTGGCGCTTTAGCCCTGAGCGTTCGCAGGAAATTGTGGATGCGCTAATTAGCAATCATAAACCTGTCAGCTATTTAGATATTGATGCCGAACAAGGACACGACTCGTTCTTGTTCCCAATTCCACTGTACGTGAAAGCCATGCGTGCATTCTTGGGCGGAACAGAACATCTTCAAGCAACCCCACAGGAGGCCGTGTAATGCGTCTTGATCAGCAACTTGCCGAAAAGTGGATTAAACCCAATTCTAAAGTACTCGATTTGGGTTGTGGCGATGGTGAACTGTTGGCACACATGAGCAAACAGCATAATATTCGTGCATACGGATTAGAAATTGATCAAGAAAAGATTGCAATTGCGATCAGTCGCGGGTTAAATATCATCCAACAAGACTTGAATTTGGGGCTTAGCCGTTTTGCAGACCAGTCTTTTGACTATGTGGTCATGGCACAAGCCTTGCAAGCAGTAGATGCACCTGACGTATTATTAAGAGATATGGTACGTGTGGGTAAACAGGCAATTATTACCTTTCCAAACTTTGCGCATTGGAAGACTCGCTCTTTTCTTGCCTTAAAAGGAAAAATGCCTGTTTCAGATGCATTACCTTATATGTGGTACAACACCCCAAATATTCATTTATGTACGTTTCGTGATTTTGAGGCACTTTGTGCCGAAAATAATATTCGCATCATTAACCGACTTGCCGTGAATGGGAATCAACAAGATAGTTTACTCAGTAAGCATCTGCCTAATTTGTTTGGTGAAGTCGCAATTTATCGAGTGAGCGCTCTATGAAAAAACTATTATTAAGCACCACGCTATTGGTTGGACTGTTGAGCATTCAAGCCCATGCAGATTATGTTTCACCGTCATCTTCTGTAGCGAGCCAAGCGGCTCAATATTCAACTATGGATATTAATGGCTTGATTAAAGCAGCCAAAGCAGGTCAGGCAGGCGCACAATTTTACTTAGCGACGAAATATCAACAAGGTAAAGACGTTCAACAAGACAGCCGTCAAGCGTTTGCTTGGTACAAAGCTGCGGCAGATCAAGGTTTATCGGCTGCGCAATTAAATGTAGGCCGTATGTTGGCGGATGGTATTGGCACGAAAAAAGACGAAGTCTTAGCACGTCAATATTTTGAAAAGGCGGCTAGCCGTGGTGATAACCGTGCCAGCTTTAACCTTGCCATGATGGAAGAACAAAAGAAAAACTATATGGGCGCGTATCAGTGGTATGAGTTATCTACCCGTGATGGCATGCTCGACAATAAAGTAATTTCTTTGTCTGAAGGTAAGAAAACCGCTTTGGCAGCTAACTTAACTCAAGAACAAATTCGTCAAGCACGTGACCGTGCTGACCAATGGATTCAAGCGCAATAAATTTAACTACGTTTGAAGTGATCTCAAAGCACCTTCGGGTGCTTTTTGTTTTATCCGAAATAAACTGCCTGCATGGCCTGTAGCAGTTCAGGGCTGAATTCTTCTACTGCAGCAGAACCTAATACCGCATCTATACCACAATGCGGACAAATTGCGGTTTGCTCATCATCACACCAATCTTCAATTTCGCTATAAGCAAAAGTTTCCAGACAGTAAAAACAGCCACAACGCTCACTTTGCTGCAGTAATGCGCGGTGCTGACTCGAATAACGGTAAATCTCTGATATTTTGCTCATCATGATTCCCCTACTTTTTGAAACCTAAATATTATTAGCATGTATGAAAACAAATCTGTGCAAGATTAAACTTTTAAGTCTGCAAAATCCGTTAAAATATCCAATATTATTTTGAATTAAGATCTGAATTATGGCTGTAACTGATTGGCGCGCTCAAGGTACTTTGGTTTTAGCAAGCAATAACAAGGGAAAAATTGCAGAATTTGAAACCCTGTTTGCGCAATTAGACTTGCCTGTGCAAGTGATTCCGCAAGGTCAACTAAATATTGAAGATGCTGTTGAAGATGGTTTGAGCTTTGTTGAAAATGCCATTTTAAAAGCACGCCATGCCGCAAAAATTTCAGGAAAGCCTGCCATTGCAGATGACTCTGGTTTATGTGTGCCTATTTTAGGCGGCGCACCGGGGATTTATTCTGCACGTTTTGCAGGCGAACATGGCAATGATGCAGCCAACAATGAAAAACTTTTGAATAAACTCAAACCACTACGTCAAGACGGCGCAGCAATTGAAGGTATGTTTGTTTGTGTTTTGGCTTTGGTTGAACATGCCGATGATCCATTACCACAAATTTTCCAAGGTATTTGGAAAGGCGAGATTTTAGCAGAAGCTCGTGGTGAAAATGGTTTTGGCTATGACCCGCTCTTTTGGTTGCCTGAATTGGGAGTGTCGAGCGCAGAAATGTCGAAAGCAGAAAAGAATAAAATCAGTCACCGTGGTCAGGCGATGCAACTGTTTAAAGCAAGTTTACAAGCTTAGATTTAACAGATGTGATTGATCTTACAGCCCGTTTTCAAACACGGGCTGTTTTATTTTCAAGCTTTACAAATCAGGTCAAACATCCCTTGTCGTCAAATCGCAACACATTCGTCACCGCATTGTCATACAGACCTGTTGAGATAGGCTCAACTATTGAGAGGTCTAAATCATGGCAGGATTATCTATTTGGCACGTGCTGATTTTTGCAATTGTGGTCATTTTATTATTTGGTACATCTAAGCTTAAAAACTTAGGTAAAGATGTAGGTGGCGCGGTCAAAGATTTTAAAAAATCAATAAAAGATGATGAGGCAGAAGCGGCGCAACTGAAAGAACCTCGTACGATTGAACATCAAGCCAATAGCAGTGATGTAAATTCGACTGTAAAGCATTAAGGCTGAGGGTTTGAGATTATGCTCAATATTGGAATGACGGAACTGCTGATTTTCGGCATCATTGCATTATTGGTGCTGGGTCCTGAAAAACTCCCTGAAGCAGCGCGTTTTGTCGGCAAGTGGTACGCTAAAATTAAACGTATGGTCAGTAATGTTCAAAATGACATTGACCGCGAATTGCGTTTATCTGAATTACGCGAGCAAATGCAGCAAGAAATGGCGCGTATTCAGGAACTTGAAGCAAAGATGCAAGCACAAATGCATGAAATGCAGCAAGAAAAAATATTTGAAGATATAACTGCAAAAAGCACACATTCCCCGCATGCCGTATCAAAAAATACCTTACAACAGCATCATTACACCTTGGTTTTAAATACTGAAAAAACCTCTGCGGTGTTACTCCCTAAAACTAAAATGACATCACATTCAAATTTATCTGCGCTACAACATACTACAGCGCCCTATACTGAAATGAAGGTTGCAGTATGAGCCAATCAAACGCTTCTGAGCTTTCACATTTGCCTGTGAAGGCAGAGCAAGCCGCATTAGAAGAAATGCCAATTACCAAGCACTTGATGGTGCTGCGTAATCATCTTTTTAAAATTGTAGGGCTTATTCTTGCCTTATTCTTCTGTTTATTGCCCTTTGCCAATAAAACTTATCAAGTATTGTCGGAACCATTACGTGCACAGTTGCCACATACATCAACCATGATTGCGACTGATGTTACCGCAACCTTTATGGCGCCGTTTAAACTAAACTTTTTTGTCGCGCTGTTTATTGCGATGCCATTTATTTTGTATCAGATTTGGGCATTCGTAAAACCAGCGTTATATGAAAAAGAAAAAAGTTTGGCGCTGCCTTTGCTGATCGGCAGTATTTGCTTGTTCTATATCGGAATTAGCTTTGCTTACTTTGTCGCCTTGCCATCCATTCTGCACTTTTTCATTAGCGTTTCCCCTGAAACAGTCGCCCCGATGACCGACATTAATAGCTATCTTACGTTTTGTTTGAAGCTGTTTTTGGTTTTTGGTTTTACCTTTGAGATTCCAATTGTCACACTTTTGCTGATTATGATTGGTGTCGTGTCTACGCAAACTTTGGTTGAAAAACGTCGCTTTATTATTGTTGGCTGTTTTTTTGTGGCCATGTTTGTCACACCGCCAGACGCTTTATCGATGATCATGCTTGCCATTCCGATGTGGATGCTGTTTGAAATTGGTTTGTTTTTTGGCAAATTAATTGAGAAGCGCCGAGTCAGTCACAGCTAATCTAAAATATTGAATTTTAAAAAGAAGCACATGGTTGCTTCTTTTTTTGTGCGTGTAGATCACAACTGAACGGATTTAATCAGTTTGACACATAAGCTTAACCCGCATGTCATGTTTAGCCACTAATTTACATATAACTTTCAAACGACTAAGCAATTTGCTAGGAAAAAAAATGACTGATTTTATGCCTTACAATGAAGATCAAGAGTTAGATAATAACACTTCAGACAATACGCACTTTCGTGACATTCTAGAACAACGCATGAGCCGTCGCAGTTTAATTAAAAAAACTGCAAGCGGTGCAGCAGCTTTAGCTTTAGCTTCTTCTTTATCTGCATGTAGTGATGATGATGAAGATACAAATGTAACACCACCAACAAGTAAAGAAGAACCCAATACCAAGCCTGAAACATTAACATTTAAAGCTGTAGATAAAAATTTAAATGATATTGTTACTGTTCCTGAAGGTTACCAAGCAACTGTATTATATGCTTTAGGTGACTCAATCAATCCTTCTTATAGCAATTGGAATGCAGATGCAGATGTTCCATCTGGCCCAAGTTTCCAATTCCGCTCTGGTGACTGTCACGATGGCATGAGCTATTTTGGCTTAAGTACTAAAACTGGTCGTTATGATGAAAATGCATCAGATCATGGCTTATTGGTTTTGAACCACGAATATATCAACCAAACCTTCTTACATCCAAAAGGCGCAACTAAAAAGGATGGACGTCGCCCAGAAGATGAAGTGATTCGTGAAGTAAATGCACACGGTGTTTCAGTCGTTCATATTAAGAAAAATGCTGAAACTCAAGCTGTAGAGATTGTGAAGTCATCACCATTTAACCGTCGTATTACAGCTTCGACTGTCATGGATTTTGCAGGGCCTGTAGCTGGTTCTCCATTACTGCACACAGCATTCTCTCCCGCTGGTCGTCAAACTCGAGGCACACAAAATAACTGTGGTAATGGTTATACACCATGGGGCACTTATTTAACTGCTGAAGAAAATTTTATTGGTTATTTCCAACGCTCAGGTACAGACCAATACTCAGCCCGTAGTGAAGCTGAAAAAATAGCACTTAAACGCTATAGCTTAGGCTTAGAGATCTCTTATCAAACTGAAAAAAATGCAGACGGTAGTGTTAAACGTGATGCGAAAAACAACATCATTTATATTTTAGATGCTGATAGTAAAAAAATTCCAGAACGCGATGAGCAAGATCGCATCGTGTATTTGAATAAATCTTCACGCTATGGTTGGGAAACAGCAGAAGCTGGTTTTGAATCTCAAGACATGTATGATCGTTGGGCTGCTAACGTAACCAAAGAGTCTGCAACTCAAGACTATCGTAATGCGCCAAATACATTTGGCTGGATTGTAGAAATTGATCCATTCGATAGCCGCTCAAACCCAGTAAAACGTACTGCATTAGGTCGTTTTGCTCACGAAGACTGTCGCGCCAGCCGCGCAATTGAAGGGCAAAAATTTGCATTCTATATGGGCGATGACTCGCGCGGTGAGTACATCTACAAATTTGTATCAGATGCAACATGGGATCCTAAAGATGTGAATGGTGGCTATCGAGCTGGCGACAAATATATGAATTCAGGGAAATTCTATGTCGCTAAATTTAATGCATCAGGCACAGGAGAGTGGATTGAACTGGCTTATGGTAAAAATGGCTTAACCGAAACAAACGCTATTTACCCATTTAGCTCACAAGCGGATGTCCTTACTTTTGCTCGTCTTGCAGCAGATGCTGTAGGAGCTACAAAAATGGATCGTCCAGAATGGGTTGCTGTAAACCCTGAAAATGGTGAAGTGTACGTGACTTTAACCAATAACTCGAACCGTGGTTCAAGCTATGCAACAGATCCTGCAAACCCACGTAACTACACCGATCCTGAAGGTGGTAAAGGTAACGTCAATGGTCATATTATCCGCTTTAAAGAAGAGAATACTGCAGCAACATCATTTGAATGGGATATCTATCTATTTGGTGCTGAAGCAAGTATGGATCCGACAATTAACCTTTCTAATTTAAGCGATGCAAACGACTTCTCAAGTCCAGATGGTATGTGGTTTGACCCACGTGGTGTTCTTTGGATTCAAACAGATGATGGCGCATATACAGATGTTACAAACTGTATGATGTTAGCAGCACTACCTGGTCAAGTTGGTGATGGCGGTGTTGTAAAAACTGTTGGTGATCAAAGTACAATTGCTGGTGCTCAAGTCACCGATAAAAACTTACGTCGCTTCCTTGTTGGGCCAAAAGAATGTGAAATTACAGGTGTAACCATGACACCTGACTACAAAGCAATCTTTATTAACGTTCAGCACCCAGGTGAAGATTCAAAGAGTTTTGATGCGCCAAGCAGCCATTGGCCTGCAACACAAACTGACATGAACAATAAAACTGCACGTCCTCGTTCAGCAACGGTTGTCATCACCCGTAAAGACGGCAAAGCAATTGCTGGATAACATCCATAAATTAAAAATGCCGACATCACGTCGGCATTTTTTATGCCTCAATGTTCAACTGTTGCTGCACAATATCTCCCTTTTGCTCACCATATTGTGTTTTTTCCAGCCATGTAAATTGCTGCGCCTGCATACGTAAAAAATTGGAACAACGTGTACCGTAAAGTGGACTTTGAATAAAAGTCGATGACAACAACGCTTCCATCTCCAATGAAATCCCTGTTTGCGGTAACAATTCAGATGCAACTTTGCGTTCATCTTGCAAAATATCCCACGCCGCAGCATTTAGCTCTGCCGTTGCAAGATCAGGCAATTGCAGCATCGGTAAAAACTCCTGCGTAAAGCGTTTGCGTAAGCGTGCAGTTTTCTCCCAAGGGTCACTCATCAATCCATTCGACACCACATAAACGCCTTTAGCTAAAACCTGCGGCGCTTCTCCACGGTTACTCATGTACACCGCTTGAGTGGTGTCACCCACAAATAAATTAAAACCTGCATATTCACATTGCTGTTTTTCTAAGGCTTGCGCAAAACGGATAGGCGTTTGCTCAGATTCTAAAAAAGCCTGAATAATATGCCCGCGTGAGGTTGGATATTCACGAACATCATTCGCATCACGATAATTGGTAATCACTGCCCAACGACCCGACTGAGTAATGCCCATCCACGTACCGCCCGATTCTAAATCCTGCCCTGCAACAATTGGACTATGAAGCCATGCTGCCAGTGCTGCTGTCGGACGCCGATAAAACTCATCCCGATTTGAAATCAAACACAGTGGTGTGTCTGCCAAGACCTGCCAAGCCAATGCCACAATACACATAATTTAAACTCTTGATCTTTACACATTGAATGTACAACATTTTTCATCACATTCAGCTAAAATCTGTGCAAAACAGAATCACAAGGAACAGGAATGCTCACCTATCCAAATATTGACCCCGTTGCTATTTCGCTCGGGCCTTTGCAAGTCCATTGGTATGGCTTGATGTATTTACTGGCATTTTTATTTGCTTGGGGTTTGGCAACTTATCGTGCCAAACAACGTGGCTGGACTTCCGACATGGTGTCCGACCTGATCTTTTACGGCGCTTTGGGCGTGGTGATTGGTGGACGTGTCGGTTATGTCTTCTTTTATGGCTTTGAACAATTTTTGGCAAATCCGCTGTGGTTATTCCAAGTTTGGACAGGCGGCATGAGTTTCCACGGTGGCTTTCTGGGCGTGATTTTAGCCATGCTGTTCTGGTGTAAAAAATACAAAATGACGTGGTTTCAAACTCTGGATTTTATTGCCCCGTGTGTACCTACAGGTCTAATGTTTGGTCGTATTGGTAACTTTATTGGCGGTGAATTATATGGTCGCCCTGTGACCGATCCAAACTTTGCATTGGGGATGATTTTCCCAACCGATCCTTTGCAATTGGTACGTCATCCATCGCAGCTTTATCAAGCCTTATGCGAAGGTTTAATCCTGTTTGTTGTGCTGTGGTGGTTTAGTTCAAAGCCACGTCCACGCATGGCAGTATCAGCCCTATTCCTGATTGGTTATGGTTTGGCGCGCTTTGTTGTCGAATTTTTCCGCGAACCCGATCATGGTCAGCTCTTTATTGCATGGATGAGTAAGGGACAATTCCTGAGCTTACCAATGATTTTGGTCGGTTTCTGGATGATGTGGTATGCCTATCAAAAGAAAATTTATGATTGGGGGCCGCAAAAAAACAGCTAAGCTACTACCCATTTAAATGCAGGTTTCATCCATTCAGGCGAAGTCAATCTTCGCCTTTTTTATGCTACAGTGCTATCTATTACTTACACTTTTCAGACCTCAATATCTCACATGCTTGAATTTTGGTTTAACCCACAGGTTGCGGTCACAAAGAAAATTGCCCTGCTGATGGTGATCGCGCTGGTCACTGCAGCGGTATACTTCTTAGAACCCTTAAAGCTCGATGCGATTTTAATGTTTCTGGCCACAGGTATTGTTTTTTTAATTTGTCGTTACTGCAAAATTCATTTTACTGCACAACATCCCACAGGTTGGTTGGCACGACTATTGACTTGGATTCCACTGGCGTTGTTACTCGCAATAATTTTCATGCAGATTCAACACGGTGAAATTTTACTGTCGGGCGCTCAAGGCATTGGCTTTACCGCTTTGGCTATTTGCCTGTTTTCGCCGTTGGCTTTACTGCATCAACATCACGCTTCCGACACACAATAAAGTCACAACTTAAAAAACTCTGCTATTATTCTTTCTGATTTACTGGGCATCGAATTGCCCAAACAAAAAATATTCACTTTTGCTTGACCAGAGAACGCTATGCGCCAGTATTTAGACCTACTCCAACATATTCTTGACCATGGTGGCGACAAAGGTGACCGTACCGGAACAGGCACACGTTCAGTGTTTGGGCACCAAATGCGTTTTAACCTTGCACAAGGTTTTCCACTGCTGACTACCAAAAAAGTACATTTCCGTTCTATCGTAATTGAGCTGTTATGGTTTTTAAAAGGCGATACCAACGTCAAATATCTACAAGAACATAAAGTCAGTATTTGGGATGAATGGTCTACCGCAGAACAAACCGCGCGCTTTGGTCGTCCTGAAGGTGAACTTGGCCCAGTGTACGGACATCAATGGCGTAATTTTGGTGCAACACAAAAAGCCGATGGTCTGTATGAGCAAGATGGTTTTGACCAAATTGCATGGTTAATCAATGAAATTAAAACCAATCCAAATTCACGTCGTTTAATCGTGTCAGGCTGGAACCCGAAAGAAGCAGGTCAAGTTGCTTTACCGCCTTGCCATACTTTATTCCAGTTTTTTGTGCACAACGGCAAACTCTCATGCCAGCTATATCAACGCAGTGCCGATGTGTTTTTAGGCGTGCCTTTTAATATTGCCAGCTATGCTTTACTAACCCACATGATCGCGCAAGTCTGTGATTTAGAAGTCGGAGATTTTGTCTGGACAGGTGGCGATACGCATTTATATGCCAACCACTTTGAACAGGCACAGTTACAGCTAAGCCGTGAACCACTGGCGTTATGTCAGTTAAAACTCAATCCTGAAATCAAAGATATTTTCGATTTTAAATTTGAAGATATTGAAATTGTAGGCTATGAGTCACATCCTGCAATTAAAGCACCTGTCGCTGTTTAATTGCCTGTTGCTAGATTTATCATCTCAACATTTAAATTGCCCCAACGTCCCCAAAAGATGCTTGGCAGACTAAGAAAATACGAGCCTAATTATGTCATTTCAAAATTTAGAAGTTGTACACGTAGTCGCTATGGATCAACAACGCTGCATTGGTCAGGGTAACCAATTGCCGTGGCATATTTCGGCAGACTTAAAACACTTCAAAGAAATCACCCAAGGTGGCGTGGTGATTATGGGACGCAAAACCTTGGAGTCGATGGGACGCACCCTGCCTAAACGTGTCAATTGGGTGATTACCCGCGACCCAAACTGGGCATTTGAAGGCACAAAAGTGGCGCATAGCATTGAAGATGCCTTGCAACAAGCCGTTGCCGATGTTCAAGCCTCAGAAAAACCAAACACTTTATTTATTATTGGTGGTGGTGAAATTTTTAGCCAAACTATGCCGATTGCTGACCGTTTGGAACTGACGCATATTGAACTAGATGTTCAGGGAGATGCGCATTATCCTGCCATTCCTGCCGAGTTTAAAAAAGTGGCCTCAGAACAGCATGTCGATGAAAAATCAGGGATTGCCTTTGAGTTTGCCCGCTATCAAAAATAATGCTGACAGCCTTGGCAATATTTGATTATGATGACTTAAACGGAATTTAACTTTGCCTCAGGAATGGCGGATGCTGCATTTCATCTTCAGTTTAGGTGTCGTTCTTTCTTCTATTTGGCTCAGTATGGCCTTGTGGATTCATCAGCCTTTGGGTTGGTTAATGAGCCGTGTGCTGATTGGGACTTGGCTAGCCTTCACCCTCAGCATTTTGGGCATTTATATCACTCAGCATTTGCTCAGTCGCAATCAGGATATTTTGGTTTATCTTTTGGGTTTTACCTTGGGGCTGTTTTGGTATTTTGGGATGGATGCCAAGCAAGACCGTGACTGGAACCCTGAAGTAGCCCGTATGCTGCATTATGAACAAGTACAAGATCAGGTCACGCTGCACAATGTCCGCAATTTTGACTGGCATGCCGATGGTCGCTATACCGAACGTTGGGAAACCCGCCAATTTAACCTGAAACAGATTACGGGGGTGAATATCATCACCTCTTACTGGATGGGGCCAAAAATTGCGCATACCTTAGTCAGTTTTGACTTTGCCGATCAAGCGCCACTCACCTTTTCCATTGAAATTCGCAAAGAAAAACACGAAGAGTTTTCTGCGATTGGTGGCTTCTTTCGGCAATATGAACTCAGCCTTGTCGCTGCCGATGAAAAAGATATCATCTACACCCGCAGCAATATTCGGGGTGAGCAAGTTTATTTTTTCCCGATCCAGCTCAATCCACAAGAAGCACAAGCACTGTTTCAGGAATATCTGCATAAAGCCGATGCTTTAGCCGCCAAAGCGCGTTGGTATAATACGTTGACCAGTAATTGCACCACGCTGCTGTTTGACATGATTCAGGCAGTATCTCAAAAACGTTTCCCTGCCGACTATCGTCTGTTTGCTTCGGGTTATTTACCCAATTATTTATATGATTTGCATGCGCTGGATCATCGTTGGGATATGCAAACTTGGTATCAACGTGCCCACATTAACCCACGTGTGGAAAACTTAAAAGATATCCACAGCCAAGACTTTTCCGCGCTCATTCGACAAGGCGTGCAGCTCGATTCTTCAGCAAACATCAGCACGCCTTATTCGCATCCGACTTATCAGAACAAAGTGCTGCCCTGACCTATTTTGGTCATTTTGCGCAGATACAATCAATTCAGAGAAAAAACCACACCATATCTTGGAAAAAGTTGCAGCAAACATACAAATTTAACTAGAGCCACGGCGCATAATTTGTTTAGATAGCAACAATTTCAAAAAATTAGAGATCATTCCATGCTAAAAAAATACTTCGGGATCACCTTATTGGGTGCAATGATTGCTTTATCAGGATGTGAAACTATGCCAACTCAAACGAGTGCAAGCCAAATTAGCGCAATCAATCAAGCCAACTTAGTACAACGTACATGGACTGCTACGCAATTGGGCAACAGCATGTTAAAAACAGAAGCAAACCGCCAAAACTTGCCATATTTAAACTTTGATGCCGCCACACAAACAGTCACAGGTTCAGATAGTTGTAACCGACTCAGCGGTAGTTATGTCGCAGGACGTGACACCCTACAATTGGGGCAATTGGCAACCACGCGAATGGCTTGCTTAAATAACAACAACTTAGATCAGAAATTCCATGAAGCCCTAAATAAAGTGACGCATTATCAGGTCTATGGTAAAACCCTGAAATTGCTAGATCGCCATGGAAATTTACTGATTCAATTTGAAACACCAACGGCTGCACGTTAACGGCTAAGCCTAATAATAGACAGGCTTAAAATGGTTGATTCATAAAATATAAGGACAAAATCATGCAACAAGCATTGTTTGGTGGCGGATGTTTCTGGTGTGTCGAAGCCGTATTTTTACAACTGCAAGGCGTAGAAAAAGTCACCAGCGGTTATGCAGGTGGACATACCTTAAACCCAAGCTATGAAGATATTTGCCGTGGCGACAGCGGACATGCAGAAGTCATTTTGATTGATTTTGATGAGCAGCAGATCAGCTATTCACAATTACTTGAGGTGTTTTTTGCCACACACGACCCAACCACATTAAACCGTCAGGGCAATGATGTCGGCACACAATACCGCTCTGTGATTTATTATTTAGATGCTACACAGCAACAAGCTGCCACCGAGATGATTGCAGCATTACAAGCTGAAGGTGTGAATGTTGTGACTGAACTCAGTGCAGCACCTGAATTTTACCCTGCAGAAGACTATCATCAGAATTTCTTTGCCAAAAATCCAAATCAGGGCTACTGCAATTTTTCCATTCCACCGAAACTGAATAAATTACGCAGTAAATTTCAGCATTTACTGAAAGTATAACCATTGGATTTAAAAGCAAGTACAAAACGGTGATACTCATCTTTTGATGACATCACCGTTTACACCACTATTTATTTTACAAAAGTCGTCCAGACAAATGCCTGAGTACGTCCTTGTAAGGTCATCTTCAACTGATCGCCCGACTGTAATGCTGCCACCCCTGCAGGTGTACCAGTCATTACCACATCACCAGGTTCTAAACTAAATACTTGGCTAATATCTGCCAACAATGCCGCAATATCAAAAATCAATAAACTGGTATCGCCTTGCTGACGTAATTCATCATTAATGTCCAAACAATATTGCACGTTTTTCCAGTCCTGAATTTCCGATACATCCACCCAATCTGCCAACACACAAGAACCGTCAAACGCTTTGGCTCGTTCCCACGGCTGTCCTTTTTTCTTAAGTTCATCCTGCAATTCACGCAAAGTTAAATCCAAGCCCAAAGTCACTGCACCTACAGCATCCAATACTTTGGCAGGATCTGTGTCTGCATTTAAAGGCTGGTCAATGCGTAAACTCAATTCACATTCATAGTGACAATTGCCCCAGACCTTATTCCACGTAATCCCATCACTTAAACTGCGTAAACTGCTTGGCGGTTTAATAAATAACACAGGATGATCAGGTACAGCATTACCTAATTCTTTGGCATGGTCTGCATAACTGCGACCGACACAGACAATTTTAGATGGACGTGTACTCATGATCATCCTCAAATAACTCGTAAATTGGGAAAATTAAAACTTACTTTTTAAAAGTATTTTCAAAAACCGTTTGTTCTGCAGGCAGATTAAATGCACGTTTCGGTACAATCACCACTGTACGATTTTTTAATTCCAGCATATAGGTGAGTTTACCCACAGCGAAATTTTGCACCTCGTTATAATGAAATACCTGTTTACGACCATTGGCATACAGCTCGGCATAGTCCTGAAATAAATCAATGCCTTGCTCGCTTTTTCCAAATTGGTATTTTACAAACTGGCGTTTAAACATCATTGGCAAAAACCAATAACGCATTAAAGTTTGCAAGATTAAAAAGAAAGCACCGAGTGCAACATAATAGCGACCTACCCCATCGAAGCCCAAATAAAAGCCCCAAGCAATAATCGCCACACTAATCAACGGTGTAATAAAACGGGTAAATTGTTTTTTACCAAAAGTCGCAAGGGCAAAGCCGTCTTGAGATTCTTCTAAATTTAAAAAATAGCGCAAAGACAATGCTGGCTGCGTGTCAGACATAAGCTCATCATCAAGTCATTCAAATTGAGCTAAATCTTACACTAGATTGAGCACTTTCCTTATTTTTTTCGTGTTTATTCGCTCAAAGCCAGACGTAAAACAATGGTCATGCTTTTGACACAGAAATTTCATCATTTTTAGATAGTGTAGATGCAAAAAAACCGCATCAAAAGTGCGGTTTTTTATTTCAAGTTGGTGCGCTCAGAGAGATTCGAACTCCCGACCCCTTAGTTCGTAGCCAAGTGCTCTATCCAGCTGAGCTATGAGCGCGACGACTTGATGGGGTGCATTATACGTGTTTTTTTCTGGCTGTTAAGTATTAATTCATCATTTTGCAATCAAATGCACAGATATTGGACGATTCAAAAGAATTTTAACGTAAAACCATGAGTACGCTATTCTTTTTAATAAACTGATTATTGTTTGAGTTTACTAAATTTCAGGCACAAAAAAACCGCATTTAAGCGGTTGATTGTTCAAGTTGGTGCGCTCAGAGAGATTCGAACTCCCGACCCCTTAGTTCGTAGCCAAGTGCTCTATCCAGCTGAGCTATGAGCGCATTACTTGTGTGCCAATTTAGGCGATACGTTACTGTTCGGTTTACTTATTGGTGCGCTCAGAGAGATTCGAACTCCCGACCCCTTAGTTCGTAGCCAAGTGCTCTATCCAGCTGAGCTATGAGCGCGACATAAGTAAAGCGTGGCGGTGAGAGAGGGATTCGAACCCTCGATACAGTTACCCGTATGCGTCCTTAGCAGGGACGTGGTTTCAGCCACTCACCCATCTCACCGTAACGTGCCGCCATAATACAAATTAAGTGCTAGCACTGCAAGCTTCGATACCACAATTTTTGCATATTTTTGCTCAATTAAATATTTTTTAAACAATTTTCAGGATTCATCACCAGAATTACGCCTGAACTTTTGGCAATCGCTGCACAAAAACTAGAAACATCGTAAAATAACGACAGAAAACACATTATTGCAATCATTTACGTGCAGTCTTTCCGTACATGACTTATGCTAAACCTATCTTCTGACATGAAGTTTATTCCATGATGAAAAATTGGGTCGATCCTGAAGCGAAAGCTGAAGCCGAACGCTACGAAAATCCTATTCCAAGCCGTACCTTAATCTTAGAAACCATTGAAACCTTGCAGGCGGCACAGTCACATGCAGACTTGGTAGAGCATTTTGCGATTGCCGATCAAAAAAGTATTGATGCCCTGAGCCATCGTTTAATTGCCATGGTACGTGATGGTCAGCTCATGAAAGATGGATTCAAGTTCCAGCTGGCTGCAGAACAACCGACTCATGACGCCACGGTTTACATCAACAGTAAAGGTTTAGGCACAGCCAATATTGCAGGTCATGAAGATATTTTATTGCCTGAACGCGAACTACGTTTGGTGTTTAATGGCGATCAAGTCAAAGTCCGCCAGACTTCGGTAGATCGTAAAGGCAAGGCATGGGGCTTTATTACCGAAGTCACCCAGCGTCGTGTCAAACAAATCATTGGTAAATTGTCAGAATACGATGGTGAATATTTTATTCAGCCTGCCCAGCCAAATAGCCATCAACCCATTACCCTTGAAAAAGAATTAATTGAACATGCCCAAGTTAAATTGGGCGATTCTGTGCGCATTGCGATTGACGACTATCCAACCCGCGAAGAATTTGCCACAGGACATATTATTCAGTCGATGGCAGACAAAGCCGAAACTGAAATTATTATTCCGCAAACCATTTTAGAATTTGGTCTGCCGTATGAATTTCCTGAAGATGTCATTCAAGAAGCCGAAAGCTTTCAAGAACCGACAGCCCAAGACCGTGAAGGACGTGTTGATTTACGCGATTTAGCCTTAGTGACTATTGATGGTGAAGATGCCCGCGACTTTGACGATGCAGTATATGCAGAAAAACGTCCAGGCGGTGGTTACCGTGTCGTGGTCGCAATTGCCGATGTCAGCCATTATGTCCGTACAGGCAAACCGTTGGATGATGAAGCTCAGGAACGTGGGACTTCAGTCTATTTCCCGCATTTTGTATTACCGATGTTGCCTGAAGCTTTATCGAATGGCTTATGTTCGCTGAATCCGCAGGTTGACCGTTTGTGTATGGTCTGCGATTTAAAACTGTCACGCGCAGGTCGTGTCACAGGTTTTGAATTTTATCCATCGGTCATGCATTCCAAAGCACGTTTAACCTATACTCAAGTGGCACAATATTTTGAGGGTGATAGTGCGGCAATTCCAGAAGATCGGGAGGTGCGCAAATCATTAAATACTCTGTTCCAACTGTATCAAGTGCTGAAAGGTTTACGTGCTGAACGTCATGCCATGGAGTTTGAAACCGTTGAAACCTACATGACCTTTGATGAGTTAGGTGGAATTAAAGAAATTTTGCCGCGCAGCCGTAACGATGCGCATAAACTGATTGAAGAATGTATGTTACTCGCCAACGTCGCAGCAGCAGAATATGCACTCAAACATGATGTGCCGATGCTGTACCGTGTGCATGAACCGCCAGAGTTTTCACGTATTCAAAAAGTCCGTGATTTTGTCAAATTACTTGGGCTACATTTTCCAGAACAACCCACTCAGGCCGACTATCAAGCGGTGATTGAAGCCACTAAAGATCGTATTGATGCACCAAGTATTCACGCGGTGTTATTACGCTCAATGATGCAAGCCTATTATGGCGCCAATAATTCAGGTCACTATGGTTTAGCTTACGATGCCTACACGCATTTCACTTCACCAATCCGTCGCTACCCTGACCTATTGTTGCATCGTGCCATTAAAGCGCATTTAAAACAAAAACCATCACCACTTTCGGGCGCAGCTTTAGATGATGCAGGCGAACATTATTCTGCAACTGAACGTCGTGCCGATGAAGCCTCACGCTCTGTCACCACATGGCTAAAATGCCACTATATGCAGCAGCATTTGGGTGAAGAATTTGTGGGCGTAATTTCTGCAGTAGCCGAATTTGGTTTATTTGTTACTCTCAAAGACCTTTATGTCGATGGCATGATTCATGTCAGCCAGTTGGGCGATGACTTCTTTGTATTTGACCAAGCCAGCCAAAGTCTAATTGGACAAGCACGTGGTCAAAGCTTTAGCTTGGGCGATGAAGTTAAAATTAAAGTCGCGGCTGTCAATTTAGAAGATCGCAAAATTGATTTTGAGCTCATGCAGCAACTCACCCATGCAGGTCGTGCTATTCGTATGCGCGCACCGCGCGTGGCAAAACCGTTCGGCCGTGAAGCCACTGAAGAAGTTTTTTCTGAGCGTCCAAGCAAGGCGACTTTAAGTGAAAACGGTGAGCAACCTGTGCCGAAGAAAAAGCCAAAAAGCAAACCGAGCTCTTACGGTAAAAAAACCTCAGCGAAGTCGGAAGCTAAACCGAAAGACAAAGCCAAAAAAAAGACCAAGGTGAAAAAGAAAAAATCCAATGCCAAAGCAAAGGGTGAGTAAATTTTACTAAATAAAAAAGAGTGCTACGGCGCTCTTTTTCATTTAATATATCTCTATAAAAATAAACCACTTAAAAATCATGACATCACAGAAAATTACTAAATACTATTACCATGAATATGTAATATGCTTAGTCTTTGTACTTAGTATTTCAGCACTGATTGCTCTCTTTTTTATAGACTTCACCCCAACAAATCAAGTCAAAATCACAGCCTTCATTGTTGCAACGTTGATTTATTTGGCTGTTTTGATCTACTTTTATGTTCTGCATAGATACGGACAATGGATCATTCCACGTACATGGACAAATGTACAAAAAAAGCCAAAATTCTATTTTTTACTCCTCTTCCCTATTTTTGTAATTCTGTTTCTTTACTTAAATCTAGTTGTCTATCCTCCTCTGCTTCATACCCTAGTTTTGGGTACACCTACTGTGGTGACATTGGAAGCAAGCGCTGTTAAAAAACATGGTAAAAAAGGAAGTGTCTACTATTCTATTGAAACACCGTATGACTCTACTGGTATGTTTCGAATCAATGTAGATGAATATGAACACTACAAAAATCAAAATCTATTCATAAAATTATCGGTCATTGAGGGGCGCTTTGGCACCTACATCCAAGATATTCAATCTATCCACGGTGAAACAAGAGCGAATAAATAGCACCCAAGGCTTGATTTATCCTTCTAGAAGCCTTACTTCTACAAATAACACAGGAAATAAATCGGCAGACCGACATGACATTAGAAAAGGCAACTTTGCCTGTTCCACAATTTGACCAAATTACCCTTGCAGACTTAAAACAAAAGATTGAACAGAGCATTGCCCAAGGTCAGGCATTTTTAAAAGAATTAACGGATGTACCCGAATCCGTACAAGCACAACTACAAGTACTCGAACACGTCGATACCCTTGAAAATAACATGAGTGAAGCATGGGGCGTGCTTTCGCACCTCAATGCTGTCATGAATAATGCCGAAACACGTGAAGTTCATCAGGCTTTATTACCAAGTTTAAGTGAATACTACACACAACTTGGTCAACATACACCGTTATATCAAACCTATCAGCATCTACACGATGCTCCTATTTTTAGTGACCTACCTACAGCACAGCAAAGTGCGATTAAACTTGCACTGCGTGATTTCAAGCTTTCAGGTGTCGCTTTAGAAGGTGAAGCAAAAACACGTTATGCAGAAATTTCTTCACGTCTGTCACAGCTTTCTTCTGACTTCTCAAATCACGTGCTCGATGCTACACAAGCCTACTTCAAACCTTTAACTGAAGCGCAGCTCAAAGGACTACCTCAAGGCAGTATTGAACTTCTGAAACAATATGGTCAGCAACGCGAACTCGAACAGGCTGTAGCCACACTCGACTTCCCGTCTTATATTGCCATTATGACCTATGCAGAAGACCGCGAAGTGCGTGAAGCGCTCTATAAAGCCTATACCACACGTGCTTCTGATCAGGCAGACTCTGCTGAATTTGACAATACAGCAGTCATGGAAGAAATCTTGCGTTTACGTCAAGAAATGGCGCAATTGCTCGGTTTTAACAACTATGCAGAATTATCCCTTGCCAGCAAAATGGCACCAAGTGTCGAAGCAGTCGATCAATTCCTGCGTGAACTGGCAGAACATGCTCGTGCACCTGCAGAACAAGAAATTGCCGAACTCAAAGCCATTGCCGCCCAAGATGGGATTGATACCTTACAACCGTGGGATACAGGCTACTATTCTGAAAAATTAAAATTACAGCAATTTAACCTTTCACAAGAAATGTTAAAACCATATTTCCCTGCACCGAAAGTGGTTGAAGGTCTATTTAGCATCGTCAAGCGTTTATACGATGTCGATATTATTGAGCGCGCTGCCCCTGTTTGGCATCCTGATGCACGTTATTTTGAACTTGAAGATCAAGGTCAAGTGATTGGTGGTTTTTACTTTGATCTATATGCCCGTACAGGCAAACGCGGCGGCGCATGGATGAGTGGTTTCCGTTCACGCATGCAATTGGCACAAGGTTTACAAAAACCAATTTGCTATATGGTGTGTAACTTTACCCCACCTGTTGCAGACCAACCCGCGCTTTTAACGCATGATGAAGTCATCACCCTATTCCATGAATTTGGACATGGCTTACATCACATGCTAACTGAAGTAGATAATATTGCTGTGGCAGGTACACATGGTGTCGCTTGGGATGCGGTGGAATTACCAAGCCAATTCATGGAATTTTGGACTTGGGATCAAGATAGTTTAGATATGCTGAGTGCGCATATTGAAACCCAAGACACCCTGCCAGAACACCTGCTTAAAGCACTGTTAGATGCACGTTTCTTCCAGTCGGGAATGCAGAGCCTGCGCCAAATTGAATTTGCCCTGTTCGATTTAAGTATTCATCGCAGCAACCCTGCTTTAAATGCGGAACAGATTCAAGCCATGCTAGATGATATTCGTCAAAACTATGCCGTTGCGCCAACTACAGCTTACAACCGCTTCCAGCACAGCTTCAGCCATATTTTCGCAGGCGGCTATGCTGCAGGATATTATTCATACAAATGGGCAGAGGTTTTGGCCAGCGATGCCTTTGATCGCTTTGAAAATGAAGGGCTATTTAACACCGAAACTGGCAAGCAGTTTAGACAGTTTATTCTAGCAGTTGGCGGAAAAGATTCAGCGCTTGACGCATTTATCAATTTCCGCGGACGCGAGCCAAAAATAGACGCACTATTACGTCATCAAGGTTGGACGAACATAGTCAAAAACGCTTAAACTAAGAACTTTAGATGAAGTTAGGGGAGTCGTGATGACCATTAAACGTCGTTTCATTGCAGGCGCAAAATGTCCGAAATGTCAGGCGATGGATCGGGTTGTCATGCTCACCGCTGACGAAGCTGAATGGATCGAATGTATCGAGTGTGATTATACGGAAAACCGTCCAACACATATTGATGAACCTGAAATCCCAGAGGTTTCAGATGAAATTGGGGTGATCCAGTTTAAGCCGCGTCAGTCAAAGTAAAACAATAAGGTTCAACAACGCATGACTGAAGATCAACGACATAACCCTAAGCTTTTATGGGCGATTACGGGTGGGTTAATTATTGTCATTATTGCCGTATTTATCTTTCAATGGATGGGCGATAGCGACAATACTGCGCCTATAGAAACTGCCCCAACTACGGCGTCTGTAGCGAAAGCTGTACCTGCTAAAGCAACGCCATTGCAAGAAGATGAAGCAGCACCAAAACAGTTGGTCACAGAAGATTTACTCAAAGCACCTATATCTGAGAATGCAGCGCTTGCCAAAGAAGAAGTGGCTAAATTAGATGACATTCAAAATCAGCTGAATGATCAACGTGCCTTATTAAAACAGCAACATAACGATGCCGATGAATTGATTAAACTGAAAGAAGAACAAATCAAAATACTGGAAGCCCAACTGGCACAGTAAGCCTCCTCTGCTTCACATCAGTCATTTTAAAATACGATAAAGGGTCAGTGTTGTAGCCAATTTAAGCTAGAATAGCCAGAGGTTATTCTGGCTTTATTTGTATGACACCTTCTGGTTCTGCCCAACAAAATTTGCTCAAAGCAATTATGCTGTTGACCTGCTCTGCCTTTCTGTTTTCACTCATGGGAGTGTGCGTTCGTTACGCATCAGAAACGGTAGATAATGCCACAGTGGTATTTTTCCGTAATTTTATTGGTTTGTTTATTTTTATCCCGTTCATTTTCAATAAAGGCTTGGGCTTTTTTAAAACTGAAAAGTTATGGATGCACACTTGGCGTTCGGTGGTCGGCTTAACCGCCATGTATGGTTTTTTCTACGCGATTGCCAATCTAAAACTGTCCAATGCGATGGTCTTTACCTATTCATCGCCTATTTTTATTCCCTTAATTGCATGGCTATTCCTTAAAGAAAAAATCACCAAACCAATGCTATGGGCTGCGTTCATTGGTTTATTTGGCGTGTTATTTGTCGCCAAACCCGATGCAGGTATGTTTAATAGCATGTCCGCAATTGGACTCAGTGCCAGTTTTTTAGCAGCGATGGCTTTTGTCACGGTACGCGCCCTGACTCAAACCGAACCGCCTGAACGCATTGTGTTTTATTTTTGCATGATTGGGACACTCATTTCTGTTGTACCGATGTTCTGGTCATGGCGTCCTTACAACTTAAAAGAATTGAGTTTTTTAATTGGTGCAGGATTGCTGGCCAATATCAGTCAGATCTTTATGTCCAATGCCTACCGTCTTGCCCCTGCTGGGCAAATTGGCCCTGTCAATTACATTGCGATTATTTTTGCAGGGATTTGGGGCTTTAGCTTTTGGCATGAAACGCCAGACTTATTTAGTTTAATTGGCTTTGCCCTAATTTTGCTTGCCATTATTTTGTGCAGTCCACTGTTACAAAAACACCTGAATCACCACTCACCACATTCTTAATGCTGTTTTTGTATTCCCTACACATCAGCCTCATAAACCTTATAAAAAAACACCCCGTAGTGAACCACAGGGTGTTTTTAAATAATAAGATGACAGTGATTAAGTATCCATGTGCTTATTCATACCAGCCGAATAGCTTGAACGCATACGGTGCATAGGCAATAATCAACATCGCAGGAAGCATCACAATCATAGGCAAAATCCAACGCTCATAACGATAATAGAACGATTTATGACGAACTTCTGCATCGGCTGCAGCGACTTCTTCATCTCCAATCGACTGCCTTGCCAATAAGTGATTCAGCGCTACAGGTGGCGTCACATAGCCTAATTCAAAACCAATTAGGGTAATCATCCAGAAATGCGCAGGATGTATCCCATATTGATAAGCTACAGGCGCAACCGTTGCAGAAATTAGAATCACCGCACCGAATGGATCCATAATCATGCCCACAAAAATCATCAAGGCAACAATCAGGCTAATCACAATAAAGATGCTGCTAATGTCGGTTGGGAACGCTTCCATAATTTCAATGCGTTCTAAATAGCCACCTACACTGACTGAAAGCGCCATCAAAATTACCAATGCCCCAATATGTCCCACCGTTTCACTGGTCGATAAATGCAGAGCTTTGAAGAAACCATACTGACGCAATGGTGAATCAGGTGCAGTCAATAATGAGCGCTCAGATGAAGCTGCTGTCTGTTGTGCTACAGGCTTGTGATCTAAAGTCTGATCCCACTGCCCCATCGCTGGAATAGGCGCAGGTTCATGGCGCAATTTATCAAACAACACCATCATCAATAAAATAACCGGCATCATTACAGGTGCAGTAAATTCATTCATATTGGTGTCTAAAGCATATTTATAGAACAACCAAATCAACACAAAAATGAGGATATATGGTAGTACAGGGCCAAAAGCACGTAAGGACAATGGCGCAGCTATGTTCGGTGCAGCAATGCGGAATTTATTTTCAGCAAAGAACAACGAAATCACTAAAAATAGGGTTGAAGTCAGTAGGAACACATACAAACCATAGTGATACAGCATGTCCGTTGTGACTTCTTTATTCAGCGATGCCACCACAACAATCAATAGGCATGGACGAAGCACGACCCCCATTGAACCCGACATAGCTGTTGCCGCCAGTGCAAACTGACGTCGTCCACCCGCATTCCAAACTTCTTTATAAATGATCGCACCTGCAGCAATGACAAAAATCCCCGATGCACCGGTATAAGCCGTTGGTAATGCAGCAGCAATCAGAATCAGCCAGGTTAAAGTTTCAGGTGCCAAATTCCACGGACGCAGAATATTCAGGAACAAATCCACAATTCGGGTTTGTTTGAGCAACATCCCCGCCCAAATAAACAAAGCCAAGTTCAAGAAAATACTAGAGAATTCGACCAGTTGCCCTAGGTAAATCCCTTGCCCCATTGGATAATCCATCAGGAAGGTAAAAGAGAAACCCGTACTAATTGCCATATAGGCATACAAAGGTACGCTCAGGAAAGCAAGACCTAAACTACCGCCTTCACGGGTCGGTGCAGGTGGCTTAATAAGCTGGAATAAACTAATTAAAGTCAGAGTTGCAAACAGAATCATCCACATCCAGTAAATGATTTGCGTTTCACCACTCATCGGTACGCCTGAATTGAGTACTGAACGATATTGACTGATACTTGACGAGGTTAAGAAACCATTCGCCACCACCATTAAGGTCGAATACACCTTGAAGTCAATTTTGGTCGCAGGGCCACGTAAACCAATGTGATGGGTCTTTAAAGTGGCACTAATTGCAGCAAAGACCACCATCAATACCAATAAAATGGCACGGTTTTCAGTACCAAATTTAAAAATACCAAAAAAAGAGGTTTCAATGGTTCGATACATTTTCAAGCTTGGATGGGCTTGAATATGCTGAATCGCCTGATCATGAAATTGAAATTTTTCTTCACAAATTTGTTTGGCTGCTAAAATGGAAGCGCGGACATCTGATTCAGAGGCAGTACCAAAAATATCGGCAAACTCATCAGCAGCATTGGCTTGCATTTGGGCATGTACTTGTGCATCGATATCGGGGTTGCGTTCGCAGTCAGGTGCAGTGGGTTCGGCACGCAAAAATGAATACTGCATACCCGTTGCAGGGTCACCGTATAGGCGTTCACCCATGCGCAACAACTGACCATGTACCATTTCACCTGTACCAATAATAAGTGTCAGTAGCAACAAGATCAAAATAACGAATGTAGAAATCCATTCTGTCCATATATGTCTGAGCAAAGCCAAGCCAGACCTGCGTTGTCCGTTATTGTGCATATATTTTCCTGTTTTTATTCTATGCAGAAACCGAGACACTCGAATTTCTGTCTGTCCTTATTCAACGGAATATCCATCTTCCATTGAGCATTTTTGTATTCAGTTTAAATGTGAATGAACGTCGTTATTTTTAAAATGACAATATAGATTTTCTTTTAAGTAAAAATGGTCAATTGTGAGATTTTATGTGAGCCCTTTTTGCCATCATTTTGATGTAATTTTAATGCGGATCAATGCAATAGGCCCAAATAATATAAGCCAGTGCAAAAATTACTCCCCAAATCACCCCCAATAAATGTGCCTCAACTAATACAGGACTTCCGATTAATTCTGCTGTACCCAAACTGCCCACGGTATTTTCCCAAATCAGTTTAGATAAAATAAGCAGCAACACCAATGCCGCAAAACCACGTTCTTTTTTATAGAGCAAATGCACACATGCCACCGCCACATAAGCACCATGCAACACCCCAGAAAGTCCTGCATAGGCATCAATATCGGCAAGGAAGTAATAGAAACTCAGACTAATCGCTGGCGGTAGTACCAACAAAAGCGCCACAAAGTGCCATACTTTGGCATGCGGAAAAATAAAAGGTAAACAGGCAAACGCGATCATATTGAGTAAATAATGAATCCAGCCCACATGCACCCAATGCCCTGTCCATAAGCGCCAAAATTCATCCAATAAATGTGTAGACCAATAAATAAAATGCTCTGCAAAAATCTGCAAACATGCCGAAACCGACATACATGCCGCAATAAACACAATTTTTCGACTGAGAAATTGAGATGAATATTGCATAGGCGCTTGCATCCTCCAAATTATTCTTGTTATGTGCTTCGGCAAACGGATTGCCCAATCCTAAAATTTCTTGTCTATATTGAATTGGGCAATCTTGATATTTTTACAATTGAGCTGCCGTATCCTCATTAAATAAATCATCTAATTCAGATGAATCATCTTGTTCATCCCAGAAACGTTGCTGATCACCAGTACGCACACCTGTATGTTCAGTCCAGTAACGGTCTGAAATTCCTTGTACCATGCTTCCTGCCATGGCATCAATCAATTTAAATTGTGGATTTACAGGTTTTTCGTCACTGCGTGCATTAGAAAAGGCTTTGAGTGCATCGCGGATTTTGGCATCTTCACCACTGGCTTGGGCAGCAACCGCATATAAAGCGTGTGATAAACGCACCCCTTTATTTTCACCAATTTGCATCGACTGCTTTAAGGTTTGATACGGATCAGGTTTGCCATCTCCCGCACCTGGAAGCAAAGTCCAAATTACGGCACGTGTAGCCTCTGGTGCGCCCCAGAATTTTTCATTGTTTAAACAGGTCATACCACGTTCAACAATCGCGGCAATATCTTTAGGCACATGCACTGCCCCGCCTGAATTAATATCATTGGTCATGGCTTGCAAGCCACTCAACATCCCCAACATATACACAGTTTGATCAATATCACTGTTCATTTTTGGACAACCTTCGCCCAAAGGTTTCCGATATTTCTTTTCCCAACGATGCTGAAACAATTGATAGCCTGTGTATTGGCGCTGTGCCGCCAAAGCCGCCCAACGTTTTTGCTGAATCCGCGCATCTTGCGCTTCGCCCACTTGCCCTGCTTTTGCTGCACGTAAATAACGCAATTCAGCATCCAAAGCTTTTTCTTCGGCACAAATACCCGCAGCCGAATACATTAGTACCGCAACACGGGTTGGGTCTGCGCCCATATCTTTAGTCGCCATAATGGCAGGGGTTAAGGAATTACCAGAATTACACACCATTTCAGCATCTTCCATCGCTAAAATTGGCGGCACAATATGTTTTTCAGTAAATCCAAGTGCGACATTGGCACCTGTTTTGATCACTTGTGAACAACCTGATAATAATAAACTTGTGATTGCAAATACGGCCACACCCTGGCCTATTTTTTGGACTTGCGACATTTTCCTGTCCTCTATAATTGTGTTTATGTCCATTGCAACAAACATAGCAGAAGCAATATCTGAATAAAAGCGTCTACTTGCTGCTTCAGATGGATAACTTTGCCATGTTTTAAAGTGACTAAAATTGACTGAAATCTGTCATCCGACAAAATTTAGGCAAAAAAAAGTAGCATTGCGACGGTTCAGCACATGCTACTTATTAACTGATGCCCAATTCGGGCTTATCTTAAAAAATCTTTCGACTAAATTTAAATCTGCACATTTCAGGAATCTGATTTGTATTGATCTACACTTGTCTGGAATGAATATAACTAAAAATAGGGATATGTGTAATCTTTTATGCCAATATAAAATGACTGATCAGGACACGAAAAATAGATGATAATTTTATCTTTATGATACTTATAGTTTTTTATTATTATAAAAATATACAGCTGTCTGTAAATTAGAGCATTTTCGCCAATATTTTTAGAGCCTTCCATTCCGCCTTGGAAACCTGATCACACCAAATCACCACAGGTTTAAAGGCTTGCTGAAATTCCATGACGATATAAATTTGATGATCTATCACTTGACGCAGTTGCACACGCTGAATTTCAATTTGGCGAGCTGTGCTTTTAATCTGTTGTGATACTACACGAGGCGCGAGATAGGAAATTGACCATTCACGGTCATCTAATTGATCTAAACCAACAATTCGGTTTGCACGAACAAATTTAAAATATGTCCAGCCCATAATGACAATACATACAACGCTAAGCCATGGCTTTAACACTTGTAGTAAAAGCCAAACGATGAGTAGAGCGATCATCAGCTGAAACACTATTGCGATGACACTAGGTTTCAGCTGAAACTGCTGCTTAGCCATGCACATAATGCTTTAGTTTACGGATAAAATCTTTCAACTCAGGACGTGGTGGCTCAGACACTTCCATAAACCAATCCAATAAATCTGGGTCTTCCTGCTCAACCAAATCGGCAAACATTTGTTTTTCTTCCGCACTGGCAGTCAAATAATGATTTTTCACATACGGGTCAAAATAGACATCAATTTCCTTTAAACCACGACGGGCACGGTAAATCACTTTGCGTTCTTCTAAGCTGATGTCATCACTCATGCGGTTTCCCCATTAAAATTAAACTCAGGCTAGTTTAACCGACCCCTTTTAAAGTTTCGATGACTTTTATGCAGCATTGACCAAAAGCATCATCTTTCATTTGCAATTGAAACTTTTGCACCTTGTTGCCCCCTATAAATTCTTCTAAGGTGAATTCAAAATAACAACATCAGGAAGATAAAACCATGCAATCTGCCGCAATTCGCCCCATTGCCAATATGTTACCGCGCACCTTATTCAGTGCTGAACACGACAGTTTTCGTGATTTGGTACGAAAATTCTATTTGCAGGAAGTCATCCCCCATACTGAAAAATTTGAAGCGCAGCAGCATGTAGACCGTGAGCTATGGCGTAAAGCAGGTACTTTGGGTTTGCTGTGTAGCACCATGCCTGAAGAATATGCAGGTTCAGGGGTAGACCGCTTATACAGCATGATTTTGATTGAAGAACAAGCCTATGCAGGTGACAGTGCTACCGGTTTTTCACTGCATTCAGATATTGTCGCCAATTACATTAATAACTTTGGCACAACTGAACAAAAACAACACTGGTTACCCCGCATGGCCACAGGCGAAGTGATAACCGCGATTGCCATGACCGAACCCGGTACAGGTTCAGACTTACAAGCTGTGCGTACCTCTGCGGTATTGGATGGCGATGAATACGTGATTAATGGTTCTAAAATTTTTATTACCAACGGCTATTTGTGCGACATGGCGATTGTGGTATGTAAAACAGCGAACACAGACAAAGGTTCAGCCAATCTGTCTTTAATATTGGTAGAAGCAGACCGTGCGGGATTTAGCAAAGGCAAACCACTGAATAAAATTGGTATGAAAGGTCAGGACACTTGCGAATTATTTTTTGATAATGTCCGCGTGCCTCGCAGCAATTTATTGGGTGCAGAAGGCATGGGCTTTATCATGCTGATGAAAGAACTGGCTTGGGAACGCTTAATTGTCGCGATTATTTGCCAAGCAGGTGCAGAAGCTGCTTTTGCACATACACTGCAATATACTCAGCAACGTCAAGCCTTTGGCAAAAGTATTCATAGCTTTCAAAATACGCGCTTTAAACTGGCAGAATTACGCACCGAAATTGATTTCTGTCGTGCTTTTTTAGATCAATGTATGCAGTTACAACTTCAAGATCAGCTCAGTGTTGAAGCTGCAGCGGCCGCCAAATATAAAATTTCAGAGATGTACTCCAAAGTGGTGGATGAATGTCTACAACTGCATGGTGGTTATGGCTATATGCTTGAGTATCCAATTGCACGTGCTTACTTAGACAATCGGGCCAATCGTATTTATGCAGGCACCAATGAAATTATGAAAGAGCTGATTTCACGTTCTTTATAAAATTTCCACCTCAACATGTAAATGGCGCAAGCAATTTTAAATTTCTTGTGCCATATTATTTTTGCACCCAACGATTTAAGACACTAATTTAGGTTTACGCTGCTGTGCAGGCACAGCTTGTTTGAATTTTAAAATACCATCTTCAAAACTTGCTTGTTTTAAAGTTTTGCGATCTTCTAAGTAATTGTTGGTCACTCGCCATGGCGCATGTTTGCCTTGCTTTGGCATCACATCAGCAGCACGCGCGATATAGCCCGAACTCAAACTGCCCATCACCGTATCTTCCAATAACTCTGTTTGGTCACCTTGAGGAATTACCTCGTCATAACCTTGTCGATCCATATAATTGAGCAAACGACAAATATAATCCGCAGCCACATCCACTTTAAGCGTCCAAGAGGCATTAATATAGCCAATAATCATCGCCATATTCGGTACATCGCTGATCATCACACCTTGATATAGCATGTGCTTCGAAGTGTCTAAAGGCACACCATCAATTGTGGCTTGAATACCACCTAGAATCTGAATATTCAAACCAGTGGCAGAGACAATAATATCGGCATCCAGATGCTTACCTGATTTTAATTGCACACCTGTTTCAGTAAAACTTGCAATTTGATTGGTTTCAATCGAGGCATGCCCTTCGCGTAAAATCTTAAATAAATCACCATCAGGCACAACACATAAACGCTGATCCCACGGATTATAATGTGGCGTGAAATGCTTCATATCCACCTTGCCTTTGAGCTGCATTTGGATAGATTTCAGCAACAAAGTCCGCAGTAATTTCGGCTGTTTTTGTGCTAAAGCATAAATTGCGCGTTGCATGCCAATATTACGTGCGCGCGTGATTTTGTAAGCAACATCTTCAGGCAAAACTTTACGCATTTGCTGATAAACAAAATCCATTGCAGGCACTGAAGCAATATATGTCGGTGAGCGTTGCAGCATGGTGACATGCGCTGCACCACCTTTCGACATGGCAGGGACTAAGGTAATCGCAGTTGCACCACTGCCAATAATTAACACCTTTTTACCACGATAATCTAAATTTTCAGGCCAATGCTGAGGGTGGATAAATGTGCCTTTAAACGCCTGCTGATTCGGAAAGTCAGGCTGAAAACCTTGATCGTAATTGTAATAGCCTGTGCAGCCTAAAACAAAATTAGCCACCCAAGTTTCAATCTGTTGTGCTGCATTTTCTATGCGTAACGTCCACTTACGTGTTTGAGAATCATAATTGGCAGATAGTACACGATGCTGAAAATGAATTTTTGAATGTAAGGCTTTTTCTTGAATGACTTCTGCTAAATAACCTTTGATAGATGCGCCATCGGCTAGTACATTGGTTTTCTTCCAAGGCTTAAAATTATAACCAAAGGTCGACATATCCGAATCTGAACGAATGCCCGGATATTGGAATAAATCCCAAGTGCCACCAAAACTTTGACGACGCTCAATAATTTCAAAAGAACGCTGTGGGCAGTTTTGACTTAAATGTGCTGCTACACCAATGCCCGAAATCCCTGCCCCAATAATTAATATATCAACCTGCTTATCCATGTTTTATTGTCCAGCTTGAATGATGTTTTTTATTAAAGCATAAATTTGACAATACACAATGTCAAGTTTAGCAAAAGTTACTAAAATTTATATCAATTCGGGACAATTTGATCATTTTTGAGATCAACTTATTTTTTTCATAAAAAAAGACCGGTAAAACCGGTCTTTTTCTGAACAACGTGCGTTATTCTTGGCGAAATTATTTAACTTCGCGATCTACAAGCTCAACGTAAGCCATCGGTGCAGCATCACCCGCACGGAAGCCCGCTTTAAGAACACGTAGATAACCGCCGTTACGCTCTTTGTAACGAGGGCCAAGAACGGTAAATAATTTACCAACAGTTGCTGCTGAACGAGTACGAGCAAACGCTAAACGACGGTTTGCTACTGTATCGTTTTTAGCTAAAGTGATTAAAGGCTCAGCAACACGACGTAATTCTTTTGCTTTAGGAACAGTTGTTTTGATTAACTCGTGTTCGAACAAAGAATTAGCCAAGTTTTGGAACATCGCTTTGCGATGGCTGCTTGTACGGCCTAATTTCACACCACTATTACGATGACGCATGGTGATAGTCCTACTTAATTAACGGCTACGATAGGCGAAACGATCGTCCATACGGAGACTAGCCGGTGGCCAGTTCTCTAAACGCATGCCGAGCTGTAAGCCTTTAGAAGCCAGAACATCTTTGATCTCTGTAAGCGATTTTTTACCCAAGTTAGGCGTTTTAAGTAGCTCAACTTCAGTACGCTGTACAAGATCACCAATGTAGTAAATATTTTCTGCTTTCAAACAGTTAGCAGAACGAACAGTAAGCTCTAGATCATCTACTGGACGAAGCAAGATTGGGTCAACTTCTTCACGAGGCTCTTGAGCAACAGGAGCTTGATCTTTCTGAAGATCAACAAAAATTGCAATTTGTTGTTGCAAGATTGTTGCCGCTTTGCGGATTGCTTCTTCTGGATCAACTGTACCATTGGTTTCAAGATCAATGATCAACTTGTCAAGGTCAGTACGTTGTTCTACACGCGCATTTTCTACGATGTAAGACACACGTTTAATTGGGCTATAAGAAGCATCTAACTGCAAACGACCTACAGGGCGAGTTTCGCCTTCTGGGAAACGTGAGTCAGATGTTTCATAACCACGACCTTGAGCAACTTTCAGGCGCATTTTTAAATTGCCTGTAGCACTTAAAGTGCCGATCAAGTGTTCAGGGTTAACCACTTCAACATTATGCGGTAAACGAAGGTCTGCAGCAGTTACATCGCCTGGACCTTGTTTTTCCAATGTCAAATAAGCTTCATTTTGATCGAACAGCTTAATAGACAATCCTTTCAGGTTCAGCAAGAGCTCGACGATGTCCTGCTGCAAGCCTTCCAAAGTACTGTACTCGTGCTCGACACCTTCAATTTCAACTTCTACCACAGCTGCGCCAGGTAAAGAAGAAAGAAGGATGCGACGTAAAGCATTACCAAGAGTATGACCAAAGCCACGCTCTAATGGTTCTAGAATAACTTTTGCCGAGGTCCCGCTTGCCGCTTCGACCTTGATCGCTTGCGGAGTAAGAAACTCATTTGCAGTACGCGTCATTATTGCTACCTCAAGGATTATTTAGAATACAATTCTACAATCAAGCTTTCGTTGATTTCAGCAGGTAAATCAGAACGATCTGGTGCAGCTTTAAACGTACCTTCAAATTTAGAATGGTCAACTTCCATCCATGAAGGGATACCACGTTGAGCAGCCAATTCAATTGCGTTTTTAATACGTAATTGTTGTTTTGCACCTTCGTGAACTGCAATTACATCACCAGCTTTAACTTGAATAGACGCAATGTTAACACGACGACCATTTAAAGTAATGCTACGGTGAGATACAAGCTGACGAGCTTCTGCACGTGTAGAACCAAAACCCATGCGATAAACAACGTTATCAAGACGGCTTTCGAGCAATTTCAACAAGTTCTCACCTGTTGCGCCTTTCACACGAGCAGCTTCTTTATAGTAGTTACTAAATTGACGCTCTAAAACACCGTACATACGACGTACTTTTTGTTTTTCACGTAATTGTAGTGAGTACTCAGATTGCTTACCACCACGAGCCCCGCCATGTTGGCCAGGAGCTTTAGCGTGTTTTTTAGTTTTGACGTCAAATGGTTTAACGCCAGATTTTAGTTGCAGGTCTGTCCCTTCGCGGCGAGAGAGTTTGCATTTTGGACCAATATAACGAGCCATGAATGTTTCTCCTTACACGCGACGTTTTTTAGGTGGACGGCAACCGTTGTGAGGGATTGGAGTCACATCGGTAATGCTGTTAATTTTATAACCCACTGCACCTAATGCACGAACCGCAGACTCACGACCTGGACCAGGACCTTTAACAAGGACGTCCAAGTTTTTCAAACCGTAATCTAAAGCAGCTTTACCAGCAACTTCAGCAGCTACCTGAGCAGCGAACGGAGTTGATTTACGTGATCCACGGAAGCCTTGTCCACCTGAGGTAGCCCAAGCCAGTGCATTACCTTGACGATCGGTAATGGTCACAATGGTGTTATTAAAAGAAGCGTGAATGTGTGCAACACCTTCAGAGACGGTACGAGTGACCTTCTTGCGTGTGCGAGTATCTTTAGCCATCTTTTAGCTTCCAGAAATCTTATTTCTTAATCGGTTTGCGCGGACCTTTACGGGTACGTGCGTTAGTTTTGGTGCGTTGACCACGGACAGGCAAGCTGCGACGATGACGAAGACCGCGGTAGCAGCCTAAATCCATTAAACGTTTAATGTTCATGGAAATTTCGCGACGTAAGTCACCTTCGGTCGGAACCTTAGCAACTTCTGCACGAATCGCATCAAGCTGAGCGTCATCTAATTCACGGATCTTTGTTGTTGGTGCGATACCAGCAGCAGCTAAGATAGTCTTAGCAGTGTGGCGACCAATACCAAAGATATAAGTGAGAGAGATAACAGCGTGCTTGTTATCCGGAATGTTTACACCGGCAATACGAGCCATTCAATTTTCTCCAAAAAGGCAGTTAAGATAATCAACCGCCCCACAAAAATCTTGAGGGGCGGATAATAACCTAATTAGCCTACTGAAATCAACAGGTCTTAATCAAATTAACCTTGACGCTGCTTATGACGAGGTTCTGCGCTGCAAATTACGCGAATAACCCCATTACGACGGATAACTTTGCAGCTACCACAAATTTTCTTTACAGAAGCTTGTACTTTCATGATGAAACCTCTAAGTGCGCTTATCCCTTAGGATGAGCAGTCGTTTTTCTCATTAACGTTTGATTATCGTACTGGTGCGAGGTGAGATGTGCTTGAAGCTGAGCCATAAAGTCCATCACAACCACTACAACGATTAATAATGATGTACCACCTAAGCTAAATGGAATTCCAAATGAGCTTTGTAGAATCATCGGCATTAAGCAGACTACAGTGATGTAAATCGCGCCAATAAAGGTCAAACGACTGAGAATATGATCTAAGTAACGAGCAGTTTGCTCACCTGGGCGAATACCAGGCACATAAGCTCCGCTGCGTTTCAAGTTTTCCGAAACTTCTTTAGGGCTGAAAACCAGCGCAGTGTAGAAGTAACAGAAAAAGATAATTAACGCACCAAAGAGCACCAAATACAACGGTTGTCCAGGCGACAATACCAATGCCAAGTCTTGTAGACTACGCTTGATTAATCCAGCACTAGGATCCGCACTGCCGACCCATTGACCTAAGCTCGCTGGGAACAAAAGCAATGAACTGGCAAAAATTGCTGGAATCACACCTGCCATATTAATTTTTAATGGCAAATGCGTTTGCTGAGCAGTAAATACACGACGACCTTGTTGTTTTTGAGCATAGTTTACTGGAATACGACGCTGCGCCTTCTCAATAAACACAATCGCTGCAAGTACACCTAAAGACAATAAACCAAAAATTGCCAAACCAATCAGGCTTGACTGGCCACTGTCAATAGATGTGAAGGATTGCATAATTAAATTAGGCAAGCCTGCAACAATACCTGCGAAAATGATCATGGAAATACCATTGCCCACTCCGCGTTCGGTAATTTGTTCACCCAACCACATTAAGAACATTGTGCCTGCAACCAAAGAGGTCACAGCTGGAACGTAAAAAGCCAGACCTGACGTTAAGGTAATACCTTGACCAATCAGACCTGCACACATCCCAATCGCTTGCACAAGTGCAAGAAACAATGTGCCTTGGCGCGTATATTGATTAATTTTGCGTTTGCCTTGCTCGCCTTCTTTTTTCAAAGCTTCAAGCGAAGGAACCACGGTAGACATCAACTGTACGATAATCGAAGCAGAAATGTATGGCATGATCCCTAAAGCAAGAATCGACATCCGCTCTAATGCACCACCCGAAAACATGTTAAACAAACCAAGGATTGTACCTTGGTTTGCATTAAACAATTGTTCAAGTGCGGCATTATTAATGCCTGGTACTGGAATATGCGCTCCTAGTCGAAATACCAACAACGCACCAATGAGAAACATCATTCGGCGTATAATTTCACGGTATTTCACGTGAAATGGTTGGCCTTTCATCATGTGAACATGACCTGAAGAACTAGGAGACATAGACACTGGGGATTACTCCTCGACTTTACCGCCAGCCGCTTCAACAGCAGCTTTAGCGCCTTTAGTCACAGCAACACCTTGAATAGTGAATGCGCGAGTAATTTCACCAGAAAGTACGATACGAGCACGAGCCATATCTTTACGTACAACGTTCGCTGCTTTTAAAGTTTCAAGGCTAACGATGTCGCCTTCCACTTTAGCAAGCTCAGATAAACGTACTTCAGCAGTTTTCAAAGCGATTTGGCTAGTGAAACCGAATTTAGGTAAACGACGATATAACGCAGTTTGACCACCTTCGAATCCAGGACGTGTACCACCGCTCTTACGTGAGTTTTGACCTTTGATACCACGACCACCAGTCTTACCAACGCCAGAACCGATACCACGGCCTAGACGACGGGCTTCACGCTTAGCACCTTCTGCAGGTGCAAGTTCATTTAAACGCAGAGTCATGGCTTATTCCTCTACACTAACCATATAGTAGACTTGGTTGATCATACCACGGTTAGAAGGCGTATCTTGCACTTCTACAGTATGACCAATACGACGCAGACCTAAACCTTTAAGGCTAAGCTTGTGATTTTTCAAGCGGTGCGATGCAGATTTAGTCTGGGTAACTTTAATCGTTTTCATGATTGATTACCCTTGAATTTGTTCTACTGAAAGACCACGTTTCGCAGCAACCTTTTCAGGAGTTGTCATGTCACGCAAACCGTTAAAAGTTGCGTTCACTACGTTTGCAGCGTTAGTAGAACCACGGCATTTAGTCAATACGTTACGTACACCTGCAGCTTCTAAAACTGCACGCATAGAACCACCCGCAATTACACCAGTACCTTCAGATGCTGGTTGCATGTAAACACGGCTTGCACCATGACGCGCATGAATCGGGTGTTGTAAAGTACCATCTGCCAATTCGATAGTGATCATGTTACGACGTGCAGCTTCAAGTGCTTTAGAAATAGCAGCTGGAACTTCACGTGCTTTACCACGACCAAAACCCACGCGACCATTACCATCACCCACAACAGTTAATGCTGTGAAAGAGAAGATACGACCACCTTTAACAACTTTGGCTACGCGATCAACGGCAACCAGCTTTTCAACAAGACCTTCGTTTTGTTCAACTTTAGCCATGATTAGAACTCCAAGCCGTTTTCACGAGCAGCATCAGCCAAGGCTTTGATACGACCATGATATTTAAAACCAGAACGGTCAAACGCAACTTTAGTTACACCAGCTGCTTTCGCGCGTTCTGCAATTAAAGCACCTACTTTTTGAGCTGCTTCAACGTTACCAGTTGTACCAGCACGTAAAGTAGCATCTAAAGTTGAAGCTTGCGCTAAAACTTTGCCACCATCTGCTGAAATAACTTG
Organism: Acinetobacter sp. YH12099; assembly: GCF_013419195.1. NCBI lineage: Bacteria > Pseudomonadati > Pseudomonadota > Gammaproteobacteria > Moraxellales > Moraxellaceae > Acinetobacter > Acinetobacter sp. YH12099. The sequence continues at coordinate 23,528 of NZ_VPAP01000008.1, read as the reverse complement.
AGCATAGATGTGACGCGGCGTGCGGTTTACACACAAACGAGTCGCACCCAATGCACGGATGTGCAAGCGTGTGCTTTTCGCACGACGCAAACGGGATTGTTTCTTTTCGTTCATAAGAACCTCGCGCCTTATTTCTTCTTAGCTTCTTTACGAAGAACAACTTCATCCGAATAACGAACACCTTTACCTTTATATGGCTCTGGTGGACGGTATCCACGGATATCCGCAGCAACTTGACCTAAAGCTGCTTTATCAGCAGATTTAAGGATAATTTCAGTTGCAGTTGGAGTTTCTGCAGTCACACCTTCAGGAAGGGTGTAATCGATTGGGTGTGAAAAACCAAGGTTAAGGTTAACAACGTTACCTTTTACCGCAGCTTTATAACCAACACCAATCAATTGCAACTTACGTTCGAAGCCTTCGCTCACACCTTTTACAAGGTTGTTAAGCACAGCGCGAGCAGTACCAGCTTGCATCCAAGCGTCTTTCGACTCAGCTTTAGGAGCAATAGCTAAAATACCGTCTTCCTGTTTTAGCTCGACCAGCGCATGCAGGTTGAAAGACAATGTACCTTTGCTGCCTTTCACTTCGACCTGCCGGCCGTTCTGAGTAACTGTAACACCGTTAGGTACAGTTACTGGGGCTTTAGCCACACGAGACATGAGGAATCACCTATTATTAAGAAACAAAAGCAATAACTTCACCACCGATACCTGCAGCACGTGCAGCGCGATCAGTCATGATGCCTTTGCTTGTAGAAACGATTGCAATACCTAAACCTTGCTTAACGCTTGGAAGTGCATCTTTACCGCGATACTGACGTAGACCTGGACGGCTTACTCGTTTCACAGTTTCGATAACTGGTTTGCCTTCATAGTATTTTAAAGTAATCGTTAATGTAGGTTTGCCTTCGTTGTCAGCCACTTCTACATTTGCGATATAACCTTCTTGTTGAAGTACGTTTGCAATAGCAACCTTCAACTTAGAATTAGGCATAGAAACAGTTTGTTTCTTTGCCATTTGAGCGTTACGAACACGCGTTAGCATGTCGGCAACGGTATCTTGCATACTCATTTATAGTGCTCCTTACCAGCTTGCCTTAACAACGCCCGGTACATCACCTTGCATTACTGTGTCACGTAATTTGTTACGGCTTAAACCGAACTTACGGAAGTAACCATGAGGACGACCAGTTAAACCACAACGGTTACGAAGACGTACTGGAGACGCATTACGTGGTAATGCTTGTAATTTCATCATCGCTTCGAAACGCTCTTCGTCGCTTGCATTTACGTTTGCAATCGTTGCTTTTAATTCAGCACGTTTTGCAGCGTATTTAGCAACAGTAGCTTCGCGTTTCAATTCGCGATTAATCATACCTTTCTTAGCCATATCGACCTCTTATTTGAACGGGAAGCCGAATGCACGCATAAGCGCACGGCCTTCGTCATCGGTGCGAGCAGTCGTAGTAATGGTGATGTCCATACCACGAATTTGATCAATCTTATCGAAATCGATTTCAGGGAACATGATTTGTTCCTTGAGACCCATAGAGTAGTTACCACGACCATCAAATGATTTCGAAGAGAAACCACGGAAGTCACGAATACGAGGGATCGCGATAGAGATCAAACGGTCTAAGAATTCGTACATACGTTCGCCGCGTAAAGTAACTTTACAACCAATCGGCCAACCATCACGGATTTTAAAACCAGCGATTGATTTACGAGCTAATGTTAAAACTGGTTTTTGACCAGCAATAGCTTGCATATCAGAAAGAGCGCCATCTAACAATTTCTTGTCAGCAGCTGCAGCACCAACACCCATGTTGATGGTAATTTTAGTGATGCGAGGGATCTCCATCACATTCTTAACGCCCAATTGTTCTTGTAATTGAGCCTTAAGTTCGTCGTTGTAACGTGTTTTAAGTCTGGCCATTGCCTATTTCAACCTATTACTTCGCCACCGCCACTGATTCACCATTCGATTTATAAACGCGAGTTTTCACGCCATTAATCGTTTGGTAACCAACACGGTCAGCCTTTTGGGTTGTAGCATTAAAAATTGCCACGTTTGAGATATGAAGCGAAGCTTCCTGCGTTACGATACCGCCTTCAGCGCCCGTAGCACGGTTTGGCTTCTGGTGCTTCTTAACCAAGTTAAGACCTTCGACCTTAACACGGTCATTAGAAACTGACAGAACAGTACCCTGTTTGCCTTTTTCTTTACCTGCGATCACAATTACTTGATCGCCTTTTTTAATCTTAGCCATGATTGCCTCTTATAGAACTTCAGGAGCCAATGAAATGATTTTCATGAACTGTTCAGTACGAAGTTCACGAGTCACTGGTCCGAAAATACGAGTTGCAATCGGTGCTTTGTTGTTATTCAAAATAACAGCAGCGTTATCATCAAAACGGATCACAGAACCGTCTGGACGACGAATACCGAACTTTGTACGTACAACAACAGCATTCATCACGTCACCTTTTTTAACACGTGCGCGTGGAATAGCTTCTTTTACAGTAACTTTAATAATGTCGCCAACAGAAGCATAACGACGATGTGAACCACCTAGTACTTTAATACATTGTACGCGGCGAGCACCACTGTTGTCAGCTACGTCAAGCATCGTTTCGGTTTGAATCATTGCCCTACTCCAAAACCGAGCATCACCGGTCACAATTTCGAAAGGCTCAAAGAGTACTCGAAATTGACCGATGATGCAACAAGAACGTTAATTACTCAGCAGCAGCTTCAACAACTTCAACTAAAGTCCATGACTTAGTTTTAGACATTGGGCGGCTTTCTTTGATGGTTACAACATCACCAATCTTGGCGGTATTGTTCTCATCATGAGCGTGTAATTTGGTTGAACGGCGAATCAATTTGCCATACAACGGGTGTTGAACTTGGCGTTCAATAAGGACAACAATAGATTTTTCCATTTTGTCGCTTACAACTTTGCCAGTTAACGTGCGGACTGTATTTTGACTCATTGCCCGTTCCCCTGTTTTTCGGTAAGGAGGGTCTTGATGCGTGCAATAGTTTTACGAGTAAGCGCAACTTCATGCGATTTACCCAATTGACCAGTTGCTTTCGCCATACGAAGACGGAATTGGTTAAGCTGTTGCTCATCAAGCAAAGCTGTCAACTCTTCTACCGACTTTTCACGTAGATCTTTAGTTTTCATTACATTACCGTCCGAGTCACGATAGTGGTTTTAAACGGAAGTTTAGCAGCAGCAAGCGTAAATGCTTCACGTGCCAATTCTTCGTTCACACCATCAATTTCGTACAAGACTTTACCTGGTTTGATTTGACAAACCCAATATTCCACAGAACCTTTACCTTTACCCATACGCACTTCAAGAGGCTTAGAAGTAATTGGTTTGTCTGGGAATACACGGATAAAGATCTTACCACCACGCTTAATACGACGGCTGATTGTACGACGTGCCGCTTCAATTTGACGCGCAGTCATTTGACCACGTTCAACTGATTTAAGAGCGATAGTACCGAAAGATACTGAGCTACCACGGTGCGCTAAGCCAGTGTTACGGCCTTTTTGCACCTTACGGAATTTAGTACGTTTAGGTTGCAACATGGATTATTCTCCTTTTTCAGCAGAACGATCATTGCGACGACCACGACGCTCTTGACCTTCACCACGACCGCGACCGCGTTTAGCTGGACGTTCTTCAGCAGGTGCAGGGTTCATGACTTGTTTCATGCCACCCAAGATTTCACCACGGAATACCCAAACTTTAACGCCAATCGTACCGTAAGTAGTTTCAGCACGCATAGTTGCATAGTCGATGTCCGCACGAAGTGTATGCAAAGGTACACGACCTTCACGATACCATTCAGTACGTGCAATCTCTGCACCACCTAAACGACCAGAAACTTCAACTTTGATACCTTTAGCACCAGCACGCATAGAGTTCTGTACCGCACGCTTCATAGCACGACGGAACATTACACGCTTTTCTAATTGAGAAGCGATTGCTTCAGCAACTAAACGTGCATCTAAGTCTGGACGGTCAATTTCGTTGATGCTTACTTGCGCAGGAACACCCATAATAGATGTTAATTCGCGTTGTAATTTCTCAATGTCTTCGCCTTTTTTACCGATTACGATACCAGGACGCGCAGTGCTAATTGTTACTTTAGCAGCACCCGTTGGACGTTCGATAAGAATATTGCTTACCATTGCGTTCTTAAGTTTTTTAGTTAAAAACTCACGAACTTGAAGGTCTTTAAGCAAGTATTCAGCGTATTGTTTCGGATTCGCATACCAGTTAGCGTTATGACGTTTCACAACACCTAGGCGGATACCGATTGGATGAACCTTCTGACCCATATCAAACCCCTACCTTAACGGTGATGTGACAAGTACGCTTAGTAATACGATCTGCACGGCCTTTAGCACGTGGCATAATACGTTTAAGGCTCATGCCTTCGTCAACGTAAATCGTAGATACTTTAAGGTCGTCTACATCTAAACTGTTATTGTGTTCAGCATTTGCAATTGCAGATTCCAATGCTTTCTTAACTAAAACAGCAGCTTTTTTGTTGCTGAAGTTTAAAATGTTAAGTGCATGCGCAACAGATTTGCCGCGGATAAGATCTGCAACCAAACGTGCTTTTTGTGCCGAGATAGCGGCACCGCGTAATTTAGCAGTTACTTCCATCATAGCACCTATTAACGTTTAGACTTCTTGTCAACACCGTGACCACGATAGGTACGAGTTGGCGCGAATTCACCGAGTTTATGACCAACCATGTGTTCAGAGATAATCACTGGAACATGGTTACGACCATTGTGAACAGAAATTGTTAAACCAACAAAATCTGGGAGGATCATCGAACGACGCGACCAAGTTTTGATCGGCTTACGGTTATTAGCCGCGATTGCCGCTTCAACCTTAGCGAACAAGTGCGCATCGACGAATGGGCCTTTTTTCAGAGAACGAGGCATTGTCAGATTCCTTTACTTGTTACTTAACGCGACGGTCGCGAATAATCATCTTAGTCGTACGCTTGTTGGTACGTGTCTTGTACCCTTTAGCTTTTTGACCCCATGGGCTTACAGGTTGGATACCTTTAGTACGCCCTTCACCACCACCGTGCGGGTGATCAACCGGGTTCATTGCCATACCACGAACGGTAGGACGAACACCACGCCAGCGCGAAGCACCTGCTTTACCAAGTGAACGAAGGTTGCTTTCTGAGTTAGATACTTCACCTAACACAGCGCGACACTCAACGTGCACTTTACGCATTTCGCCTGAACGTAGACGAACGATAGCGTATGAACCGTCACGACCCAACAATTGAACCGAAGTACCAGCAGAACGCGCTAATTGAGCACCTTTACCGATTTTAAGTTCGATGTTGTGAAGAGTAGCACCGATTGGCATATTACGAAGTGGTAAGCAGTTACCTGGACGAATTGGAGCATCGTTACCAGATTGAACTTGATCACCAGCACGTAAACCTTTAGGCGCAATAATATAACGACGTTCACCGTCAGCATACTTCAACAATGCGATGTGTGCAGTACGGTTTGGATCGTATTCAATACGCTCTACAACAGCAGGAATGCCATCTTTGTTACGTTTGAAGTCTACGATACGGTAGTGTTGCTTATGACCACCACCAACGTGACGTGTAGTAATGTGACCGTTGTTGTTACGACCACCAGTACGTTTTTTAGCTTCCACCAACGGCGCATAAGGCGCACCTTTGTGAAGATGGTCGTGAACGACTTTCTCTACAAAGCGACGTCCTGGAGACGTTGGCTTACATTTTTGAATCGGCATAAATTTCGTCCTTATTCCGCTGCGCTTTCAGCGGTATCGCCCAAGTCAGCCATTTCAACATCTTGGCCAGCTTTCAGGGTGACGTATGCTTTTTTAACATCAGAACGGCGTCCCAATGTACGACCAAAGCGCTTAGTCTTACCTTTAGTGATAGTCGTGTTAACTTTAACAACTTCCACACCAAATAATTGCTCAACTGCTTTTTTGATTTCAAGTTTGTTTGCATTTAATGCAACTTTGAATACTTGAACACCAGCAGTTTCGCCTAAAACTTGTGCTTTTTCTGAAAATACAGGTCCTTGTAGGACTTGATATAAACGTTCGTTGTTCATCCGAGTTCTACCTCAATTTTCTTAGCAGCAGCAACAGACATTACAACTTTGTCGAACGCGATCAAGCTAACAGGATCGATTGCAGTAGCATCAACCACATCAACGTGTGGAAGGTTACGCGCTGCAAGATATAGATTCTCATCTACAGCTTCAGTTACGATCAATGCGCGAGTTGCATTCAAGTCGTTAAGTTTTGCAAGCAACTCTTTAGTTTTAGGAGCTTCAACAGCAAACTCTTCAACCAATACAAGACGATCTTGGCGAACAAGTTCAGCTAAGATACATTGCATTGCACCGCGGTACATTTTGCGGTTAACTTTTTGAGACCAATCTTGTGGACGAGCAGCAAAAGTTTTACCACCACCAACCCAGATTGGGCTACGAATAGAACCAGCACGAGCGCGGCCAGTACCTTTTTGACGGAATGGTTTTTTACCACCGCCAGCAACGTCTGCACGTGATTTCTGAGCTTTAGAGCCTTGACGACCACCAGCTAAGTAAGCTGTAACAACTTGGTGTACAAGTGCTTCATTGAATTCACGACCGAACGCAACTTCAGATAACTCAACAGCAGAGCCGGAAACAGTATTTAAATTCACGTTATTTCCCCTCAAGCCTTGATCGTAGGACGTACAGTTACGTCACCACCAGTCGCACCAGGAATCGCACCTTTAACAACAAGAACTGAACGCTCTGTGTCGATAGATACAATTTCAAGACCCTGTACAGTTACGCGTTCAGCACCTAAATGGCCAGCCATTTTTTTGCCTTTGAATACGCGACCAGGAGTCTGGTTTTGACCTGTAGAACCTAGAACACGGTGAGAAACAGAGTTACCGTGAGTAGCGTCTTGAGTACGGAAGTTCCAACGCTTAACACCACCCTGGAAACCCTTACCTTTAGACTGACCAGTTACGTCAACGATCTGACCTACTGTGAACAAATCTACACCGATAGTTCCGCCAACTTCACGACCTTCAAGGTCAGCTTCTGTAGCACGGAATTCTTGAACTAAACGACCAGCAGCAACACCCGCTTTAGCGAAGTGACCTTTCTGAGCGTTAGTTACGCGAGATTCGCGACGTTCACCAGTAGTAACCTGAATTGCTTGATAACCATCTGTTTCAAGCGTTTTGATTTGAGTGATGCGGTTAGGATCAACCTCAATCACTGTAACAGGTACAGAAACACCAGCATCTGTAAAGATACGGGTCATACCGCACTTGCGACCGACTAAACCAATAGCCATGTGCATAAACCTCTAAAAAAGCGGCCTAATTAACTTAGAGTGTTAATTAACCGAAAGCCTTAACCCAATGCAATCTGAACATCAACACCAGCTGCTAGATCTAATTTCATCAACGCATCAACAGTTTTATCTGTAGGTTGAACGATGTCGATCAAACGCTTGTAAGTACGGATTTCATACTGGTCGCGCGCATCTTTGTTTACGTGTGGTGATGTTAAAACGTTGAAGCGTTCGATGCGAGTTGGCATCGGGATTGGACCACAAACTTGTGCGCCAGTACGCTTAGCGGTTTCTACGATTTCTTGAGCAGATTGATCGATCAGACGATGATCAAAAGACTTCAAACGGATACGAATTCTCTGGTTAGACATACCAGTTAACTCCAAGCCAAATATATAAAGAATCACCCTTGACGCATCTCACCCCACTAATTTAAGGCAAGTGTCAAAGGCAGTGAATTATCACTAAGGTCATGATCGATGCCACGACTGTCACGATGTTAACTACTTTCTTCGCAGTTAACCCCCTTGCATAAAGGGTCGCCCATTATAACGATTGTTTAATGCATAAGCAAATCTCTTTTTGGCTTTATTGCTTTATTTTTCACGCTCTGCCGATTTCTCTTTTTAAAATATACGATTAGCACTTTATATATGAGTTAGGCAGCATTCCTATCCATTTATTGAGTGTAAATTTAGACAATCTGCATTTTGACCATTCCAACCATCCCTGACAGCAGAAATCGTCATCGCCCTGACCTAACTTTCTTTTCTGTGTTTGCGCCACAACCCATGACTTTATTCTCGAAGTTTGCTTTGTGCTAAAACATAATCTATTGCACGATTCATTAATTGGTTGCCTGCCTGAAATTGTGCCGCAGACATCTGTTTTAATTCATGCGCGGGTTGTACATACATGCCCGAAAATGCTGGTTTCATTTCGGCATTGTCTAAAAACAGCTGCAAAGCTTGTGGGGTAATTTCTGGATGGAATTGGAATCCTAGTACATTTTTCCCAATTTGATAGAGTTGATTAGCGCAGGCGGCATTACTGGCAAGTCTTACCGCGCCCTTTGGTAATTCAAAAGTTTCACCATGCCACTGCATCACTGTGATTTGATCAGGTATTTGAAAGCAGGTTTCTGGTGTATTTTCGACTTTATAGACTGGATGCCAACCACGCTCTTGTTCTGGATTACGACTGACCGCTGCACCCAACGCATTGGCAATTAACTGCCCACCCAAACACAAGCCAATAGCAGGCTTGCCTGAAGCGAAATAACGTCGAATCCAGCGCTTTTCAATTTTTAGCCAGGGATAGTTCGCCTCATCATTGACACTCATGGCGCCGCCCATCACAATCAATAAATCGACATCTTCGACCCGTGGCAAAGCTTCAATTTCAATATTTTGTTCGGGTGGCAAAGCAAAAAATTCGGTGGCACTGATGTGTGCCTGCATTTGTTTCAGGTAGCTATAGCAACTCCCAAAACCTTCTTCGGCAATATGTTGAAAATAATGCACTCTTAATGGCGCTTGCATCTTAATCATCCTGAGTTATGTCTACACTTGAGCTTCTGCAAAAATAACGCCAACTTCAAGACTCATCTTGTATTTTTAAAGCGTTCAGCTTTTTATAGCTTTAAGCCTGTGTTTCTCTTAATCTAAAGCCAATATGGTTTTATTTTCTGAGTGAGATTGTGAAAAAGAATGCTCAAACTGTGTTAATTCATGCACCACGACGTGCCCCGCAATATATTTCGACAGTACAACCTCCCCTATTTCGTGCATCGACCATTATTTTTGAGAATACCGATGCACTGTTTAATCGCCATTGGACAGATGCTTATGACTATAGTTATGGCACACACGGCACCCCAACCACCTTTACCCTTGCCGACCAAATTGCGCAATTAGAAGGTGGGCAATACGCCTTACTTGCACCGAGCGGACTGTCTGCCATTAATTTGGTGAATTCCTGCTTTTTAAGTCAAGGCGATGAAGTCTGGGTGGCCGACAATATTTACGGTCCCAATATGGAGCATTTACGCAATTTAGCGCAGCGTTATGGCATCGCGGTAAAAGTGTATAACCCAATTGATGTTGCAAGTTTTCAACCCTCTGCAAAAGCCAAACTGATTTGGCTGGAAGCCGCAGGCTCGGTCACGTTGGAATTTCCCGATTTGAGCGCCTTAGTCAAAAAAGCCAAAGCACATCATATGCTCACAGCCTTAGATAACACTTGGGGTGCAGGGCTTGCTTTTAATGCTTTCGATTTTGGTGACGATCATTTAAGTGTCGATATAAGTGTCCATGCCCTAACCAAGTACCCAAGTGGTGGTGGCGATATATTAATGGGTTCTGTGGTGACCCGTGATCAACATTTACATCATCAATTATTTCGTATGCATGCCATCCAAGGCATTTGTGTATCGGGCGATGATGTTGCGCAAGTACAACGTAGCTTAGCCTCAATGCAATTGCGCTATGAACACCAAGCGCAAAGCTGTTTGCAGTTACTGAACTGGCTGAAACTACAACCACAATTTGCTCAGGTGTTGCATCCTGCTGATGCCACATCTGCGGGGCATGCGTATTGGAAAGAAATTTGCCGCGATGGACACAGCGCAGGTTTGGTCAGCGTGATTTTTGACAATAACTACAAGTTGCAAGATATTCGCAATTTCTGTGACAGCTTAAAACTGTTTAAGCTTGGCTTTAGCTGGGGTGGTCCTGTCAGTCTGGTCATGCTATATAACTTAAAAGAAATGCGTGTGCTTGAACATTCACATTTGAAGGAGGGTTTTCTGGTTCGTTTCTGTATTGGTCTGGAACATCCGGAAGATCTGATTCAGGATATTCAACAAGCTTTAAAAGTCTTAGCTTAAATATCGACATAAAAAATTGGGCAATTTGCCCAATTTTTTACATTATTGTTTCGCTTTACTTAAAGTAATCATAGCTTACTGAAACAGTCTCACCTGCTTTTGGTAAAGCTGTTCCATAGAACACTAAACTTACGCCAGAATTACTATAAACTAGATCAAAGCCTTGTCGATGTGTTGTATCACGCGCAACATTTTGACCATTTACTGTCACTTTAACAGTTGAAGGTACTGGTACCTGTTTTAAACTAAACTGACTTGCAAGACCGGTTGCTACACGAATAATGTCATCAAATACTACATTCCAGCTTGTGGCATCCGCACAAATTGAAGCAGAAGCCCCACCAGTCAACCGTGCAATCTCTTTAAAATGACCACCGCCCTCTGCTGATCCACCTTGACCATTACATTCGAATCCTGGTGTACTCCAAGAAATTGTAGGATCTGCAAAAGTTGGACGAATATGATCAGATGTACCTACAATCGAAAAGTAGGTAGTGTTTGTAGACAAGAAATAATTTTTATAATCATTAAAATCTCGTCGTGTATAGTTACTATATACTGGACTGGACTGCCAATATGTTTCATTTTCAGGCTCATCTGAAACAAACACCACTAAATTCTTCACGTTTGGACGGTCAAAACCAGTCAAATCTGCTTCACGAACGCAGTAAAAACCTGTTTCAGTAGCTGAACCATAAGTTCCAGGTTGAGCCAAGGTTGCCCACTCTTGCTCTGCATCAGGTGTATTTCTATCAATAAAATTAGTCGTTTTATCTTTTAAAGTTCTAAGCGACTTACATGCGTACGCATCCTGCGTATTCACTGCTAAACGATAATCTACACCTGCTTGATTCAATGATTTAAAGAACTGTGCAGCACCATTAGCCAAGTTACGCTGTTCTTCAGACATTGAACCTGAAGAATCAATATTCCATAAAATGTCAACCGCATTTGCAGATTGTGTTGTTTGAGTAAAAGTTTCTTTTACTGTAGCCACTTCAATAACCGCATTGCTACTTAAAGCACTAGCAATATTCAAATCACCATATACTTGGTTAACTTGATCACTATTACTCGCTACGTAAGTATTTCCCCAAATATAACCTAATTGGTTTGCAAGCCAAAAAGATAGATTGAGACGTAATTTTTTATCACTTGCTTGTACGGCTACAGGAGTAGTAACAGATGAATTTGAATTTAATACAGATAACAACAGATCACGAACTTTAGTCAGTTCATTGGCATTAGAAAAATCAATATCCAAGATTACATTAACCACTTCACCTTGAGCATTCGTAGATACACGATTAGTTAAAATATTGACTTTTGCATTTTGCTGGATAAGAGCATCAGTAAATGCAGCTAAATAGAATTTACTAAATTCATCTAAATTTTGATTTAATACAACGGATCTCACTTTCGCTTGATTCTGTGCCGATGAAGCAGTTAAATCAACCTGTGAAGCAAATCCAGCTGCTTTTGTCACATTATCATCTAACAATAAAACAGTCCGACCTGATGTTAATGCTGTCTCTGTAAAATATTTAGGATTCACTGCACCAAAAACTGCAATATTTGCCTTTTCACTTACTACAGTTGCAACATCTTGAATAGTAGTAAGCGTTTCGTCTGGCTGTTCTGGTTGAACTGGATCAGTAGGCTTTGTAGATATTGAGCTATCTGAATCACCACCACATGCCGTTAAAAATACAGATGTTCCCACTAACATTGCTAATAATTGTTTGTTAAGTTTCATTTATACCCTCTAACCGTTTTCAAACTATTTAATAAAAGCTATTAAATTAAAATTTTATTTTTCATAATGTTATTAAAAATAAAATGAATGGTGAATATTACAAAAAAAATGGATACAATTTCAACAATAAAGTAAAAATACCTTAACATGTAACACAATAAACCAAAAAAGAGGCTTAAATCACGAATCCGTGCATAAGGGAAATTTAAGTATTCCAAAAGACAAAAATTTATATAGAGGTTTTCAAGTCAATGAATACACCAATCGTTATTGCTAAAAAAACCGCCGATACCACACAGGATATCGTGCTGCATTCTCAGCTTGCCAACCGTCATGGCCTGATTGCTGGGGCAACAGGTACCGGCAAGACCGTAACATTAAAGGTACTGGCAGAAAGCTTTTCACGAATTGGTGTACCCGTATTTTTAGCCGATGCCAAAGGCGATGTTTCCAGTCTAGCCAAAGCAGGCAGCAGCAGCCCAAAGTTTGATGCACGTATTAAGAGCTTAGGTATCGAAAGCATTCCGTTTGCAGCATCTCCTGTGGTGTTTTGGGATTTATTTGCCGAACAAGGTCATCCGATTCGTACCACCATTTCTGAAATTGGCCCGTTATTATTGGCGCAAATGCTGAACCTGAATGACACCCAAGAGGGCGTGTTGTCTGCGGTATTCCGTATTGCCGATGATCAGGGTTTATTACTGATTGATTTTAAAGATTTAAAAGCCATGCTGACCTATGTCAGCGAACACGCCAGTGAATTTAAAGCTGAGTATGGCAATCTTTCTCCAGCCAGTTTGGGTGCGATTCAGCGCAATTTACTGGCTTTAGCTGATCAGGGCGGTGATAAATTCTTTGGTGAGCCGAGTTTGGATATTTTGGATTTTATTCAAACTGACAGTCAGGGACGCGGCAATATTAATGTTTTGGCTGCAGACAAACTCATGAACACGCCAAAACTGTACGCCACCTTTTTATTATGGATGTTATCAGAACTGTTTGAACAATTGCCTGAAGTGGGCGATATGGACAAGCCAAAACTGGTGTTCTTTTTTGATGAAGCACACTTGTTATTTGACAATGCCAGCAGCGCGCTACAAGAAAAAATTGAACAAGTGGTACGCTTAATTCGCTCTAAAGGCGTGGGGATTTATTTTGTGACCCAAAACCCGCTGGACTTGCCTGAAAGCGTATTGGGACAATTGGGTAACCGTGTTCAGCATGCCTTACGTGCTTTTACACCCAAAGACCAAAAAGCAGTAAAAACTGCCGCAGATACATTCCGTGCCAACCCAGACTTTAAAGTTGAACAAGCCATTACCGAACTTGCGGTAGGTGAAGCCTTAATTAGTTGCTTAGATGAACAAGGCACACCGCAAATTGTAGAACGCGCTTGGGTAATGCCGCCCTACTCATCGTTTAGCCCAATTAGCACAGAAGAACGTCAAGCCTGTATCAGCCAGAGTGTTATTGCAGGTGTGTATGAGCAGCAATTAGATCGTGAAAGTGCTTATGAAATGCTGCAACAAAAAGTTGAACAACGTCAGCAACTAGCCGCAGCAGCAGAACAAGCTAAAATTGAAGCCAAAGAAGCTGAAGCTCGCGCCAAGCAAGAGGCAAAAGAAGCCGAAGCACTCGCCAAACAACAAGCGCGCGAGCAAGAACGTCTAGCCCGCGAACAGCAAAAAGAAGCAGAACGCGCTGCCAAACAGCGTGAAAAACTGACTCAAGATATTGTGGGTACCTTTGCCAAAAGCGCAGCACGCAGCTTAGGCGGTTCTACTGGGCAGAAAATTGTACGAGGTTTGTTAGGGTCATTATTTGGTAAGAAATAGCATGTTATAAACGATGAGGTTTGTATAGATTTCATTCATGGATGCACCATCCAAAACCTAAATGAACACTTACAAACCTCTCGCTGTCACATCTACAAACCCCATAAAAACTTTAAAAATAATGGGATATTTTTATAATCCATATTTTTTTTAAGGTTTCACAAAAAAATGTTTGCAATCCTTATTTATAAGATGTATTTTGAATACATCTTATAAATAACAGCCATGAGAGATCGAACATGACTCCACAGCAAATTGACCTTGTAAAAGCAACTGTTCCTGTACTCCGTGAAAATGGTGTCGCACTGACTGGTTATTTCTATAACCGCATGTTGGGGAATAATCCTGATCTAAAAGAAACCTTTAACATGGGTCACCAACGTAGTGGTGCGCAGGCTCAAGCGCTTGCAGGTGCTGTATTGGCTTATGCTGAAAACATTGAAGATCCTTCTGTGCTTGCGCCTGTGATTGAATTGATTGCCCACAAACACGTGAGCTTAAACATTCAAGCACCTGACTATAATATTGTGGGCGAAAACCTACTTCACTCTATTAGCGAAGTATTAAATATTTCAATGGAAGATCCTCTAATTGATGCATGGGCAGCTGCTTATGGTCAGTTAGCAGAAGTGTTTATTAATGCTGAACGTGCAATCTACGAACAACACGAACAAACTAAAGGCAGCTGGTTAGGCTGGCGTAATTTCAAAATTGCCAAGAAAGTTGTAGAAAGTGACGAAATCACTTCAATCTACTTCGAGCCAGTAGATGGTGGCGATTTACCAAAATACGAAGCAGGTCAATATATTTCAGTACGCGTATTTGTACCTGAACTTGGCTTGAAGCAACCACGTCAATACACGCTATCGACTAGCCCACAACAAGATTACTTACGTATTTCTGTAAAACGTGAGCCAGGCAATGGTGCAGATAAAGTTGCAGGTTGGGTATCGAACGTATTGCACCAATTACCAGAAGGTTCTGAAGTTGAAGTATCTGCACCAACAGGTAACTTCTTCCTCATCGACAGCAACAAACGCAATGTCTTCATTAGTGGCGGCGTTGGCTTAACACCAATGATTGCAATGTTGAATCAATTGGTGACTTTAGATGTGCCACAACCTGTGACATTTATTCACGCATGTCGTAGCAAACAAGTACATGCCATGAAACAGCATCTCCAAGACTTAACTGCAAAATGTCCACGTATTCATACGTTGACTGCGTATGAGTTCCCGAACGAAGGTGATGTACTGGGTCAAGATTACGATGTTGCAGGTCGTTTAGACCTCAGCACTGTAGATGCAGCGCTGTTACCAGCCGATGCAGATTACTACTTATGTGGTCCAATGCCATTCATGGCAGAACAGCGTAAAGCTTTACTTGCGCGTGGCATCAAAGATGAGCAAATCCATAGCGAAGCGTTTGGTACAGGTGGTGTTCGCCACTAATCTAAAGCGTTAAAAGCTAATAGGTAAGGCTAGTCTAGTTATGCTAGACTAGCCTTAATTTATTTGTATTTAAAAAAAACATCTGTGCGATCATGCAATTAAATAAATTCACCGACTATGCGCTGCGTATTTTAATGTATATCTCGCGTCCTCGAGATGTACCCTATACCATTGCGGAAATTGCACAGGATTTGCATGTTTCCCAGAACCATCTGGTAAAAATCGTTCACTTTATGGGTAAGCAAGGATGGCTAATTACCACTCGTGGTAAAGGTGGCGGGATTCGCTTGCATCCTGAAGCATTGCCTTTGCGTTTAGGTCATGTGGTGAGAATCCTGCAAGGTGAAAATCAAATTGTAGAGTGTAATACCCCGCCCTGCGTGCTGCGTGCGCAATGTGGACTAAAAGGCATTCTCAATCAGGCAATGGAACAGTTTTATCAAAGCTTAGATCAATACAGCTTGGGTGAAGTGCTACAGCCTGTACCCAATTTACAGTTCAGTACACAATCTCCAATCCCGCTGATTCATCTTTAAAGTAACTTAAACGGTCAAAGCAATATCATCCTAGATGTTGCTTTTTTCGGGCATTCAGGGCGCAAAGGTCGCTTGCCTGTATGACTTGCTTTATAATGCCTGTTTGTAGACCATGAATTGAAGTTAAGTTATGCACCATAGCAGAGGAAAATCGAAAAACAGTAAGGCAGCAGCACAGCCACGGCAGAAAATTAGCTACGAGAAAAAAGTAGACCCTGCCATTACTGAATACTCTGTTCGCGCCTTAAACTGGCTGCGTAAAGCCGAGTTTTTAATGAGTGCGCCTAAACTGAATTTATGTGTAGAAGATACTGGCTACGAAGTGGCTTTTGCAGGACGCTCCAACGCAGGTAAGTCCAGTGCAATTAATGCTTTAACCAATCAAAAACAATTGGCACGTGCTTCTAAAAAACCGGGTCGTACTCAAATGATCAACTTCTTTAGTTTGGGCAACCCCGAACAGCGTTTGGTCGATTTACCCGGTTATGGTTATGCAGCCGTACCTGAAGCCATGAAAATTGTGTGGCAAAAAGAACTCGAAAATTATTTGATTCATCGTAAAAGTTTACAAGGCTTGGTGTTACTGATGGATATTCGCCATCCCTTACAGCACTTTGATGTGATGATGCTGGAGTGGGCATATTCACGTAAATTGTTCGTGCATGTATTGCTCACCAAATCGGACAAACTCAACCGCGGCCCTGCCAATAAAGTATTGCTTGAAGTCAAACAGCAGTTGAAAAAGATGAAACTAGATTTCTCGATTCAATTATTTTCATCACTCAACAAACAAGGTTTGGAAGAGCTTGCGAGTGTGATGGGCGGTCGTTTGAACTTCACCTTAGAACAAGCGCATCAATTTGATTTAGACAGCATTCCAGAAGCGACTGGCGATGATGTTGATGTTGATGTTGATGTTGATGTTGATGTTGATCAGCCTGAATCTTTAGATATAGACGATCCAGCCACATCTGATACCAAAACCAAATAGTCCGTTAAATTACTGACTATTGGTCTATAACATAAAGTCCTATTCGTTCAATCTCGAATAGGACTTTTTATTTGTATGTCCACTTTCAGTTTTACGCCGTAATCACAATCTCTCTCACCACCAAAGTTGCACTTTACAACGCAGCCAGAAATGCCCTACTGTCAAGATCATAACAATTAAACGCTTAAACAATTACATAAGATAAGGAGATCAAACATGCAGGCACACATTTCAGTGATTACCTTAGCGGTAGAAGATTTACAACGTGCACTCGATTTTTACCGCGACGGCTTAGGACTTGTAACTGAAGGCATTATTGGACAGGAATTTGAACAAGGTGCGGTGGTCTTTTTTGAACTGCAAGCAGGCTTAAAACTGGCTTTATGGTCTAAACAAAGTTTACAACAAGATACAGGCTTAACAGGTACAGCCAGCAGTGCTGCACAAATCACTTTAGGACATAATGTACATAGCCCACTCGAGGTCGATCAGGTATTGAAACAAGCAAAAAATGCAGGTGCGAAAATTTTAAAACCTGCACAGAGCACCTTTTACGGCGGTTATGCAGGTTATTTTCAGGACTTAGATGGTCATATTTGGGAAGTGGCCTACAGCCCATGTTGGGATTAATCTGCTTTGGCTCATGTCTTTACATAGCACAATAAAACAGGATGATGCTGAAAACTTGATTCGATTTTAAACCCATTATCAGGAATGCAGTGCAGGGTCATCACGAGTATGCCGATCGACCACCACACTAATCATCATATCGCCCTGCACATTGACCACAGTACGCACAGTATCCAACAAACGGTCGATCGGCAATAAAATCGCAATCGCTTCTGCAGGCAAGCCCACCGATTGTAATACCATAATCATCGTCACCATACCTGCGCTTGGAATACCAGGCGCGCCCAAAGAAGCGATCATGGCTGTGGCACAGACAATTAATTGCTGTCCTAAACTTAAATCCAGCCCCATTAAATTGGCAACAAACAAAGCCGCTGCAGCTTCATACAATGCCGTTCCATCCATATTCAGTTGTGTACCTAACGGGATCACAAAGCCTGCAGTTTGCGGACGCACACCTAAATTTTCCTGCGCACATTTCATCGAAAGTGGCATAGTGGCAGAACTGGAACTGGTGGCAAAAGCCGTAATTAAGGCAGCACGTGTGCCTTTAAAAAAGGTGATCGGATCCATTTTGCCAAATATCCACAACAGCAAAGGCAAGACCACCACACCATGAAAAATCGTGGTGCCCGTGACCACTGCAGCAAACTCTGCCAAACGACTCAGGACTGAAATATCTTCGGTTGCAACCAACTTAGCCAATAAAGCAAAAATCCCCAAAGGTGCCAGTTTCATTACCCAGCCAATCATCAACATCATAATTTCAAAAAATTGCTGACTGAGTTTACGTACCGTTTTAAAGTGCTCCCCGCCTTTGACCAGCGCCACACCCACCAATAAGGCAAATATCACCACTGCCAAAACATTACCCTCGGCAAAAGCTTTAAACGGATTGATTAAGGTGTTTTGAATGAAATTGGTAAAAAACGAAGACGGCGTAAGCGTGTCTGGGCTTTGATGCTGCGCCATAGCATCTTGAAACATCACAATATCTACGCCTTTACCCACTGCAAATAAATGCGCACACGCCAAACCTAAAATTAAAGCCAAAGTCGTGGTGGTGACACAACACGCCAACGTAATTTTCCAGACTCGACTCAATTGCCCTACAGCCTGTAAGTTCGACACACCGACCACAATTGAGCTAAAAATTAGTGGGATCAGCAGCATTTTTAATAAACCAATAAAAATACTGCTCATTAAACCAATGCCATACAAACTGGCGCTAAAAAATGTGCTGTCTGGAAATAGATTCAGAATAAAACCAAACACCACACCCAAAATTGCGGCAATTAGAATTTGTGTATTGAGGCTCATACGCAATTGAGTTTTTTAATGTGATGTGTGGACTATGCCATGTGGCTGAAATTGAATCGAGTATTATTTTTCTAGCGCACTTTGATTAGGTTCAGATCGTGCTTCAGGATGTAAAAAAGCCGACATGAATGTCGGCTGATGAATGTAGATTTTAAAGGCTATATTTTATTGCGTTTCGATTTCACGTAAACGAATCAAGCCTTCCTGACTGGTGCTACACACCAATTCACCATTTTGCCACATGCGCCCAAAGTTCAAACCACGCGAACTAGTGCTAATGGTGGCTTCCATGTCGTACAGCATCCAGTCATCCACACGGAACGGTTTATGGAAATACATGGCATGGTCAATACTGGCACACTGCAAACTTGGTGATAAATAGCTCAAACCATGCGGACGCAGTGCTGTGGTCATTAACGTGAAGTCTGAATAAAATGCCGCAATTGCCTGATGCAAAGACACTTCATCCACCTCTGGTGAAATGCTGTCATGGGTACGAATGTAGTGTGCATAAGCAGGTTCTTCAGGCTGCGGTAAAAATGGATTGCTCGGATTAATCGGGCGAATCTCCACCAAGCGATCACGCATAAAACTGGCACGCACATTTTCAGGTACAAACTCGACAATATGCTGTTTGAGTTCCGCTTCGTTTTTTAAAGCTTCTGCTGCAGGATAGTTTGGCTCTGAAATTTGATAATTCAGACCGTCTTCCAACGGCGCAAAGGACACCATCGCAGTAAAAATGGTACGCCCATGCTGAATGGCACGTACTTGACGGCTAGAAAAACTTTTACCATCACGCAAACGGTCAACTTCATAAATAATAGGTGCGTTGACATCGCCACCAAACAAGAAATAGGCATGCAATGAGTGCGCAGGACGATCAGTGGTATAAGATGCAGCACGTAAAGCCTGTCCCAAAACCTGTCCACCAAAAACACGTTTACCCACCAAGTTACGACTGATACCTCGGTAGATATTTTCTTCTAACTTTTCTAAACAAAGAAGTTCAACCAGCTCTTGTGTGAGTGCGTTCATAACTAACCTATGTATGGCGGAAATTGGGGATGCGGGATCGAAGTCGATGAAAAAATAAATCGTCAAAATAAACTGACTATTTTAAGCCTGCTATTTTGCCATAGATTCTGCATCTTTTACCCATCAAAGACTGACCGCTGTGTCACAACTTAGCCGATCAATTTTGCTAAAAATACGATTTTTAACGATAAAATCTAACAATATTCATGCAAATTATCTAAAAATGCAGCGCGATTATTAGATACAATGACGCAAAATAAATTCCCTACTGGCTAGGGACTTAGGTGATGAAGTAGGAGTGAATATGTCCAAGCGTGGTTTTGGTCAAATGTATCGTCAGCTTTCTGGTAAGCTGCTTGACCTTGTGGTGACACCGCATGTTTTGGGTGAAGTCCCTGTCAAGGATGCGCAAAGTGTAGACTCAAATGCCACTCGCACCAAGATAACTTGCTACGTATTGCAAAATCACTCACGCAGCAATGCCTTGGTGGTCGATGGCGAAACACGTCGCTTAAAACTCACGCCTGCGCTTGATCCATTGGTGATGGGTTCACATAAAGAAAAAGCCTCGATTCTGTTTTTACAGCATCACGATGAGAACAACCTACTCAATCCACCACCTTATGCTTTTCCGCCACGCTTGTTACGTTTAATTGAACAATTAGAACAACACCCAGAACTTGATATTGAATTGGTACCTGTGACCGTGTTGTGGGGACGTTCTCCAGACAAAGAGGATTCGTGGTTTAAACTACTGTTTACCGATACGTGGGCAACGCCTGGCACAGTCAAGCAGTTAATGAATATTGGGGTGCATGGTCGTCAGTCTTATTTGGAATTTCACGAGCCACAATCATTACGCGCTTTAATTGAACATGCCAAAACTGAGCATCCGAACCTGTCGCCTGCGACCTTTATTGTTAACACTCTAAATAATTACTTAGATGGACAACGTGAAGTCGTACTTGGCCCAGACTTGTCTGACCGCCGCAATGTCATGCTCAGTCTGATTAAATCTCCCGATGTGCAAGATGCCATTCGTCGTGAAAGTTTACGCAGTAAAATTAGCGTGATTGAAGCCGAGCGTCGTGCGATTGGTTATTTAAATGAAATCGTGTCGGACTACTCTCATGCAGCGGTACGCTTTGCCGATATGGCACTGACCCGCTTATGGACACAATTGTACGATGGCGTGGAAGTGCATAATTTTAGTACCGTGCGCGAACTGGCCAAAGACTATGAAATTATCTATACCCCATGTCACCGCAGTCATATCGACTATTTATTGCTGTCTTATGTGATTTACAAACGCGGCATGATGGTGCCGTACATTGCTGCGGGCGATAACCTGAATATGCCATTTGTAGGTCAATTGCTTCGTGGTGGCGGTGCGTTTTTTATCCGTCGTACTTTCCGTGGCAACGGCTTATACACAACCGTCTTTAAAGAATATTTATTCAGTATTTTGTCGCGTAACACGCCGCTTGAATACTTTATTGAAGGTGGACGTTCACGTACAGGCCGCTTGTTGCCACCAAAAACAGGCATGCTCGCCATGACCATTCACAGTCATTTGCGTGGTCGTGCTAAACCGATTGCTTTTGTGCCAACTTATATTGGTTATGAACGCCTGATGGAAGGTTCAACCTATGTCGGTGAAATGCAAGGCAAGCCAAAAGAATCTGAATCGCTAATGGGCATTTTAAAAACCATGCGCAAGATTGAACGGATTTTTGGCAAGGTGCATGTCAATTTTGGCGAACCTGTGTTTTTAGATGATGTTCTAAAACAACACGATGCCGAACACATCAGCATTGAAAAAAATGATGATCCTATTCCACCACAAGTGTCAGATGCAGTGAATACTTCAGCACATGCGATTTTGGAAAACATTAACCGTGCTGCGGTAATTAACCCGGTATCTTTGTTATCGCTGATTTTACTGGCAACACCAAAACATACCTTGGATGAAGAAATTTGTGTGAAGCAGTTAGACACTTACCGTAATCTGCTCACTGCCCTGCCTTATGATGAGCGCACTCAAGTCACACCATTATCAGGTAAAGAAATTATTGCCTACGGCTTAAAACTCAAACTGATTAAACGAGTGCAGCACGTTTTGGGCGATATTATCGCGATTGAAGACCATCAGGCGGTGTTACTCACCTACTTCCGCAACAATATTTTGCATGCCTTTGTCTTACCATCTTTAATTGCAGCATTGGTGAAACATAATGGTTCGATTCGTCGTGGTGATTTAATCAACGTCATTCGTACTTTATATCCGTTCCTGAAAGCTGAGTTGTTCTTGAAATGGCAAGATCAGGAACTCAAAGAACGGATTTGTGCCTATGTAGAAGCGTTAATTCAGGCCAAATTGATTTCTGAAGATGCGGAAGGCAACTTAATTTCACCTGCACCAAATAGTGAAGACCATAACCAGTTGGTAGTATTGGCTGCACCTGTAATGCAGAGTTTAGAGCGTTATTACATGACACTGGCGCTGATTACACAACGCGGCTCAGGCAATATTTCGGCACGTCAGGTCGAAGAACTCAGCCATTTGGTCGGTCAGCGTTTGTCGGTGCTGTATGAATTCAACTCACCTGAATTCTTTGACAAAGCCTTGTTCCAAAGCTTTATTAAAGTCTTAACTCAGCAAGGTTATATCAGCACCAACAGTGACAATGCGATTGTGTTTGATGATAACTTTAAAAACGTCGCACAATACGCCAATTTGGTGTTGGATGATGTGACTTTGCAGATGCTGCAACACATCACCACCTTTAGTGATGAAGAATTGCGTGAGGCTTTGGAGGCACTTGCTGCACAACAAGCGAAGAAACGCTTGAAACGTAAGAAGAAGTAGTTTTCACACAAAAAAGCATAGCGATCTGTATAACAATGGGTCGCTATGCTTTAAATTGAATATAGAACAAAATTTATAGCATTGATAAAATCATCCACCTAAGCGCATTAATTTCTCTTGAATTGCATCACTCACAAATGCATTCAAAGAACTATCTTCCGAAGCTAAAACAGCTTTGCGATGTAACTCAGGACTGATACGAACATTAAATGTTCCCTTGAATGGCTGATCGGGTTTCTTCCCTAATTCTGCACAAGAATCTAAATATCCATCTACCGATTCCTGAAAAGCTTGCTCAAGTGTTTTTAAGGTTTCAGCCTCATAAGTAATAAGATCTCGAATGAACGCCAATTTTCCAAACAACTCACCTGTTTCAAGGTCTGGTTCAATCGTCCCGAGATAACCTTTGTATTTAAAATAACTCATAAAAAACCCTCCTGCTTGAGTGCTTGCTTTACAGCTTTCAATGCCCCACCTTTGATTTCATTTTCAGGGTGAGGTAGATGCAGTAAAATCATGTGCTCGGTTTTGAGGTTTTGACATCCTCCCCCCCTTAAAAGAGGGTGATTCCTACAGCTAGACGCTTATGCCCAAGCGCAAGAATGTTTAAAGCTGAGTTTATATCTCGATCATGAGCTGTACCACAGCTCATGCACTCCCATTCTCTTATTCCAAGATCTGTACTACCTTTGGGACTACTTGAGGTGATCTCACCGCAGCACGAACAGATTTGGGTGGTATAGGCTTCTTGGACTTCTTCAAACAATACGCCTGCGTTCTCGCATTTATACTTGAGCATTGTTTTTAGTG
>NZ_VPAP01000007.1:0-118029 GCF_013419195.1 Acinetobacter sp. YH12099 | reverse complement strand
TACTCACCCGTCCGCCGCTAGCTCAGTTACCGAAGCAACCTCGCCCGCTCGACTTGCATGTGTTAAGCCTGCCGCCAGCGTTCAATCTGAGCCATGATCAAACTCTTCAGTTAAAATCATTTTGAAGTTTTAATCTAAACTTCCAAATCTGGCTCATCAATTTTCTGACTTAAATTTCGCTCAAATAAACTTCGAGTAATTTAAACCAATCAATCAATCAATGAAATATTTTCGATCAATCAATCAGTAAAAATCCACACAAGTTGTTCTTCATAATCTCTTAATGATCTTCTCGATGCTTCGTCAGCATCAAGCTAGGTCGGCTATATTACGCCTTATTTCTAAAGTGTCAACTGGTAATTTAAATTATTTTAAACTTTCTTTCTAAAACCCAACTTAATCAAGTTTAACCAAGTCATTGTTTTATCAGAAGTTTTAATCTTCATCACCGCCGATGGATGTGCATTATAGGGCAAATATTTCGCCATGCAACCCCTCTTTTTAAGTTTTATCAGTTTTTTAATCCAAACGGTTAATTATTCAGCAAAATACTTCACTTTTCCACAAAATACTGTTTATTTCTTTTTCTTGATCATAAAAGGTTCAGGATTCATAACTACATCTGGCATTTTTTCTGGCTGATCATGTTCCTGCCATTTCAGTGCGCGGCAGTCGATATATTCACAATAGCCTCCTTCTCCTTGTTGTTGATCTCCATTTATAGCCAACTGATATTGAAAACTTCCGACATAACCTGCTGCAGCCCCAAATTTAAAATCACCACGACTCTGCGCCTGTAAATGAATTGAGGTGCCATCTTCATCTTGATAACGCCATTCAAACTCACGTGGCAAATACATACACTGACCTGTTGGCGTTTTTACTTTTGGATAAACCCGTTGAATATTAAATTGTACTTGCCCATCAAATACCCGAGTTTGCTCCGTGTTCGCATTTCGCAGATAGATTCGAGATTGCAAAATTCGATTCAACACATCACGACTTTGTAGCAATATCATTTGTTGCTGATGATTCAGATTAATCACTTGATAGCAAAAAAATGCCACAGCGAAATAAGGAAACTGGATTGAGCGGGCAAACTCAAAACTACCCAATTGCTCAATCTGAAAATGCTGATCTTTATAGCGTACACTTCCCTGACACTGACACAGCAAAGACCAATGTTCTGCCAAATTCATTCGCAATTTAGTGAAATATGAAATTGTAGAGCTTGTGGTGATCTTTAAATCAAAGCTAAGTTCGCTATCTTCACGTTGAATATGAAATTGCGGAAAGTGTCCAGTAATGCGCTCTTTATTGGCAAACTGAAAATACTCTGCAGTAAATACGCAATCATGTTGTATTGAATAATGATTGGACTGCCCCACCATGTGTGGGCTGCTACTACAAAGAATACTGGCTGTGTCTAAAGCTGAGGTTGTAATCACATTTTCAGGGCGCAGCATTGCGGTATTTAGGCTGCCCAATAAACCAATAAAGTTGAGATAATGTAAGGGTGCAGGCAAATTAGGAAGAATTAAGCCCTGATAGATAAATTTATAATGATGTTTTGGGGCGTGATAAGGCAGTTTGGCGGTTGCCGCAGGAGTTTGATTGAGTTGTTTGGAACGATCGAGAAAATCTTGAAACAGCTGCATATCAAACTCCTTGTGAGTTGATGCTTTTATGAAAGCTTAATTAACTCACTGCATTTTTTCTTGCCATAAAAGTGGTCACAAAACCTGAAAGTGCATAAATAATTGAAATCACTAAAATTCCAACAGGAATATTATAAGTCATGGCTGCAAGGATAAATACTGCGATTGGCAATACAAAAAACGGCACACGCTTACGATCAAAGGTTTTAAATGAATAATATTTAATATTGGAAATCATCAACAATCCTACTGCAATAATAATCACAGCATTGAGGATTTGTAGACCAATTTCACGAATATCATACAGTTCAGGAAAATCCCGTCCTACCCAAACCAGCGACACGATAATCAGCGCAGCCAAAGGACTTGCAACACCAATAAAGTAGCGTTTATCGACCACACCAATTTGCACATTAAAACGCGCCAAACGGAATGCGGCACAAGCCGTATAAACAAAGCAAGCCGCCAAGCCGATACGACCTAAATCATGCAAACTCCAGCTATACATCAAAATCGCAGGTGCAACACCAAAGGCGAGCATATCGGATAATGAATCAAACTGTTCGCCAAATGGACTTTGCGCACCAATCGCACGTGCCACACGACCATCTAAACCATCAAACAATGCTGCTAGAAAAATGGCATAAATCGCTTGGCTAAATTCGCCATTCATACTGGCAATAATGGAGTAAAAACCCGACAGCAAGGCTGCCGTGGTAATCAGGTTTGGCCACAGATAGATACCACGACGTTTCACCTTTTGCCCTTCACGGGTATGTTCTTCTTCCACCACTTCAA
Source organism: Acinetobacter sp. YH12099 (assembly GCF_013419195.1). Classification (NCBI taxonomy): domain Bacteria; kingdom Pseudomonadati; phylum Pseudomonadota; class Gammaproteobacteria; order Moraxellales; family Moraxellaceae; genus Acinetobacter; species Acinetobacter sp. YH12099. Next base: position 115,573 of record NZ_VPAP01000007.1, on the reverse strand, counting down.
ATGTAATTCCGTCATGCTCAAGATCACGGGAACTATATTCTCCTTCGGGTTTGGATGTGTTTGTCATTATTTTGTGTCCTAACTGTAACCTGAACGTCTATTTAAATTTTTTATTCGCCAACTAACCAACGCACTGCAGCATGTCCACCATGTTCTTGCATACGCAAGTGCGGGAACAACCATTGCAGGGCTTCATCTGCATCTTCAGAGAATTTCCATGGTGGATTAATCACCAATAAACCACAACCGTTTAAGCCCACAGGAGTATCGTCAGGCCACACACAAATTTCACAAATGAGTTGACGGCGAATACCTGTTTTAAACATTTTCTTTTCAAAACGTTCAATCATGGCGCGGTCTTTAATTGGATACCACACCGCAAATACGCCTGTTGGCCATTTTTTATGTGCAGCTGCCAATAATTCAACCAACTGAGGGAAATCTTTACGTTCCAATTCATACGGTGGATCAATCATCACCAAACCGCGTTTTTCTTTTGGTGGAATGACGCCCAATAAACCTTCGTAAGCATCACGCTCATGTAAACCTGCGCGTTTATCACGAATGTTATGACGCAATTGCTGGAATACATCGCGCTGCATTTCAAAAATAGTTGCTTTGTCGATGTCACGCATACCTTGTAAAGCAAACCATGGCGAACCGGGATATGCACCTTGCCCATCCGTTTCACGCATTGCTTCAACCAGTTTTAAATACTGCTGTACGCCTTCTGGTGCCTGACGTTTGATTGAATCATCTAGTTTCACTAAACGATGAATACCATTTAAAAATTCGCCCGATTTTTGTGCAGGTGCTAAAGATAAGTCATATTTACCCGCACCGCCATGTGTATCGACATAGCGATAAGGTTTATCTTTGGCATTTAAACGTGTCAGAATTTGCAGCAATAAAACATGCTTCATGACATCGGCAAAGTTGCCCGCATGGAAATGGTGACGATAATTCATGTTTGGTTCATTCCTAAAATCAACCGACATTTTAGCATGAAAAAAAGTTTCATTCAGGAGCTTGTATTCCTCTAAAATAATCAGCTTGTCTTGCATTTTGTCTGAGTATCTATTTTATGGACGCCACACTGCTTCCAAAATCTTGGAATATTGATCAAATTCTTGAAGATTTAGATTTGCATGGTTTTGCTATGCTGGATGATGCCTATTCACCTGAATATCAACAACAGGTTCTAGCAGAGTGTAGTCAAAATTTAGATCAATTTCGTGAAGCAGCCATACAAAATGGTGTGATCAGCAAAATTCGCAGTGATCATATTTTATGGATTCACGAAGATTTAAGCTTTGCCCAACAACATACCCAAACCCTTTTGGCTTTGGCTGAACAATTCAATCAGGCATTTTATTTAGGGATTCGTGAGGTCGAAGCACATTTTGCCAGCTACCAAGCAGGTTCTTTTTATGCCTTGCACCGCGATAACCCACAACAAAAAAATGATCGGGTGATTTCTGCTGTCTATTATTTACACCCTGAATGGCAGACAGATTGGGGTGGACAACTACGTTTACAAGACAAACATGGAGCATGGCAAATTATAGAACCACGCCCAAATCGGATTGCAATTTTCCAAAGTGATTTATTGCACGAAGTTTTGCCTGCGACACAGCAACGTCTTTCCATTACCGCATGGCTACGCAGCGGCAATCAACTTTGGTAAAAACAGACCGCATTTTTCAGACTATTGGCTTTAAAACTGTAAATTTGCCCCGATGTAGAGCAAATATTGCTATCAGGAATTCACCCATGCGCAACTCGACTCAACAGCTTATTCAACGTATTGGGGAAACCGACCAACTTTTTTTACAAGGCAATACGCCTGAATTGGCATTAGAACGTGCCGATTTACGCTTACAATTGGTGAGTTTGAGCGAGTTACGCCAAGAACAGATTTACTTTTTGCAAGAAGCCATTGTGCTGTTGGAACAAGGTCGGATTGAATTTGAAGAAATACCGTTGACGCTGTATATCAACTTGTCTTTGCATTTAGCCAAAGCCTATATGATGTATTTTGAGCTGACCCGCGATGCAAAATACGCCTTAATTACTCAACAAGTTTTAAAAGCCATGACTCATTATGCACATGGAGATATTTTCTTTTTCTTGGCCTATGCCAGTGCCAGTAAAAATGAAAGCGCACTGTGTCGCCACTGGTTAGGTAAGTACAGTAAAACTGCCGAATTTGATTTGGAACTCTTACAAATTCACCCTGCTTTTAACGCCTATCAAACAGAAGTCTGGTTTAAACAAATTCTCAAAAGCAGAATGCATTAAAAAAACGCCTCGTTCTGAGGCGTTTTTAATGAAAACATATTAAATATGACGATGACTTAAACCTAAACAGCTTGTAAACGATAAGCATCTAAATGCAATTGTTGATTGAGTTCATCAATCCAAATGGCCCAATCATCGTCTTGTACCAAATGACTGATTAAAAATTCACGTTGTGATTTATTCCAAAACGGCGCTTCATGTAAATTAATATGTGCAGGTAATTGATGCGTACGTACATACAATTCAATGGCTGCAGGGCTGCTGGCTAAACCGAGTTGGCTGAATAACATGGCTAATGATGGAGTATTTTGCATGAGCACCTTGCCCCCTTTTATTAGTTTCGTTGTAATTCCTTATTCAACCAACTTATAACACTTTGTATAAAAAACCCAGTCTTCCGACTGGGTTTGTTGTATCTTTTTGTGAGCACGCAGTTTACTGGCGCTTTTTAGATGAAAAGTATTTGATTTAACTTAAAAACTTTTAACTTAAATACCGATTAAACACTCGGATGTTGATCACTATGTAATTGCTCATTTAAGGTTTCAATCACAATGGCCCAATCATCATCTTTTTTCCAATGGCTTTGCAAAAATTGGCGCTGCCCTTCCGTCCAAAACTCGGCACAGTGTAATTTGGTTTCTGCAGGTAATTGATGCTCACGAATAAATTGATCAATTGCTGCATCGTCAGCATCTAGACCCAATTGTTGAAATAACAGTTCTAAAGTCGGTTGTTGGTCAAACATGGCATCCTCCTTTGATTCGTCTTGTACTTTTAATGACCTTAACCTGCTTCGAGCCGCAATTCAGCAGCAGCCGAGTTGCAGCATGTTATTTTTTGTACGATGCGATATACCTAAAGCATCCCACTCAATATTCTTAACACGATGACAGGCAACAAAAAAGCCAGTCAATGTAAACCGACTGGCTTTCATCTACTTAAATTAAAAGTTAGCAACCTGTTAGTTTTTCAGGCTGTGGCTTTTCATTTGGAAAGAAGATTGGGCGCAATTTCACACCAATGGCATTCCCCATAAATGCAAATACTAGCCATAACCAACCATGCACACTGCCCGAAGCAATTCCGCTAAAGTATGCGCCAATGTTACAACCGTAGGCCAAACGTGCACCATAACCAAGTAATAAGCCACCTATAACAGCCGCAACCAGTGAACGGCGTGGAATATTAAAGTTCGGGGCAAATTTTCCAGCCAAACTTGCAGCAAGCAATGCACCCAACATAATGCCAAAATTCATCATAGAGGTGATGTCATGCCACAATGAATTTGCCAATGCTTTAGCATTGCCTGACTGCTGCCAATAATCCCAAGCGCTTACATCTACACCCGCAAAAACAGCAACTTTTGCAGCCCAAACTGCAAGCGCAGAAGTCACGCCCCACGGACGACCAGCCAATACCAAGGTAGCAAAATTCAGCAGCGTTAAAATAAGCCCACCCCAAATTAACGGCCAAGGACCTTTGAGGAAACGCTTCCAACCATGGTACTGACTTTGCGGCTCGACTTCTAAACTGCCATGACGTTTCTTTTCAAAAAACACGGTTGCGGCAGCAATCACAGCAAAAATAACAAAGCTTAGAATAAGTGCAGGAATCACCCCAAAACTTTCGACAATCGAGATTGGCGCCAAATGCGGCAGATTAAACCACCAATCTAAATGCGAAGTGGCAATCAGTGAACCTAAGCAGAAGAAAAATAGCGTAACCAACATACGCGCACTGCCACCGCCTACCGTGTATAGCGTACCCGATGCACAGCCACCCCCCAACTGCATGCCAATACCAAAAATAAAAGCACCAATCATGACCGACATCGACACAGGATTGACATTGCCCTTGACGGGATTGCCAAACAACTCACCTGCACCTAAAGCAGGAAAGAACAACAACACCGCCAAGCCCAGCATAATCATTTGAGCCCGCAAACCACGACCACGACGTTCTTTAATAAACACACGCCAGCTAGAAGTAAAACCAAAAGAGGCGTGATACAACGTCATCCCCAAAGCACCGCCAATCAAAAATAACAGCGCTTGATTCAGACCAACAATTTGATAGGCACCCAAGGTACCCACAATTAACAAGATAAAAGCCACCCAAACCGAAACATTCGATCTTTGGGAAGCTGCAACAATAACAGACATGGAAGAGAGAATTTGAAAAAGGAAACCCGCGTATTCTACGCAATTTCCCCTACGCTGTAGGACTGACTGCTTATTTTATCGCAGATAATTCATTCTTATATCTGATAATAAATATAAGTAAGTTTGATTTATAAGTCTTATTTTTATAAGAAATATGAACATAGAAAACAAAAGGCCAGTCAATAAAATTGACTGGCCTAACTCGTAACCGAGTTTTTAATTTAATCTAGAAGATTAAATTATTTAAGCATGTCAGCAATTGCTGCGCGCTCTTCTTCAAGTTCGTTTAACGTGAAGTTGATACGCTCACGGCTGAACTCGTCGATTTCAAGACCTTGAACGATTTTGTACTCGCCATTTTCGCAAGTTACAGGGAAACCGAACATTACGCCTTCAGGAATACCGTAAGAACCATCAGAAGGGATACCCATAGTTACCCATTCGCCGTTTGTGCCAAGCGCCCAGTCACGCATGTGGTCAATTGCAGCGTTTGCAGCAGAAGCAGCAGAAGATAAACCACGCGCTTCAATGATCGCAGCACCACGTTTACCAACTGTTGGAAGAAATACGTCTTTGTTCCATTCTGCATCGTTGATTTTGTCTTTTAAGCTTTCGCCGTTTACATTTGCAAAACGGTAGTCAGCATACATTGTTGGAGAGTGGTTACCCCAAACTGTCATGTTTTTGATGTCAGAAACTGCAACACCCGCTTTTTGAGCAAGTTGAGTTAACGCACGGTTGTGGTCAAGACGTAACATTGCTGTGAAGTTTTTCGCAGGAAGGTCTGCAGCAGATTTCATTGCAATGTAAGCATTCGTGTTCGCAGGGTTACCTACAACAAGAACTTTAACGTCACGGCTCGCAACTTCGTTCAATGCTTGACCTTGACCAATGAAGATTTCGCCGTTCACTTTTAACAAGTCAGCACGTTCCATACCAGGACCACGTGGACGTGAACCAACTAATAAAGCGTAGTCAGCATCTTTAAATGCAACTTTAGGATCATCAGTACCGATCATGCCTGCCAATAATGGGAAAGCACAGTCGTCAAGTTCCATCATTACGCCTTTAAGCGCTTGTTGAGCTTTCTCAACAGGAATTTCTAACAATTGAAGAATAACTGGTTGGTCTTTACCCAACATTTCACCGCTAGCGATACGGAATAATAAGCTGTAACCAATTTGACCTGCAGCGCCAGTCACGGCAACACGAACGGGTTGCTTCATGTAATTATCTCCAGTTGAGGATAGTCAATGCGATTAAATAGTCAGTCCATTTAATCTAATAATCATAAACGCGAAAGATTGTACTCCAATCATTCAGCGGATGCATGCAAAAGCGCATCAAATTCCACAAAAGTCTGATAGAAAATATAAATAAAATATTTCCAAAAGACTCTAAACCACAAATTTAATGCGCTCAAAAACCTAGTAAGAACCTTTAATCACAAACTGACTTGGGCAATTTGACCCAATGTTGGCAGCACACTGCTTATAGTGCCCTGCACTGTTATAGCAAATTTTGATTTCGGTTAAATAACTGCTGCCCTGATGATTCGAGCATTGAAAATGAATGCTTTTGGATGACATACCTGAGTTGGATTTTAAGAACAGGCTACGCAACTGACCCAGTTGTACGGTTTGAGTGTCTTGGCCCGTCAATACCGCAGGCACGTTAATCCGATCTGCATTGTTAATGATCATGCGGAAATACTGACTGGCATTCATAGGTACACACCCACCTATACCCTGCCAAAGCTGTACTCGCGCAGCATCATCGGGCATGACTCGCGCCACTACCTTCGCTTGTAGCGGCGGCAACTTTGCCGATGAATGGGTACTACATTCACGCGTCGCGACTTCAGGATATAAACCCTCAATATTCAGTGAGTAACCTTCCAAACATTTACGCTTTTTGCTTTTGGTAGAATCAATTAAACATACGGCTGGAGTCATTTGAACCGACATCACATAGCCTTGTACAGGAGCTGAAAATGCGTTTTGTGTACACATGACCAAAGCTGCACCACCCAAACTGAGCAATGCAAAATGAATTGGCTGCAAAATGGTACCCATCCTCATTTTCAATGATTCTGCCCCCTTAACAGTGATTCGATGACAAATGGCATGCTTGAGTATTCCACTAACTATGGTGTATTGCGTGATGGAATACTTTGCATACGACTACTCATAGATTGTCCGCCTTGACCTAACATCAATCCATAATGTGTAGCATTGGTCATGACGTGTTTTACATAGTCACGTGTTTCCAACAAAGGAATACTTTCCGTATATTGGTCTGCCGCAATTTGCTGAAACTCTGGCTGCCAACGGCGTGCGCGGTTTGGCCCCGCATTGTACCCTGCTGTGGCCAGCACAGGACTATTGCTTAATTGTCGCTGAATGGTCGACAAATAAAATGTACCGTAGCGGATATTGGTATTCATATCACTGAGTGCAGCAGGATTATAAGTTTCACCCATTTGTCGTGCAACCAAACGTGCCGTGTCTGGCATAATTTGCATGAGTCCACCCGCACCGACATGCGAACGTGCCGTAGTATTGAAACGGCTTTCTTGACGCATCAAACCATAAGCCCAAGCAGGGTCAATACCTGCATTTTGACTGTGGCTCACAACATAATTACGATGTGGCATCGCATAACGGTAACTATAGTTGTGCTTATTCACAGTACGATCTGCTGCATAAATGGCACGATCATACCAACCCATATCGGTTGCACGCTTAGCCGCTGCTAAAATCAAACCATCATCCTGTCTTAAATACGCCTGACGTACCGCCCAGTTCCATTCACGGTTGATATAATTGGCAGGTGCATTAATTTCACGCAAGGCAAAGGCACGGTTAAAGTGAATATCCTGATTTAAACGCTGTAAATCATTGCTTGTCGGCTGGCTATTTACTGGAATGGCATTGTAACGCTGCCCAAGACGATCTTTTGCTAATAAGTTGTGATAATCATCGCCCTGTGCCAACTGTTTATAAATATTTTGCGCGCTGCGTTTCGATGCTGCATCACCACGTTGTTCTGAGGCACGAGCCAACCAGTATTGCCAACGGTCTTCTTGTTTCTGAGTCACACTCATGCTGTCTACTGCACGAATCACACTTTCCCATGCACCAAAGCGGATGGCCTGTCGGGCATAGATTTCTGCTTCTTCGGGGCTAAATGGCAAGCCATAACTGGCATCTAAGGCGCTTAACACTTCACGGTTGAAATTATTTTTCATCACCGTGGTGCCACCAATATAGCCTACTGCACGGTGCAACGCTTTTTGTACGGCATCGGGTGTACCCTCTGCGCTCCGTTTTAGTGAAGACAAGGCCGAATCCAGATCACTGTCAGCCAAACGACCTATGGCATAAATTAAATAAGCGTGATCTTCATTGCTGGCTTTTGGGGCCGACCACAAATAATTCAGTGGATTGGCTTGAATGCTGTTCAATTGTGCCAAACTGATATTCATACCTAAACTTTGCGCAGTCGCTAAAGCGAGTCCTGACTGCCCTGCACGCAATTGTGCCCATAAGCGTTGCTGCTTATCTTGCTGAGTCATTAACGGACTCGACAGCATCATTCGTCCCAAACCTGTACAAGATTCAGGTTGCGTATTGGTATTCAGCCACACATCCTTAAACTCTGCGACCACCAAAGGATCACCCGAACGGATACGGACTTGTGCTATGGCACAGCTTTCGGCCTGATCGGCATTACTCACATAGGCAAGCACAGGTTGGGCACTGCTAAAATCGGCCTGCTTCACTTTTTCTTCGATGTAATCGGCTGCGAGTTTTTCTGCCATCGCCGATTGTGGATGACGCTGTGCAAACTGCACAATAGCACTGGCAGGTTGCATACCCAAATTGGTGTTCAATGCCCAGTATTCAGGATAGTAACCCAAGACATCATTTTGCATGGCATGCTGATACTGCTGCAATAAATCGACATCGCCTGAATTGGCTGCGCGCAGTGCATCATTAAACTGTTCATTTGCGGCATGCGTACCTGTCATTACGGCAAGCGAAACCAGACTTAATACAAGCTTTTTCGTTAATTTATTATTTTGTTTCATCATTTGCAGCATTCGCTTGCCTTCAGTCATTTACTTTTGCCTCGAGGTCCGCATCTCATCTTTAGGTTTAGTTTAATTAGTCTAGAACCGCAGTTGTGTTCTGTTATGTAACCTTCTGATTAGACACTATTAATCTTACAACTCATGTTCAAACAAATTTCTTCATATTTCAATCAGCTGTTGTGCTGATTTAAGGCTGTCAGTTTAGCGTGAATTCCTGCTAAAATATGCGCCTTTCTTTTGTCTAATGACGTTTATTTTTTATAAACGATTTAGTGAACTATCTCTTAGGAGCCTACATGACGGTTCAAACCTTCATCCCCAATGGTGCCCAAGCTGCCTCAGAAAACACTGTTACCCAGCCACAGCACACCCCAGCCGACGGTTCAGTCAAAAAACTGTATATCGAAACGCAAGGGTGTCAGATGAATGAGTATGACAGTCACCGTATGGCAGACCTTTTAGGCGATTCTCACGGCTATGTACTGACCAGCAACCCTGCTGATGCCGATATTCTGCTCATGAATACCTGTTCGATTCGTGAAAAAGCGCAGGAAAAGGTGTTTTCTGAATTAGGTCGCTGGCGTAAGCTGAAAGAAAAAAATCCTGATTTGGTGATTGGCGTAGGCGGTTGCGTCGCTTCTCAGGAAGGCGACAATATTCAAAAGCGTGCCCCGTATGTGGATATGATTTTTGGTCCACAAACCTTACACCGTTTACCGCAAATGCTTGATCAACACCACGATCAGGTCGAAAAACCAAAGAAAGAAAAAATCAAACTGGTGGATATTTCTTTCCCAGACATCGAAAAGTTCGACTTCCTACCTGAGCCGCGAGTTGAAGGCTTTAAGGCCTTTGTATCGATTATGGAAGGCTGTTCAAAATACTGCTCATTCTGTGTCGTGCCATATACCCGTGGTGAAGAAGTGTCACGTCCTTTAGATGACGTCTTAGCTGAAATTGCGACTTTGGCTGAAAAAGGTGTACGTGAAATTAGCTTGCTCGGTCAAAACGTGAATGGCTACCGTGGTGAAACTTTTGACGGCAAAATTTGTACTTTTGCCGATTTACTGCGTTTGGTTGCCGAAGTACCTGGTATTGGACGAATTCGCTACACCACATCACACCCTCTAGAATTTAATGATGATTTGATTCAATGCTACCGTGATTTACCGCAAATGGTGTCGCATTTACACTTGCCTGTGCAAAGTGGTTCGAATGATGTGTTACAAGCCATGAAACGTAACCACACTATTGATGTGTATATCGATAAGATTGCCAAATTACGTAAAGTACGCCCAGACATGCACTTATCTAGCGATTTTATTATTGGCTTCCCTGGTGAAACCGATCAAAACTTTGAAGAAACTTATCAGTTTATTCAAGAGATGGATTTTGACCACTCGTACAGTTTCATCTATTCAAAACGTCCAGGTACGCCTGCATCTGAACTTGAAGACACCACACCTGAAGATGTGAAAAAAGAGCGTTTGGCCAAAGTCCAACAATGGATCAAACAATCGAGTATTGATAAGACCGATGCCATGCTGGGTACGGTGCAACGTGTCCTGATTGAAAATGTTTCTGATAAAGATCCGAACATTTTGGTCGGCACAGCAGACAATACACGTTTAGTAACATTTATTGGTGACCCTGCTTGGGTCGGACGCTTTGCGGAGATTGAGATTACCGAGATTAAAACTTTGAATTTAGTTTATGGTGAGCTCTTGAATCTTGAGCCTGACGTGGCGTAATGTAGGAGCTAAAGTCCAATAACAGATTAAGGAATTCTCTTGACTGCAGCGATTCGACGTACAGTAACTTTTCCTGGTATTTCAATGGAACGTTTAAAAAGCATGCTCGGTGCTTATAACGGACATTTGAAACAAATCGAACAACGCCTAGACGTCCAAATTTCCCATCGTGGTGACGCCTTTTTTATAGATGGGGAAATTGATGCAGTTGAGCGAGCCGAAACGCTCTTGCAACGCCTGCATGAAGAAGCGGAAAGTTCTGCACAAATCAGTGCAGACACGCTCCACATGATGATTCAAGGCAGTCAGACTGACCGTGAATTACAATCGGATGATGGGCAAGAGCATACTGGATTGGATGCTGTTTGGTTACAAACCCGCAAAGGCCGTATTAACCCACGCGGTGCCAACCAAAAGCGTTATGTTCAGCGTATTTTGCAAAGCGATATTTCATTTGGTATTGGCCCTGCAGGTACGGGTAAAACCTATTTGGCTGTTGCCGCTGCCGTAGATATGTTGGAACGCAATGAAATCCAGCGGATTCTATTGGTGCGCCCTGCGGTTGAAGCGGGTGAAAAACTGGGCTTCTTACCGGGTGATTTAACCCAGAAAATTGACCCGTATTTGCGTCCCCTTTATGATGCCCTGTATGAAATGCTCGGCTTTGAAAAAGTTGCTAAGCTGATTGAACGTCAAGTGATTGAAGTTGCACCACTGGCGTATATGCGTGGTCGTACCCTCAACCACTCTTTTGTGATTTTGGATGAAGCCCAGAACACCACGCCTGAACAGATGAAGATGTTCCTGACCCGTTTAGGGTTTGGTTCACGTGCAGTGATTACCGGTGATGTGACTCAGGTGGATTTACCACGTGGTCAGCAGTCTGGTCTGGCACATGCCTTACGTGTGATTGATAAAATCCCTGAAATTCATATTACTCGTTTCCATTCTCGTGATGTCGTGCGTCACCAGCTGGTTCAGAAAATTGTTGAAGCCTATGAAGGCTGGGACAGTGAGCAACAGCGTTTAAGTGCCGAAGCGCGTGCAGAACGTAAAGCGCGCCAGGAAGCATTAATTGCGGAAAATGATGCCGCAGCAGATGCACAGTACTAATCGCTGTGCGCTCTGCAACCTACTGAAGTATTAAGGATTCATTTTGAAATTAAGTCTCAGCCTGCAACAGGATATTCAAGCGCCTGAGCTGGTGTTAAAACGTGCCTATCTGAAAAAAGTAGTCGAAACCACTTTAAGACATATAGACACCCAAAGTGATTGTGAAATTGGAATTGCCTGTGTCGATCATGCCGAAAGTCACAAGCTCAATCTGGAATATCGCAAAAAAGACAAATCTACCAACGTCTTGTCTTTCCCAAGCGATTTACCCGATGAAATGGCACAAGTTTTGCCGAGCTTCCCTATTGGGGATTTGGTAATTTGTATTCCTGTGGTTTTACAGGAAGCTGCAGAACAAGCCAAAACACCATTAGCGCATTTCACTCACATGCTAGTACATGGCACGCTGCACCTTATGGGCTATGATCATGAAACCTCAGATGAGGATGCCGAAGAAATGGAAGCTTTAGAAGTTGAGATTCTTGCCAAGTTGGGTTTGGATAATCCATACATGGAAAGAGATTGAATTTTAAGTTTTAGAAAATCATAAAAATAGCGGGCTAAGGCTCGCTTTTTTGTTTAAAACTACTCCCTCCCAATGGGAGGGAGAACATTCATTAGAGTCCCATGATTGCTAAATACCAGAAGAACATTGCTGCGTAAAGCAGAGAGTAGATTCTTGTTACTTGTCCACAAAGTCCTCTCTCCCTTTGGGAGAGAGCCAGAGAGAGGGAAAAACTAGCGCACCTCAAACTCAGCTTCAGCAGGGTCAAAACGCCACGTCCGTACAATCCGCAATTCAGAAATATCTTTCATTTTGGCATCAAATGCACCAAAAGGTGCGGCTTTACGCACCGAAGCTTTGGCTGCTTCATCTAGCATGGCATGTCCTGAACTTTCAATTAAACGAATGGCACGAATCCCACCATTGTTGTTCAAAATCACCATTAAACGTACTTCGCCTGCCAAATTCTGTGCTTTGGCTTGTTCTGGATAATAACGGTTACCATAAAATTCGACTTTTTGACGGAATTTTTCCATATAACCAGCGGTGTTGTCTTGCTTGGCCTGAATCCCATCGATGGTTTTAATTTTTTGCTGACGGCTAAAATTTTGTTGGCGTTGTAAATATTGCGCTTCAATACTGGCGACCATGGCAGCCTTAGCTTGGAATTGGCTATTCAACTCCTGCATGGCTTTTTTGCGCTGATTTTCTGCAGCCTGTTTTTGCCAACTGAGCGTGGTCATCAATACTTTTTCTTCAAAGTTTAATTCACGCTGTTGCTGCATACGCTCTAAACTTTCCAATTGCTGCTCCCCTGCACTTTGTTCAGTCATGGGTGCAGGCATATCACTCGACATGCGATGTTCTTCACGAAACGTACCTGAACCTTGCTGATCGGCTTGGGCTAAGAAATCTGCATCTTCAACTTTTGCATCGCTCATGCGTACCGATACCGCAATCTCTTTGACCGCAGCATCGCTTTGTTGCGGTGCAGCAAACTGCACGGCCAAAATTAATGCGTGCAATACAGCAGCCACCAGCAACGCTGCAGCAAAAATAGGATCTTTCCACCAATCTTGCGTAGAAGGCATCAATTGAATTTTTTTTAGCATCACATTAATCCGACAAAACGTCTGATTCCCCAAGCCGCCAAATGCGGTATAAACTAAAGAGCATATTACTTTGCTCAGTTTTTGCTTTTCTGCAAAACTGCGAAGTTCATCAAAAAGCTGACTACTGAGCCTTAAAATCTTAAAAATGGTGCAACTTATTTTGCTAAACTGCAAGCTTCTATGCCTGTATTTTTAATACAATTCGACAAAATATTTGTATCTGTAAAGAATGAATGAACGACTTGGACGGCCGTATGCAAACCCTGATCACCAATATCTCTCAACGTATCCGTCAAGTGTACCAAAAAGCGGAAGGATTTATTGAGGATGAACGTGAATTTCCATTATCTCAGGTCTTCTTAAATGCGACTTTTCAGCGCTTTGTGACCGATAATGTGAAAATGTTGCAAGATCTGCACGCAGACTTACACGACGACTGGTTACGTCTTTATGCAACCCTAGATTACAACGGCTTGAACATCACTCTGTCTGTCGATTTAAAATTAGTACAGATGGAATTGAATAAAGATACTCAGCTGATTGTGTTTGAACAAATTAGTGACACGCAGGTGATTGAAGCAAGTTATCCAAGTTTTTTGCATAAAATCGCTGTGAAGTGCGCTTTATTTTACTATCAAAAAATACGCAATGATGACCCTTTAGGCATGATTTTAGAAAAACTCAAAGTCATTAAAGTCAAAGATGATTTGCTGCATTTAGATTTAAATCGCTGGTTGGGCAAAAGCCGCTCTATCATTGACACACTCAGCAAAGTTCATGTGAATCATGCGGTATTACGTGAAGCGGAATTGGTGCTCACTGGCAACGTCAATTTAACGGCGTTGTTCCGCAAAATGTCTGAAGAAAGACTAGAAGATGTGGAAGAATCTCTTGCAGATACGCAAGTCACACCGCTGAAACAAAAATAAAGCTAAGCTGAAACTTTAGAAGAGAATACATACAGGAAAACTACACAAGCCGCATAATTCCTAATTTTCTCTTCATATTCAACGCGTATAATGGCAACAAGCAAGTAAATTGCATCTCCCTACATACAGAGGAAATATCTCAGCAATGGCAAATCATGTATTGAAAAAAATGGGTATGGCAGCCGGTGTGTCTACAGCACTGTTTTTGGCTGGTTTCTCTAGCCAAACATTTGCCATGAGTCCTTTCCAAGCCAGTTATCAATTTAACTACAATGGTAAAAACTTAGGTTCTGCAACACGTACTTTAAGCCAAACAGGTAACCAATGGAGTTATGTGTTTGCTGCCAAAGCAGGCGTGATTGCCTCTGCTACAGAAACTAGCCGTTTTAGTTTTAATAATGGCAAAATTGGCTCATCTAGCTTTAGCCGCAGCAGTAAGATTTTGGTGCATAACAACACCATGAGTATTAACTTCAATCCTTCGGCGAAAACCATTAACACCAAAAAGGACAGCGACACCCGTTCTTTTGCGTGGAAAGCGGGCGTGTTGGATGAGTTGAATGCGGAACTGCAAATCCGTGAAGACTTAAAAAGTGGCGGTTTAAAATCGAGCTACTATATTGCCGATAATAAAGAGGTGGAATCACGTCGCTTTATTAAGCAAGGTTCAGAAAAAATCAAAACCAGTTATGGTACTTTTGATACCATTAAAGTGGTGCTGAAACACAACAAACCAAACCGTGATACGATTTTCTGGTTGGCACCAAAACTTGACTACTTGCCTGTCAAAGTTACCCACCAAGACAAAGACAAGTCTTATGGATTATTACTCACAGGCTATAAAGGCCCGACCAACTAATTTAGAATATAACTACTGAGCAAAGCTTGGCAGTTATTCACCATTTGGTAAATTGTTCTTGCATTTTTTCAAGTGCTTTTTAAAATACGCTTTTGCTTTGAAAAGCACCTGCTCTTGAGGATTCTCCCGTGCATGCACTAGAACAGAAAATTTTAGCCGAAGGTATCGTTCTATCTGAAGCGGTTCTAAAAGTCGACTCTTTCTTAAACCATCAAATTGACCCTGTGATGATGCAGCAAATTGGTCAAGAATTTGCGCGTTTGTTTAAAGATGCAGGCATCACCAAAATTATTACCATCGAAGCTTCTGGCATTGCACCAGCTGTGATGGCAGGTTTAGAGCTTGGTGTACCTGTAATTTTTGCACGTAAATATCAATCTTTAACCTTAAAAGATGATTTATACCGCTCTAAAGTATTTTCATTTACCAAGCAAACTGAAAGCACGATTGCCATTTCAAACAAACATATTAGCGCTAGCGACAAAGTCTTGGTGATTGATGACTTTTTGGCAAATGGTCAAGCTGCACTCGGTTTAGCAGATTTAATCCATCAAGCCAATGCAGAAGTCGTGGGTATTGGGATTGTGATTGAAAAGTCATTCCAGCCGGGTCGTGAATTATTGCTTGAAAAAGGCTATCGCGTTGAATCATTGGCACGAGTAAAGTCTTTGGCAAACGGTACAGTTGAATTTGTACGCGATTAAGGTCGATTAAAACTGATGTTGGTTCATCATTTAAACCCGATGATCAAAGAGTGCTTAGGCGCTCTTTTTTTTATGCTTTTTTTAAACTTAAACAACTCATTTACATATATTGAATTTACAAAATAGCCGCGCTACGCCATTCTGCACTTGAAATAACAGTGATTCAGCAGTCTAGTTTTTCTGATTGCAGCTCTAGACAGCACTTTTTAGATCGTCTGCGTGCATTGATGCATGCGGCATGAGCATAAGGCAATTTACAGTCATGACACAAGACAATCCGTTGATGCAACACAGTATCACCTGTCCGAAATGTGGTTCAACTCAAGTTGAAAAACGCAACCATCAACAAAACTTACAAAAAATTGGTGGCGTGTTATTAGGCTCTGCAGGTACAGCAGCAGGTACTGTGGGCGGCGCAGCTTCGGGAGCTTCTATTGGTGCGGCAATTGGTACAGCCGCAGGGCCATTGGGCGTGATTATGGGCGGCACCATTGGAACATTTGTCGGGGCAATTAGCGTGGGAATCACAGGCGGTTTTCTTGGGCATCGCTTTGGTAAAAAAGCAGGTGTAATTGTCGATCAGAATATTTTTCTAGATTTTCAATGCCTCAAGTGCAAACACCGCTTTAAAGAAAAAGTTGAAACAGCCAAGCAGCTCTAAATAGCCCTAAATCAATTTCAAAAAAGTGCTGCACATTGCAGCACTTTTTTGATTACATCTTTTTTTATTTTGCAGTACTGCTTGCAGAAGTCATCACAGGCTTTTGTGCCGCTAAATACTGTGCTTCCGCAGGTTGTTTTTCAATACGTTGTTCTTCTGGAAAGCTCAGACTATGCACAATTTCAGTCGCTGCAACACTCGACAATGAATATCCTAAACTCAATAGACTTAACCCAATCAGCATCCACTTATTCATTTTCACTTTTCCTCACTCTCTCATTTTTACAGCAGTCCATTGTGCTCAATACATTAGGGTCTGTTGACAATTCGTCTATGTTTGCGGCATGAGAGATATATCTCGCAAGGTTTTTTAGCTGATATAAGGCATGGGACAGGAAATTTAGTCATTCTAAATGACTGGCACATAACGCAATAGCAGCAAAAAATATGCTCGCCCCGAAAGGCTGTGGCTAAAACTTTCTCAGATTGCGTTATGAAACTTAGCAATAATCTCGCTATTCCTTGCGTTTCATGCCTGATCTGCTCAGTTTTAGCCTACAGCGCAAGCCATTTATGAAATGTCAACAGACCCTAGCCTGCAAAAAAAATGCTGCGTGAACCGTGACAGAAAACTCTGCTTTTAAAGCGGTTATTAGACGTGAAAAGAGAAAAACTGAATATCACTGCAAATGGTGATTTTAGGTGAAAAGTGAACTTATTTTTTAGCACGCTCAATGCTACATAAGCCAATCGAATTCAAGTACAAAAGATAAAAGCGTAAAACGATATCCACATTTTACGCTTCATCTTAATTAAAGAAAGAATCTCACATGCCCTGTAATTTTTTTACCATTTCACCTAGGCGTTGTCCTTGCGCTTCACAAAGGATTTTTTCATCCTGACTCAAAGCCTGATCGTGGCGCGGGCCGCTCACATGCGTTGCACCATACGGCGTACCGCCCGTTTTGGTATTTGATAAAGCAGGATGCGCATTATGCAATCCCATAATCATCATTCCGTGGTGAAACAATGGCGGCAACATGGTCAATAAGGTACTTTCCTGTCCACCATGCATCGAACCCGATGAGGTAAAAACGCAGGCAGGTTTATTGTGCAATGCGCCATTCAGCCACAGACTAGTGGTTTGATCCCAGAAATATTTCATTTCAGATGCCATATTGCCAAAACGTGTAGGTGAACCTAAAGCCAAACCTGCACAATTGGCCAAGTCATCCAAAGTACAATAAATATCACCTTCGGCAGGAATACTTGGCTCGGCTTGTTGCACCACGGTCGAGATATTTGGCACAGTTCTAATTTTAACGGGCATGCCACTAGCCTCTACCCCGTTGGCAATTAAATGTGCCATTTCTTTGGTAGAACCATATTTACTAAAGTACAAAACCAGAATATATGCTTGCATCATGCTAAGAAATCAGACTAAAAATGAAAACTATACGGTATTTTGCTGCTTTTTTGGTTAAGCTTAACCATGAAAACAGATAAAGATGATTAAAAAAGTTGAGACAGCCACTGTATGATCGTTGAGTATTTAAAGAAACTGCCTTTTTATGACAAACAATGGTTTCAATTTGTCTTATTTGTGCTGCGTCGCTTTGAAGCAGATCGCTGCCGTGAACAAGCAGGCTCTTTAACCTACACTACCCTGTTTGCCGTTGTACCTATGCTCACCGTATTTTTGGTGATCATCTCATCCATTAAGGCACTCGAACCTGCACGGCAACAATTACAACAACTGATTTACAGCAACTTTTTACCTAAAACCACCATCGCCTTTGATAAAGCCTTAAATGCCTTTACCGACAAATCTAGCAACTTAACCGTCATCGGGATTTTGTTTTTATTCGTGACCACGGTGATGATGCTGACCAGTATTGAAACTGTGTTTAACCGAATTTGGCGGGTTAAGGAAACCCGTGGCGGCATTATGGGTTTTATGCGTTACTGGACCATTATCTCATTAGGCCCTATTTTACTGGGCAGTGCTTTTGTCATTTCCTCAACTTTGGCATCTATGAATGTGCTGAGTAATAACTTTGCAGGTTATGAACTCAATGGCGCATTTATTTTATGGCTGATTTCATTTGCCCTAACCATTTTAGGTTTTTTTATTCTGAATTGGACCATTCCCAACCGCAGTGTACCTATTAAAGCCGCATTAATTGCGGGGGTTTTCAGTGCTGTTGTATTTGAATTTTTGAAAAACCTGTTTGGTTTTATTATGTCCAACTTCACCAGTTATGAAATTATTTATGGTGCTTTTGCTGCCGTACCTATTTTCTTACTGTGGATTTTCCTGTCTTGGAATATTGTGCTGTTAGGTGTTGAAATTAGTTATGCGTTGACCGCTTTTGAAGCCAGTCGCGAAAAAAAATGCCATCCGCTGCTCATGCTATTGGACTTACTGGAATTGTTTTACAAAAAACAAATGCGCGGAGAAAGTGTCACTGAAGCTGAAGCCTTAGATGTATTGGGACGTAATGAAATTGGGCGCTGGCCGTCTTATGTGCTGATGCTAGAACAACAAAATTTAATTAAACGTACTGAAAATGATGAATTTGTTTTGGTGCGCAATTTATCTCAGGTAGATTTTTGGAGTTTTTATTCACAGCTACCGTATTCATTGCCACGTCGTCAGGACTTGGCCAATGTCTATCCTGATGATGAATGGATGCAAAAACTTGGCCCCGTACTCAGTGAAACCGATGACTATTTGGCTGCCAAATTGTCGATTCCGCTCTCTAAGATTTTTGAAGAAAAATAATCTTGTACGCGCTCGCTAGATTTTAAATATCACCCATCTTCAAATTTAAACCCGTATTGAGCTACTAGGTTATTTGAAGATGATTTTTACATGACAACATTGCTGATGTTGAGTCTTGCTCAAGTTCATGGAAAAGCTGCAAATACTTATTTTCTTTTTAGTACTTGGGTTTTATGTTTAAACCAACATTGAGCATTCACCATCAACACCCCCAGCATGACCAAAACAGCCCCAATCATAAAACTTTGGCTCAAGCTTTCATTCAACAACCATACACCAAACAATACGCCAAATAATGGCGTTAAAAATGAAAACACGCCTAAACTGGATGCTAAATATTGTTTCAGCAACCAAAACCAAGCGAGATAGCTAATAAACGAAATCAATACCGCATGAAAAATCAAACTGCCTATGGCTAAGGCTGTCCAATGAATTTCAGCCTGTCCCATCCACCATGCCATCGGCAGTAAAATCAAAAAACCACCCATCAATTGGTAAAACAAAGTTTGTGTTGCAGGGGCTTCCGATAAACGACTTAGACGTACCGCAACAGTTGTGGCAGCCCAAAGTATGCCTGCACTCAGCGCAAGTAAATCGCCAAAAAGCATCTGGCTGAAGTTTTGGTGGCTCTCTTGTTGCACAGTATCACGCCATAAAAAAGTCACCGCTATGCCAGCAAAAGACAACAGAATCCCGCCCCATTGCAAGCGAGATAAACGCTCTGCAGGTAGTTTCCAATGCAACGCTAAAGCCACAAAAATAGGCGCGGTATATAGTAAAACCACCACATGCGACGCAGAAGTATATTGAATCGCCTGCCCTAACATAAAAAATTCTGCGGCAAATAAAATACCCACCAATATGCCTGCAGGCAGATATTCAGTCGAAGCCCATTGTGTATTTCTTGCAAGCAATAACAAAGGCAACACCATCACAGCAGACAAGCCTGAACGCAGTGCCAATTGCATCAAGGGTGAAATATCTGCCGCAGCAACTTTTAGCACCACTTGTTGCAGACCCCAAAAAACACACAAAATTAGCATCATACTGCTGGCTTTTGCATCAAGTGCTTGGCGTGAACTCATGGCTGAACCTGATCTGAGATAAAAAATAGACTTTAAAGTAAGCAGCGGACTCAACCTAAATCTTTTGGATATTCAACATCATTGAGTACTTGAGGAGTTTTGGCATTATGCGCGACTTTGCATAAAAAAAGCGACCTAAATAGATCGCTAATTTTTAAGGATTAACTTAATCATCTGTTGCGAAAGCAATATCACTGAGTCCGGCTTCACTCGCACGTGACATCACTTGCGCCACAGTATCATAACGCGCATCTTTATCTGCTCTTAACACCACGGTTGGCTGTTGAGCTTGCTGACTAGCATCATTAAAGCGGGTTTGCAACTCATCTAAACTAATGATTTGATCATCCCACGCCACTTCACCATTGGCATTGATACTGACCTGAATTTGCTCAGGCGGTAAATCAACAATTTCTGCGCTGGTTTGCGGTAAGGTTAATGGTATAGATGGGTTGGCAACGGTCGCTGTCACCAAAAAGATGATCATCAATACCAACATAATGTCGATCAGGGGAATAAGGTTCATCTCATTCATGCCTGAATCGTTGTCTTCACCCAATTGAAAAGCCATTAAACCTGACCTCCCACTAAACTTTGTTGTGTTGCATTCACTTCAGTTCTTTGAACAGAAGAATCTTGTTGCAACATGGTGTCAATCAACAAACTATGTGCATGATCTTGCAAATTTGTAGATAAGGTACGGTTCACACGCGAACAAATGTTGTAAGCAATCACGGCAGGAATCGCCACCGCCAAACCGAAGCCCGTCATAATCAACGCTTCACCAACAGGCGTTGCCACTTGAGCCAATCCCGCCTGACCGCTTTTTCCAACCGCAACGAGTGCATGGAAAATACCCCAAACTGTACCAAACAAACCCACAAACGGTGCTAATGACGCAATTGTACCCAGTACCGATACGCCTTTTTCTGCCGATGCTTTTTCTACCGAAATTTGACGCAATAAGGCTTGCTCAGCAACCGCTTTACGCTGCTCAAAATTTAAAGGCACCAGTTTTGCTTTAAGCTGATTTAAAGCCTGTGACAGTTGAGCATAAGCTTGTTGCTTCAATTGGCGCGTGCCTATCAAACGTAATGCGAAGATGGTCCATGTCGCAATCGACATCGCCAATAACACGAAATACAGCGTTTTGCTGACTGCATCTGCGTGTTGCCAATAGACGGAAAAGTTCATACTCGAACTCCTGTTGAAGGTTAGCCGTTAGGGTTCAATGTCAATTCAAAAGGCTGCTCAGCACGAATTGGATAAGCCACGCCATTTTCTTTGTACGGTTTGAATTTTGCACTACGCACTGCGCGTAAAATCTTTTGATCTAAAGCAGGTACACCACTAGAACGCGTAATTTGAGCATCGGTGATCACGCCTTTTTCATTTGCTTCAATCCGAACCACCACGTTACGGGTTTCTCCCTGTAAATCACGATTGGTATAAGAAGGTTTTGGAGAACGACTCCATTGCACGCCTGAGCCGCCAATCGACACTGTTTTTGGAGCAGAAGGTGCGACAGGAGCAGGTGCTGGCGCAACAGGTGCAACTGTCGGTTTCGGTGCAGGCTGTACCACTTTAGTTTCAGTCACCGTTGCTACAGGTGCAGGTTGCACCACACGTTCGACTGGTTTTTCTACGGGCTTCGCCACGGGTTTAGGGGCTTCTGCTTTTTTAACTTGCTGTACTTTTTCTACTTTTTTCGGTGGCGGTGGCAACGGTTTTTCTACTACAGGCACTTCTTTTACAGGCTGAGGCTTGGGTTTTTCAGGCTGTGGTTCAGCCTTAGGTTGCGGTGGTAACGGTTTAGGCTGTTCTTGAATTTTTACAAAGCGTACTTTTAAAGGTTCTTTTTCTATGGGCTTTAAGGTCGGAGTTTGCATTTGCCCCAATGCCCACAACACACCGACATGACCTAATGCAACCACAGCTAAAGCCGTCACAACTTTCTTTTTCATGGCATTGGGCATTTGTAGCATAGCGTTGGGAGATTGGTTCATTAAAGTCAGCGACCTTCAAAAGCAATTGCCAAACCATCACAGTTCCGAACGATCAAACTGATCGGTTAGCACAATTAAAGTAACGCAATAATAAATGAGAAGTGTTTTCATTTGCAACTATTTTTTAATAACAAACGTGAATCATCCAATAAATTTGCTATTTTAAAAACAGTTTAAATAAATGTTATAACATTACAATTTTAGCATAAAAAAACATGCCATGTCGGCATGTTTTAATTCGATTTTTAGATAGCTTTTACCCTATTGAAATACAACAGTTTTGTTGCCATCTACAATAATACGGTCTTCCAAATGCCATTTAACTGCACGTGCCAGTACATTACGTTCCACATCCTGACCCAATTCACGCAGTTGATCTACCGTAAAGTCGTGGTTTACACGCTCTACATCTTGCTCAATGATCGGACCTTGATCTAGGTCTGCTGTTACATAGTGTGCAGTTGCACCAATCAGTTTTACACCTTTTTCATAAGCTTGTTTATATGGATTTGCGCCCACGAAAGCAGGCAGGAATGAATGGTGAATATTGATCACTTTCATTTCCCACTTAGAGACAAACTCTTCATCCAAAATTTGCATATAACGCGCCAATACCAACAAATCATTGCCTTGCATCAATTCATCAATTTTAGCGTAAGCTTCACGTTTATTTTCTTTATTAACAGGCACTACTTCAAACGGAATACCAAAGTTTTCTACCGCTTCACGCAAGGTGTCATGGTTCGACACCACTTTGGTAATTTCACATGGTAAACCACCACGTGAATGACGCCATAATAGTTCGAGCAAAGCATGATCAACTTTAGACACCAAAATGCCGACTTTTTTCACATCGCTGACCAAAGCCAAACGCCATTGCATTTCATAACGCTCTGCCACGTTAGAAGCAAAGGTTTGCAATAAGCTTTCTTTACGGCTTTGCAAGTGATCCAGTTCAAACTCAACCCGCATGAAATAACGCCCGCCCTGAGCTTCTGTTGCGTATTGATCAAGCGCGGTAATGTTGGCTCCTTGATGATACAAAAAGCTCGATACAGCCTGCACAATACCTGGCTTATCTTCACAGGTAATCAGTAAACGTGCAGTATTCGCAGTCGTCATATTCATGTTGTTTTTAGTCACTACTTGGTTAAATTGAAAAACAAGCCGAGTATTCTAGCGCGTTTCTCAGACATTCTAAATAGCCATTCTCAGTCTCTTAGTCGGCTTGAGTATTTTTACTGGATGATAAACTCTCAAACAGTTCAGATGTGCCTAGTGTTTCTAGTAAACGCTCATAGGTTGCACGACTTTCACCCCGTAAATATGCCCCTTCAAGGAACAGCATTTGACGTAAAGCCTGCCAAATCCATTTTTCTTCCAAATGGTTTGAATCGGTAATGTGACCCGACATATATAAGAAGTTCGTCCAGTTGGTCAGCACAATCCAAATATTGATAATCAAGGCTTCAATTTCTGACTCAGTCATTTGCATCAGACCCGCATCCACAAAGGCCTGATAAATTTTTTGTCCCTGCTGCATGACCTGTCCTGCAAAACGTGGATACATTTTGCGGAAATCTTCATTGGTTTCGACCAGGTGATAGACATCACGATGCAAAAAACGATAAGCCCACAGCTGACTACTGAGAACCTGAAAATAACGAATTTTGTCATTGGCATCTAAGCCACGATTTTCAGGCAAAGCCAGCATTTCTAAAGTTTCTTGCTGATATTGTTCCATCAGCTCTTTAATAATTTCGTTCTTATTGCGGAAGTGGTAATACAAGTTTCCTGGGCTCATGCCCAGTTCTGCCGCAATATGATTGGTTGTTACCGAACGCTCACCACGCTCGTTAAACAATTGCAAACTCAATTGCAAAATACGTTCTTTGGTTTTCAACGTTTTGGTTTGAGACATCCTAAAAACAACCATTCTTTAAAATTTGAGGGGCATGAAAACATAAAGTCACTTGACTGATTAGAGTAAATACTCTAAAAATTAACTTATATTGCTTTTATTGAATGGTAACATGCCATGAACAGTCAAACAAAAACAACTTCAATGACCCCACATTCACCCGATTTACAACGTCTGGATGATATTTTGGCATTGCAGAAATATGCCTATCAGCGTCATCCTGTCCCAAGTGCCAAAGAACGCATTGAACGCTTAGCCCGCTTAAAACGTGTGATTGTGAAATATCAGGATCAATTTGCCGAAGCCATTAACCGTGACTATGGCAACCGCGCCATTGCAGAAACCAAAATTGGTGAATTACTTACCTGCTTGGAACATATCAAATATTACAGCAAAAACCTGACCGACTGGATGAAGCCATCTAAACGTCAGGTTGGTATTATCCACCAACCTGCAAAAGCATGGGTACAGTATCAACCTTTAGGGGTAATTGGCATTATTGCACCTTGGAACTATCCGCTGCTGTTGTCTTTAGGCCCACTGATCTGTGCTTTGGCTGCAGGCAACCATGCCATGATCAAAATTTCCAGTGCTTCTGCGCATTTTGGTAAAGTACTGGAAAACGCCATGAGCGAAGCATTTCCACAGGAATTGGTGGCAGTAATTAATGGCGGCGGTATTATTTCCGATGCGTTCTGTCATTTGCCTTTTGACAAAATTATTTTCACAGGCTCTACCGAAGTCGGCAAAACTGTAATGGCTGCCGCGTCACAAAACCTTGTGCCTGTCATTTTAGAACTAGGTGGAAAATCCCCTGTTTTGGTGCATCCATCTAGCGATATGGTCGATGTAGCGCAGCGTATTGCGGTAGGTAAACTCTGGAATGCTGGACAAACCTGTGTTGCACCCGACTATATGTTCTTGCCTAAAGGCAAAACTGCCGAATTTATGGAGCATTTCGAGCAATTTGTGACCGAAATGTATCCGCATATTCGTGATAACCAAGACTACACTTCTATTATTAATGACAAACAATATCGTCGCTTACAGGGCTATTTAGAAGATGCACGTGAGCGAGGTGCAAATATTATTGAAATTAATCCGCAAAGTGAAAATGTGGCTGCAACCCGTAAAATGGCACCAACGGTACTGACCAATGTCAGTCCAGACATGCAAATTATGCAAAATGAGATCTTTGGTCCAGTCCTGCCAATCTTAGAATATGAACAAATTGATGATGTAATCGAGTTTATTAATAGCCGACCGCGTCCTCTTGCTTTATACTATTTCGACTTTGATCAGGCGCGTGCCGACTATGTCGCACAGCGAACCCATTCAGGGCATTTCGGACTCAATACTGTATTGACCCACGTTGCACAAGATGACTTACCATTTGGTGGTGTTGGTGCATCGGGCATGGGGAAATATCACGGTCCAGAAGGTTTTTTCAGCTTGTCACATGAACGGTCGGTAATGTCTAATCCGAAGCTTTACAGCTTGAAGTTCATTCTCCCCCCATTTGATAAGCCGATTCATCGATTGATTTCGAAGACGCTTCTTCGTTAACTGATCAAGGCATGAGCTATCAAACACGCTCATGCTGTTTTTGAAGAAAATCGCTTGTCTTTTAAGCGTATTTTTGATATAAAACGCCCCTTGAATGAATTCATCCGTTTATTTTTGACTGGCCATACAGATTTGCTGTTGGCTAAATCAATGGAGTTACACCATGTCTAAGGTTTGCCAAGTTACCGGCAAGCGTCCAGTCGTTGGTAACAACGTCTCACACGCCAACAACAAAACTAAGCGCCGGTTCGAGCCGAACCTGCACAACCACCGTTTCTGGTTAGAAAGCGAAAAACGTTTCGTACGTCTTCGTTTAACCACTAAAGGTATGCGTATTATCGACAAATTGGGCATTGAAAAGGTTGTTGCTGACCTTCGTGCTCAAGGTCAAAAGATCTAAGTAAGGAGTCAGGACAATGCGTGATAAGATTCGCTTAGTTTCTACAGCTGGTACAGGTTATTTCTATACCACTACTAAAAACAAACGTACTATGCCGGAAAAAATGGAAATCAAAAAATTTGATCCAAAAATCCGTCAACACGTAGTTTTCAAAGAAGCTAAAATCAAATAATTTTAGCTTTTTTAAAAAACGACCTTATTCAGGTCGTTTTTTTTTGCACTTTTTTTGCCTCACTTGTTAAAATTTCCTCGTTTTCTTTTTTGGCACTATTTGTGCTTGTCTTATTTCAGTCTTTTGACCGCACCTTCACCATGGCTTAGGAGTTTCTCGTGCCTCATGATGTAGAACTCATCATCTTACTTGCCGTTGGTTTTAGCTTGGCACTGGTATTTGGCTATATCGCTGCGCGCTTACGCCTTCCACCGCTTATGGGCTATCTGATTGCAGGTGTCATCATTAGTCCCAACACACCGGGCATTGTGGCAGATATTCATCTTGCCAACCAATTGGCAGAACTTGGGGTCATGTTCCTCATGTTCGGTGTTGGCATGCATTTCTCGCTAAATGATTTAATGCAGGTACGACGCATTGCTTTGCCTGGTGCAGTATTGCAGATCGCCGTGGCGACCCTGCTCGGTGTAGGCGTGTCGATGATGTGGGGTTGGAGTTTTGGTTCTGCCTTAATTTTTGGCTTAAGTCTGTCTTGTGCCAGTACCGTTGTGCTCTTAAAAGCATTGGGTGATCGTGGCCTGCTCGACTCCGTGAACGGTAAAATTGCCGTAGGCTGGTTGTTAGTTGAAGACTTAGTGATGGTCTTAGCATTGGTGCTTTTGCCTGCCACAGCTGTATTACTGGGTGGACAAGCTATCGACAATGCCAGTGATGAAAATATTTGGCTAACACTCGGACTGACTTTATTAAAAGTTTCAGGCTTTATTGCCTTTATGCTGATTGTTGGCAAACGCCTTGTGCCCTTCATTATGCAAATTGTGGCTCGCTTAGGCTCGCGGGAACTGTTTACCCTGACTGTGGTCGCTGCTGCGGTATCAATTGCCTTTGGTGCTTATAAAATCTTTGGCGTGTCGATGGCACTTGGGGCGTTCTTTGCGGGGATGGTGGTCAAAGAATCTGATTTCAGTCATCGCGCCGAAGAAGAAACTTTACCCTTACGTGAAATTTTCTCCATTCTATTTTTCGTTGCTGTGGGCATGCTGTTTGACCCGCGTATTCTGATAGAAGAACCACTGCACGTTTTAGCGGTCGTCGGCATTATCATGGTGGGTAAAACCATTGCAGCCATGGCATTGGTCTTGTTCTTCCGCTATCCACTCAATACAGCCTTGACCGTAGGCGCGAGCTTGGCACAAATTGGTGAGTTTTCCTTTATTTTGGCAACGCTAGGTGTATCTTTACAACAGCTGTCACTAGAAGGACAAAACCTGATTTTAGCAGGCGCACTCATTTCAATTACCCTCAATTCCTTTGTTTTTTCTGCGATTGAGCCTGTGCAAAACTGGATTCGGGAACGCTCTTATTTGGCGCGTTTGCTTGAACGCAGCAATGACCCTTTAGCCATGCTGCCCGATGAAGTTTCTCAAGATTATTTACGTGATCAGGTGGTGATTGTTGGACATGGTGAAGTCGGACGCCGCATTACTCAAAATTTAATGGCTGAAAATATTAAGGTCGTGATTGCGGAAGAAAACCGTGAAATTGTCGAAGACTTACGCGAAAAAGGCATTGCTGCAGTCAGCGGCATTGCCACAGAAACGGGTGTACTGATTCAGGCACATATTCAACATGCACGACTACTCGTTCTCTCGCCTATGGACATTTTGGATATTCATAAAATTGTGGATATTGCCAAAACCCTAAACCCTGAAATTCAGGTTTTGGTGTGTGCAGAAAGCAAAGCCGAAGCGGAAGTAATTCGTAAAGACAACATTGGTGAAGTGTATTTTGCCAAAGAAGAAATGGCGAAAAATATGAGCAATTATATTTTAAATCAAATTGAAATTGCCCATCATCAGCCACCAACGCATTGAGTATCATTCATCTAAAACCCATAGCCAAAATCACAAAAAGCGCACCGTTTAAGCTGCGCTTTTTTTTGTTGACGTATAGATTGGCTTTCATTGTGTTGATGAAAAACTATCTAATAATGTCCATGATTTTAACCAAAGCAGATAGACAATCTATTCATTAAAGATAGCTCATCACCGAAAGACCTTTTCGGATTAACTCATAAATTGCGGCTGTTCATCCACAATTTCGGCATGCCATTCATTGACCTGCTTTTCCAACAAGCCAAATAATGCCGCCTGAATCATGTGCTGTGCCACAACAGCCGTCTGATCGCCCAATATGGCTTTGACTTCGTCATTGAACTGGATTTTGACCAATGGCTCTTTCTCTGAGCCTGCATTACGCAATGCCAACTCGCCACCTTCAAGCTGAACCAGCTCTAAAATTGCTTCCTGATTACCAAATAATTCTTTCAATTGCTCTATAGACATATATCCTCCATGCTCGACATGGCGGCAAAGGCGCTTGCACTTTGCATCGTTTAGAATATTTATATCGGGCTGATCAGATTTTTTTCAAGGGCGTTTGGTCGGCTTAAAATTCCACCATTTCATTACGAAAACCATCAATCAACTGGGTTAAGTCACGATGCCATTCGCGCAAAATTTTCGTATCTGGTAGCCATGCTTGCGGAGATTGCGTGACTTTAATAATCAAATTGGATGACGTTTCCTGTTCAGGTTCTGGTGCACTTGGCTCGGGCGTGTACTGACATAAACGATAAGCGCGCTTTAACTCTGCAATAAAACCCGATTTGCTCAGTTGCTCCAAAATTGCCACTTCAGGGGAAATCTGCCCTTTGGCTGCCATCAATTCTTCAATTGATTTAAGGGTTGGATTACTGTCACTTAAACGATAATACCGCACCAATTCCTGCAAAAAAGCCAGCACCGCGCCATTTAAATGAAACACCGCAGCTTCACGATGTGCCTGCGCTTGCTGAACATGCTCGGTTTGCTCGGCCTGCTGACATGAAAGACGGGCGAAATATAATTTCTGATTGGTACGATCTGCATGAAAACGAGCAACACGGGACATGAGCATTTCCTCAATTTAGCGTTCTAAGAAGCTTAGATTAAACCGATTTTCCTGCAACACCCAATAAAAAATACACTATTTTTACTGCGATAAAATCGCGCACCAATGCAGTGCCAATCTCGTATTTTTACTAAAAATCACGCATAAAAAAGGAGCATTTTTTGCTCCCTTTGAACTATTTTGATGCAGGTTTATCTTCTGCTGCTTTGACACGTATTCCATGACCATGCAGACGCAAAGTATTCAGCGCTTTAATGGCTTTTACTGCCTCACGTGCATGTGGCATTTCTACAAATGCAAAACCTTTAGATTTTCCTGTTGCAGCATCCAACACCAAATTACAAGATTCTACAGTGCCATATTCCTGAAAAAGCTTTAACAATTCTTCTTCAGTCACTGTACGCTCTAAACTACGAACTAAAATTTTCATCTTACAACCTTAAAATAGGCAAAAAACATCAAAAAGCACTCGCCTACTCTACTTTTTGCAGGAAACCTTGTGGCATAGTTTAATCGAGATCAATGCCAAAATCTAAATTAATCGCTTGGCGTTCCACCAAGGCACTTTTCACAGTTTGCTGACGGGTACGGTGATGAGTTTCCATCGTACACAACTGCCGTGTCAGATCATTCAAAAAATAACTGTCCAGTTTGCGCCCTTGTTCATCTACCGTATCACGCGCCCATAAATTAAAATTTTGCTTGGTTAAAATCAGTTCATTTTGGGCACGGGTCAAAGCCACGTACAGCACTCGACGTTCTTCTTCAATATCATCAAAACTGCCCTGCGCCCGTGCATGCGGGTACTGCCCTGCAGTCACATTCGCCACATAACAGACTTTTTGCTCCGTACCTTTGGCAGAATGGATGGTGATTAAAGTGACCACATCGGTATCGGACTGGCGTTCAATTTCAGAAATAGACACAGGATCGAGCACATATTCTTCTAAAAACTCACTTAACTGCGCATGCTTACCCGCCAGTTGTTGCACCAACTGAAAATCACCCTGACGACGATTCCAGTCTTTTTTATAGTTATCAGCCAATTGTTCCTGAATCGCTTCAATGCCTAAACCGACGCAAGCTGCAACTTCATGGCGTAAGACATCCATTTGCTTCATGATCAATAAAGTTTTTTCTGGCAAGCGTCCAAATTTTTCCAGCTTTTCAATCACCTTATCCATTGTGGGTTCAAGTAACAATTGCTGCGCCAACTTACTCGCACCGACATCACCCACGCCATTCCATAAAGTGAGAAAACGCATCCATGCAATATCATCTAAAGGATTGGCAATAACGCGCAATAAACTAAGTAAGTCTTTCACATGCGCAGTTTCCAAGAGCTTCATGCCGCCAATAAAACGATACGGCACACTTGCCGCAATACAGGCGGCTTCAATATGTCGCGCTGCAAAACTCGAACGCACCAAGACCATGTGATCTGACCACGGCGCGCCTTGCAAGAAATGTCGCTCTTTAATATCAATCGCAATCCATTTGGCTTCATCAAATTCATTCGGGAAAATATGCATTTTGGGTTTGATGCCATCACCACGATGCGCCTGCAACCGTTTGTTATAGCGAATCTCACTTTGATCTAACAACCAATTGGACAGGTCTAAAATTTCCTGCGTAGAACGGTAATTTTGCTCTAATTTGAAAATTTGAGCATTGGGTACGCGCTCTGTGAAATGATGAATATTTTCAAAATCTGCACCACGGAAACCATAAATCGATTGTGCATCATCGCCCACACAAAACAAACTGACCCGATCTTTTAAAGGCTCAAGCAAAGCCCATTGCAAAGGATTGGTGTCCTGCATTTCATCGACCAGAAGATGCTGACAAATTGACGCGACATAATCGACCAGACCTTCCGACTGCGCCAATGCCGATGCCACCACAGCCAAAATATCGTCATAATCGAGAAAGCCACGTGCACGTTTACGGCTTTCGTATTCCTGCATAATTTCAGCAATTTGATCTTTTAATGCCAAATATTCAGGCTGTTGCTTTTCTAAAGCCACACTCAGTTTTTGACGGGTATTCCGCGCAAAAGAATACAAATCACATAATTCTTGAGGCTTAGGCAACTGACTTGGATTTTTCTTATCATCTTTTCCGCGAATGAGGCGAAACATCATCAACTGATCATCACGATCAATAATAGAAAATTGTTCCAAGCCAAAAGCTTTAGGAATACGTCGTAACAAGTACATACAAAAAGTATGAAAGGTCGAAGCACGTAAGCCTTTGGCTTGCTCGCCCAGTGCCAACTCCACCCGTGCGACAATTTCACTCGCCGCACGGCGGGTAAAGGTCAAAATTTGAATTTGATTGGCTGGAATACCCTGATCAATCAAGTACGCTGCACGTGCCACAATGGTTTTGGTTTTGCCACAGCCTGCGCCAGCCAAGACCAGACTATGTTGATGTGCTGTCGTGGCTGCTTGTTTTTGCTGGGGATTCAATTCATAAATTAGGCTGGCTAAACTCATAGTGACTCATCGTACTGGGTGGATGAATAGTTTAACAGATCGGTTTAGGAATAAACCCATGAATATAAATGGCTCGGTTCATGCCTAAACACATACTTTTACACAAGCTCTATTGTAGAGATGTGGATAAGTACATGCTTATCCACATTATTTCCAGCCCAATTCTATGGCAGTGATTTCGTTAATACGTGTCTGTTGTAGCGAGTCAGGCATCTTACTTTTGTTTTGCGAAAGTGGCACATAAGCTGCCATCAGTTCAGCCTGTCGTTGTGGATATAACGGTTGCTGATTTGGGTCTGCATAACCAATCGGATAAATCGGCTGACCTGTGCTCAAATCATATTTATCTGTGGCACCAAAGGTATGCAGTAATTCATGCACCATCACCATGGTATTACGCTCACTGTGTGCAGCAGAAGCAAATAAATTCACCGAGCCAATTTTACCTTTTTGTAAAGCGGTGGAATGCTTCAAAATTTGAGTTTGACTCGGATCATAATAATTCAGGTACAGCGTCACGGTTGCCGTACCATCACTGCTTTGTCGTTGCTGCCAAGCGTAAAATCGGAACTTTAAACTCCAAAGTACAGTATTAAGTAGTGATGCCTGCTCAGGCACTTTTGGTGGCAACTGCTTTAATTCTCGCCCCTGTTTGAAATAAAGCGCAATGGGTTGCCCACGGTACTGCAAAGAAGCTTGTTTTAGATAGTCTTGAGCAGAATTTAAATTATTGATATTTAATGTATTGATATAGTTTTGGGTATTTGATCGTCCATCGGCATTGATTGGGTGTAACAATACGATGATGGGCTTATTCCAGTCTTGGTTCTGATCACGCCAAGCATTGACTGCGACGACCAGCAAAACCAGCAATAAGCATAAAATTCGGATTTTTTTCCACATACTTTAAATATCTTTAGGCAATCACTTTACCGAGTTTAATCTTATTATCTTTAAACTCGACCCCCACATCGGATTAAGATTCACAAAACCTCTCTGTTTTTTATTTTTCACATTTCAAATTATATGATTTAAAAAAATGCTGACCGAAGCCAGCATTTTGTAATTTGGATAATTAAGCCTCAACCCATTTACCATCTTGGTAAACCAATGACCATTTGGTTTGTTTGCCTTCAGGCGTTTCCGAACCAATATATTGCGCTTGATTCTTACGGCTGAATTTCACTAATGTTGGATTACCCTCTGGGTCTGCATCAGGTGCTTGCAAAATAAATTGATATTTTGGATCAAGCTGTTCTGCAACAGTACGCAATTCCGCGACTTTCGGTGCACGGGTTTCACGTACTTTCGGGAACTTACTGGCTGCCAAGAACAAGCCTGCTGCACCATCACGCAACACAAAGAAATCATCGTGTTTGGTTGAACGTAAATGTTCCATTTTAATTGGATCAACACGCGGTGGCGCAGGCTGACCATTCTTGAGTACTTTTCGCGTGTTTTCACAGCTGGTGCAGGCAAAATAAGGGCCAAAACGACCTGTTTTCAACTGCATTTCGCCATCGCACTTGTCACACGGAATGGTTGGGCCATCATAGCCTTTAATTTTGAACTCGCCTTCTTCTAGCTCAAAACCTGCACAGTCTGGGTTATTCCCACAAATGTGCAGTTTACGACCACCATCAATCACATAGCTGTCCATGGCAGTTTCGCAAATTGGACAGCGTTTTTTAGACATCAAATCTGCAGTTTCAGCGGTATCATCATCCGACAATACAGCAAGCGACTCGACAGGAGTTAGGTTCAGCGTTCCCTTGCAACGTTCTTTTGGCGGCAAGTTATAGCCTGAGCAGCCTAAGAATACGCCTGTCGTACCTGTACGAATCTGCATTGGTCGTGAGCATTCTTTACAATGTACTGCATCGACCTCTACAGGCAAGTTACGGCGCATGCCTTGTTCGCCCTGTGCATTGGTTAAACGCTGTTTGAAATCGCCATAAAAACTGTTAAGCAAATCTTTCCAGTTACGTTCTCCATCTGCAACTTTATCCAGCTGACCTTCCAAGTCTGCTGTAAAATCGTAGTTCATCAGGTTATTAAAACTTTCATCCAGACGATCTGTAACAATCTCACCCATTTTTTCGGCAAACAGACGACGGTTTTCCAGTTTGACATAACCACGGTCTTGAATAGTTGAAATAATCGCAGCATAGGTCGATGGACGTCCAATACCTTTTTTCTCAAGCTCTTTCACCAAAGAGGCTTCGGTAAAACGCGCAGGCGGTTTGGTAAAGTGTTGTGATGGATCAAGCTTCTCTAATTTAAGAATTTCACCGACTTTAACTGCAGGCAGTAACACATCATCATCCGATTTGTTTTGCCCACGCACTTTGGTAAAGCCATCAAAAACTAGCGTACGACCTTTGGCTTTTAACTCGACACCATTGGCATCAACCAAAATGGTCGATGATAAATATTCGGCTGGTGTCATTTGGCAAGCGACGAACTGACGCCAAATCAGATCATATAAACGCTGTGCATCGCGCTCTACACCCACCAAACTGTCGCCTTTAAGCGCAACATTAGATGGACGAATCGCTTCGTGCGCTTCTTGTGCGCCTGCTTTATTGCCATAACGATTTGGTTTAGCAGGCAGATATTTTTGACCAAACTCCGCTTCAATATGCGTACGCACCATATTGACCGCGTCATCACTCAGGAAGGTCGAGTCTGTACGCATATAGGTGATAAAACCTGCCTCATACAAACGCTGTGCTAGCATCATGGTTTTCTTGACTGAAAAACCAAGACGGGTACTCGCAGCCTGTTGCAGCGTTGACGTGATATACGGCGCACTTGGGTTGACTTTGGTCGGCTTATCTTCACGTGCAGATACGGTGTATTGCGCATCTTTAATCAAGTTCAGTAAAGCATCGGTTTCAGCTTTGTTGCGTAACTTGAGGGTTTTACCCGCTTGCTTAACCGCTTCTAGACGAATGTCATCTTTTTCAGATTTAGTATCTGCAAAGACTTGCCAATATTCTTCGGGTACAAAGGCGCGAATTTCACGCTCGCGCTCCACAACCAGCTTCACCGCAACTGACTGCACTCGTCCTGCCGATAAACCACGGGCAATTTTTTCCCAGAGCAGTGGCGAAATCATAAAACCCACCACGCGATCTAAGAAACGACGTGCCTGTTGGGCATTGACTTTGTTGGTATCTAAACGCGCAGGATGCTTAAAGGCTTCTTGAATCGCATTTTTGGTAATTTCGTTAAACACGACACGTTGATAACGTGAGTCATCTCCACCAATGACTTCTTTTAAGTGCCACGCAATCGCTTCCCCTTCACGGTCCAAGTCCGTTGCGAGATAGACTTCATCGACCTGCGATGCCAGTTTTTTTAATTCAGCGACTACATTTTCTTTGCCTGGCAGCACTTCATAGTGTGCTTTCCAGTCATGTTCAGGATCAACCCCCATACGGTTGACTAATGCTTGTTGAGCTTTTTCAGCTTTCTGAGCCTCGGTCAGTTTGGTTCGGGTGGTGGTTTTCTTTTCTGTGGTTTTTGCGCCACCACTGGTTGGCAAATCACGCACGTGACCGACCGAAGACTTCACAATGTAGTCCGAACCAAGATATTTATTGATTGTTTTCGCTTTTGCAGGCGACTCCACAATCACTAAAGCACGTTTGTGACCAGCTTCAGATTTGGCTGCAGTGCTTTTGGATGTGGACCGAGGAGCGTTCGCCATAAGTAACCGTATTTCCTATTTAATGGTTTAAAAATTAACGTTCAGCCAAGCTATGTAAAAAGGCTTTCATCTCATCTAATTGAGTTGCGCGAAGATCGGCTTCTTCATCCCAATAGATTCCTACACAGTTTGCCTGCATATCAATAGCATAAATGCCCTTTAATGCAATGGGTAAGCCTTGGAATTTCTCATCGCCATGCAACAGCTCTAGCTTTTGATCTGTCACTAAAGCACGCATTAACGGTAAACGTGCATCGGCAATGAGTACGCTGTAATACGCCACCATACTGGCACGTGATTCCGTAGCTTTGGGGATTTTTGTCCAATCAGGTGCAACCACCAAACGAGGGTGTAGTCCCATTTTTCGGGCTTTTTCACGCATCAATCCTAAAGCTTTTTCTCTTGGGCTGACACGCAGACCAAAAATAGAGCCCATCACAAATATAATGATGGCAACGGCAACCCAAATTCCAGTATTTTCCATAGTACAACCTTTCTATTCTTATATTAGAGTTGCATAAGCACAATATAAAACGCAAGTACCACCGACTAAAATCAACTGGCTTTATCAGAAGCTTATACTGTTTATGACAAAACTTCCGTATTAGGTTGTTCCATCAAACTTGTCTGAATTATTGTTGTATTCAAACAAGTTTTGTCTAGACTTGCCCAAGCCTCAATCAAGGAATCGTTATATATTAGTTTAGTACTTTCTTGCTTAACAATATTTTGCTTTATTAAAATATTGATAAAGTCTTGAGCCAATTGCTGAGCGTTTAACTTTAATACAGATTGAATCGAATTCAGTAAACTATTTAATTTTGCAGGTTTATTATTGCTAATTTTACTTAGATAATCACAATACTGTTTCACTCTTTGCAAGTGCGGCTTAATCTGAATTTCATCAACTGACGGTAAAGCTTTACTCAAAGCCTGTACCTCACCTTTTTCTCTAAATTTAAGAGCATCTTTCATCCGAGATAGCTCATAACTTACAGTCTGATCTTTAATTTGGATCAATTGATAATCTTTTAACTGCTCAATAATCTTTCTGGTATTGCTTGTATATCCTTTTAACCAAGACTTTAGAGCATTGTTTAATGAATTAAATTGTTTGGGTTGATTTTTTAAAAGTAATTGGATTGCAAACAGTAAAGGTTTCAGTTCATCAGAACTTAAATCAGTTTCTTGATTTATTAATTTGAACTCTTTGCTAGGTGAAGATAAGAGATCCCTTTTTAACTGTTGAGACTTAAAACCCATTACTGTCAATAAATCAACAATATATTCAATTTTCTTGTCATTAGACATTACATCAAATTCAACATTTGATTTATCCATTTGAATAGATAACTGACCAGCTAAGAAAGCTAATCCAAAATCTGCAGCATCTGGGCCAATCTTAGGCATTTTAATAAGAACAAGCTTTTTCTTGCTCACAAAATCAGAAAGCATCTGCAAACCATCTAAGCTTAAATTTATAGGTGATTTTGCATATACCAAATACACGAATTGATATTCAGATAAATATTTTAGAAGTTCTTTTTCTGATTTATGTAAATTTTCAATATCCAACAACAAGACTTTTTTCATACACTCTCACAATCTTTTAACTCAAGAACATCTCATGACTATATAGCACTTCATGTCCATTCCAATAAATATAGCCTTTTTCAATCAGTTCTTTGAGCAATAAACGAATATCAGACTTTGGAAATAACCGCTCTAGTAAATCACGCAACTCATAAATATCTTTCGGTTTTTCACCCTTTAGCTCACGTAACTTTTTGGCAACTTCCCATTGCACAGGGTCAATTTGGCTAAAGTTTTTAAATAAACTGTGCTGAGGATGTGGCTCTACGGCTTCAGTTTGCGCCACGATTGTAGAAGTGACTGTCGCCTCTTGCGTAGATTCTTCCACAGCATCCAAGTCAAGTTGAACCCACTGCTTCAGTACTTTTTTACGAAAGCTAATTTGCTCATCCACCCGCTTTACAATTTTCAGGTTCATCAACATACCAACCACATGCTGCACTTTGTCGGCCTCAAGTTGCAAAATATTGGCAATCGAGTTTTTTAAAGCCTCTACGTTGGTTGGCTTGCCTGACATTTTTGCCAACGCATCACAATACTTTTTTACCAACAGCAATTCAGGTTTGTTGCGAATTGCCATTGGGCTTGGTAAACGATTTTTGCTTTTCCCAGACTGCGTTTCAGGCTGAATATGAATCAGGTGACAGGCAATTTCAGATGCTTGCAACATTTCCATTAAAATCTGAATACTATCAGCCGCAGAAATCACTTCAACTTGTGTTTCTGGCTCTAGCAGTGCCATCAGTTGCCCAACTACCACTGCATATTCAAACTCTTTAAACTCTGCGCGCGGGCTGTCTAAAATCATAAGTTGACCCGTACTGATCCAGCCAGCGAGTTCAGTTAAATCCTGCAAGTTATATTCAAATTTTCCTGCACAATTAAACAGATACACACTCGGATGATGCTCAATAATTTCTCGCAACAAAGTCGCGGTAGGCTGGTTGTTTTCAAGGTCAAGTAACACAACTTTAAAGGACATAAACTTTAGCGGACACAATAGGGTTTAAAAGATTCAGGCACAGCAGCCGAGCATTACAGCGGGAAGTACAGCAAAGGTCAAATTAAAATCAGCACGGAAACCAATACCGTTGATTAAGTACGATTGATTAATAGTGTGGTGGGCGATTGGTCATCGGGTCAAATGGTGCAATCCCATCCGACAAATCTGCCGACTCTACCCGCTGATATAACAACTGCATTTGTTTCTTTAAATCAGCAATTTCCAGACTTTGATGAACCACTTGTTCATTCAATTGCTCAACTAAATCGTCCAAAAATGCAATTCGCACTTGCAAATCTTCAATGGGTGCGGAAAATGACGCCTGATCATCTATACTTTGTTTAGTCATTTCAAATCCTCATTTGAGATTTTTTAGGAAACACTATGGCCTATATTACTTTAAGGGATGTCCAACTCGCATTTGGTGGACCTGCCTTGCTCGACGGCGCGAATTTTAACCTAGAACGTGGCGAACGAGTGTGTTTGATTGGCCGTAATGGAGAAGGTAAGTCTACTCTACTTAAACTGATTGAAGGAAGTTTACTGCCCGATGCAGGTGAAGTGTCTATTCAAAATGGCATCACCATTGCCATGTTGGCGCAAGATGTGCCCATGGATTCAGGCAAAGTCGCCGATATTGTTGCTGATGGTGCAGGCGAAGCTGCTGCAGTATTAAAAGCCTATCACGAAGCCAGTGATGCCTGTGTATTGGGCGATATGGATGCCTGTGACCGTATGGGGAACTTGCAACACAAGCTAGATCAGCTTGATGGCTGGGCGCTAGAAAATAAGGTCAATGCCATTTTAAGTAAAATGGGACTTGATCCAAATGCCGACTTGGCCGATTTATCGGGTGGACGTAAACGTCGTGTGTTGTTGGCACGTGCCCTACTCACCCAACCTGACGTATTGTTGCTAGATGAGCCGACCAACCACTTAGATGTGGAAAGTATTGAATGGCTAGAAAAATTTTTACTCGATCAAAATAATTTAACTCTACTGTTTATTTCGCATGACCGTGCTTTTGTCGATAGTATCGCCACCCGCATTGTCGAGTTAGATCGTGGTGTATTACGCAGCTACGAAGGCAACTATTCGCGTTATTTAGATTTAAAAGCGCAGCAACTTGAAGCTGAAGAAAAACAAAATGCGCTGTTTGATAAAAAACTGGCCGAAGAAGAAGCATGGATTCGTCAAGGCATTAAAGCACGTCGTACCCGCAACGAAGGACGTGTGCGTGCTTTAAAAGCCTTACGTGAAGAATCCAAAGCACGTCGCTTCCAACAAGGCAAAGTCAATATGGCAGCGCAGGAAGCCAATCGCTCAGGTAAACTGGTCTTTGATATTGAACATTTACAAGTGGCCTTTGGCAATCAAGCTCCAATTATCAAAGACTTTTCAACATTGGTATTACGTGGCGACCGTATTGGTTTAGTTGGTGATAACGGTGTCGGTAAAACCACTCTGATTAAAGCCATTTTAGGTGAAATTG
Organism: Acinetobacter sp. YH12099; assembly: GCF_013419195.1. Lineage (NCBI taxonomy): Bacteria > Pseudomonadati > Pseudomonadota > Gammaproteobacteria > Moraxellales > Moraxellaceae > Acinetobacter > Acinetobacter sp. YH12099. Next base: position 76,189 of record NZ_VPAP01000007.1, on the reverse strand, counting down.
AGCATGGTGGCTCTGTCAAAACAGGCACACAACTGGAAATTGCCTATTTCGACCAATTACGCAATGTCTTGGATTTGGAAAAGTCGGTCAAAGATAACGTGTCTGAAGGTTCAGATTTTGTTGATGTGAACGGACAACGTCGTCATATCTATAGTTATTTACAAGACTTTTTATTCTCACCAGAACGTGCACGCACGCCGGTTAAAGCTTTGTCTGGCGGTGAACGCAACCGTATTTTACTGGCAAAATTACTACTCAAACCATCTAACCTAATTGTGATGGATGAGCCGACCAACGACTTAGATATGGTCACTTTAGAGTTGCTTGAGGAAATGCTCAGCGACTATAAGGGTACTTTATTGCTGATTTCACACGACCGTGCTTTTATGGACAACGTGGTGACCTCGACTTGGGTATTTGATGGCAAAGGCAATATTGATGAATATATTGGCGGCTATCAGGACTACTTGCAGCAACGCCCAGACCAAACTGTAGTTGATCAAAAAAGTGATGTTAAAAAAGCCGTTGCCAAAGCCGAAGCAGCTGCAGCAGCGCCAACGGCCAAAAAAGTAAAATTGAGCTATAAAGATCAACGTGCTTTAGAGCAGTTGCCAGGTGAAATTGAAGCACTGGAACAGGAACAAACCGAATTGGCTGAAAAACTGGCGGATGGTTCTTGGTTTGTAACAGATGCCAATGCAGCCACCAAAGCCTCACAGCGTTTGGCTGAAATTGATGAAGAACTGCTGAAAAAACTAGAGCGTTGGGACGAACTGGAAAACTTAGCGAATGGTAACTAAGCATATTGGCTTAAGTGATTATTCCTAACTTTTTAAGCACAGGACTTGTCCCCAATACCAAAGCTTTGCAAAACCATTTTAAGCATCTTTCCCATTGGACGTATGCTTTTAAATTTTAAAATCGGTTCGTGCTAAACTGCAACGATACAACACTTTACACGGTCATTATGAGTCAACACACTGAATATCCACCAGGCGAATTTCAATGGTCTTTCCTGTTGCCAAAATATTGGGGCATCTGGATTGGCATTGTCTACCTGATGATTTTAGCCATTTTGCCGTGGGCGATTCAGTATCGTTTGGCGCAGCTTTTAGGCAATCTTGCCTTTAACAGCATGAAGTCACGTCGCGTAACTACGTTACGCAATTTGGAAGTGTGTTTTCCTGAATGGAGCGAGGCTGAAGTACATGAAAATGCTCGCCAAGTCTTTGTTGATCAAATGCTGGGCGTATTTGAAACCTTAAATGCATGGTACTGTCCACAGTGGTTTAAAGGACGCACTCAGGTTGAAGGTTTGGAACATATTCAGCAAGCCCAAGCAGATGGTCGCGGGGTTTTATTGTTAGGCACACATTCTACTCTGCTAGATGCAGGTGGCTATGTCTGTGCACAATATTTTGACCCCGATGTGGTCTATCGTCCACAAAACAATCCCTTACTGGACATGCTGATTTACCGTTGTCGCGCCACCATTTACGGTCATCAAATTGACCACGATGACATGCGTGGTTTAATCCGCTACTTAAAAAATGGTCGTGCCATTTGGTATAGCCCAGATCAGGACTTTGGTTTAAAACAAGGTGTTATGGCGCCATTTTTTGGCGTGCCTGCTGCGACAGTTACAGCGCATCGTCGTTTACTTAAAATGACCAAAGCCGCAGCAATTCCGTTATATTTTTACCGTACAGGTGAGCTTTCCAACCCTCAATATAAAGTCTTGATTGAACCTGAACTGCTGGATTTCCCAAGCGCAGATGAAGTTGCAGATGCAACGCGCACCAATTTCATTATTGAGCAGCAATTACGGATCGCTCCTACCCAATATATGTGGTTTCATCGTCGGTTTAAGAGCCGCCCCGAAGGTTATGACAGTATTTACTAATCTGTACGGCAGAAGGAAAGATTCATGAAAGTCATGCAGTTATTACCCGAATTAAACAGTGGCGGTGTAGAACGCGGTACGCTCGAAATCGCCCGAGCCTTGGTCGCTCAAGGACATACGTCATTGGTGGTGTCGAATGGCGGACGGATGGTTAACCAACTCGAAGCTGAAGGTTCCACTCATTTAAAGTTAGCCATCCACAAAAAATCATTATCAAGCTTGTGGCAAATCCGTCCTTTACGCCAACTGATTATGCAACATCAACCTGATATTGTGCATGTACGTTCCCGCGTACCTGCATGGCTAACTCATTTTTCCCTAAAAGGTATTCCAGCCGAAAAACGTCCACACTTAATTTCAACTGTACATGGTTTTTATTCAGTTAACCGTTACAGCCAAATTATGACCCAAGCGGAAAAAGTGATCGCAGTTTCTGACAGTGTAGTCAAATACATTCGTGATCATTATCAAAACTGTCCACCTGAAGATATTGTCCGTATTTATCGTGGAATTGACCCTGCTGCATTTCCGCACGGGTATCAACCTTCGGCACAATGGATGCAACAAACCTATCAAGATTTCCCAGAACTTGAACATAAGTTTTTAATTTGTTTGCCGGGACGTATCACCCGCTTAAAAGGTCATGAAACATTGATTGATCTAATTGCGAAATTAAAAACCCAGTATCCACAGATTCATGCTGTTGTTGTAGGCGGTGCAGATGTTAAAAAAGCAGCTTATTTACAGGAACTGGAACGCAATATTCGGGATAAACATCTGACCGAAGCGATAACCTTTGTTGGACACCGTTCTGACATTCGCGAGTGGCTTGCGTTTAGCGATATTGTACTTTCACTTTCCAATCAGGCGGAAACCTTTGGACGCACTGCACTTGAGGCTTTATCTGTAGGAACACCTGTGATTGGCTGGAACCGTGGTGGTGTGGCTGAAATTTTGTCACAACTGTATCCGCAAGGGCTCATCGCAGCAGATGACCAAGTGGCTTTATTCAATGCAGTGCAATTGCATCTGGAAATACCGCAAAGTGTCACCCCTGTTGAATTGTTCAGCTTGGCAGATATGTGTCATCAAACCTTAGATTTATATCAGCAAGTTTTGCAGTCAAAACACACCTAAAGCCTTAAAACTGAATCGAGCTGATTGAAATTTAATTTGTTTAAAAACAATGAGAATGAAAAAATAAGCCCTAAAAAATCATCGCCCGAGTTCTACATCCTGTAAAACTCGGGCTCATGAGGTTGTGCTTTCAAAACTTATTGTTATTTTATTGTATGGCGTTCCTTACCTACATCATATCCTTGATGTTTATCCGTCAGCGTCGTCTTCCTTAATGGGATATTCCGTTCCCGAGTCCTTGTGCTGATGAATTAATCTTAACCAGATCAGTCAGAATAAACCATGCGTCATGTGCCTAAATCCGTGTAAGCCATTTCGTACACTTTTCGTTTAATTTCTAAACCGATTTATCCTGTGCTTTATACGGTTGTGCAATTTCATCGGTCACCAGTTTTTCTTCTCGCTCTGCTTTTTCAATCCCCTCCTGAATCGCCTGTTGTGCTTCCTGCTCATCGGCATCAGTTTGGGGCAGCTCTTCCTGAATTCGATCAAACACCCGCCCAGTTTGCAATACCACATACACAGGAAAATGGTCTGAACCGATATGCGCCAAACGCTGCATATCCACCAATGCAAAATCGGTACTATGAAATACATGGTCTAATGACCAACGCAGTAAAGGATAATCGGCATGAAAGGTATTGATATAGTGCCGCCCTACGCGCGGGTCGAGCAAGCCACTGATTCTTTGAAACAAGCGCGTAGTCCGCGACCACGCCACATCGTTTAAATCACCCATTACGATACAGCTTTCATCTAAATCTTTGATTTGATCGCCTACAATCAACAATTCGGCATCTCTTAAAACTGAATCTTTGGCTTCGGTAGGACTTGGTGGTTTAGGATGCAAACAATACAACTGTACAGGCTGCCCCGAAGGCAAAATCACACTGGTATGAATGGATGGAATTTCATCGCTGAGAATAAATTTGATCTCAGTGTCTTTTAATGGCAAACGGCTATACAAATGCATGCCATATAAATTATCTAAAGGCACAGCGACCCGATAAGGATAATCGGCTTCAATCACAGACAAGGCTTTCTGCCATGCCAAATCAGTTTCTAAAGTCAATACCAAGTCTGGTTTTAAGGCTTGAATATGTTCAATCAACAGATGATATTTCTGATTTGGTGTCAGAACATTGGACACGATTAATGAAATTTGTTTTTCAGGATTTAGCTGTTCTGGACGAACTTGTTTGACCTGTTTTTTCCACAGCAAGGTGTAGGGCAAGACCATTTTGAGCTGATAAGCCAAAGCCGCAATCAGTCCAATTAAAATCACTTGGCTAGACACATCCCACGTCTGCTCCCAAATCAGTAGCAAAACAAAGGCAATGATGCCTAAAACCAAGATCTGTAAACGTGGAAAATCTGCGCCCCGAATCCACCATTCATCACGTGGAATCAGTGACCAAAAACTTAACCAAATGACTAATATTGCAAGCCCTTTTACCCAAATCATCTTGCTTTACTCTTTTGTATTTTTTGTCGTTTTTACATGAAAACCAAAGTTATCAATTTTGTATGTAACACAAACAAGAGATTTCACTCAATAATACTCATGTTTTGTTCATGTAATGCTTGCAGTTGCGCCCCCTTTTGATAGACTTATATTCCTTTATTGTTTTTTAACGCACCGAGGCAAAGTGGCATGAAAGTAGGTCTGGTCGGTTGGCGCGGGATGGTGGGTTCCGTCCTTATGCAACGTATGGTTGAAGAAAATGATTTTGCTCATTTTGAACCATTCTATTTCTCTACCAGTAATGCTGGTGGTGAAGCACCAGCATTTGGTGGTAAGACTGCCCCAGCACTTATGGATGCAACAGATATTGAAAGTCTGAAGCAAATGGATGTCATTATTACCTGTCAAGGTGGTGATTACACTTCTGCCGTTTTCCCGAAGCTTAAAGCTGAAGGATGGAATGGTTACTGGATTGATGCTGCATCTACCCTACGTATGGATGATGAAGCGATTATCGTACTTGATCCAGTCAACATGAATGTCATTAAAGATGGCTTGGTGAATGGCACCAAAACATTTGTGGGCGGTAACTGTACTGTTTCACTCATGTTGATGGGCTTGGGTTCATTATTCCAAAACAATTTGGTGGAATGGGCAACTTCAATGACCTATCAAGCAGCTTCTGGTGCAGGTGCGCAAAACATGCGTGAGCTGATCACAGGCATGGGCTACTTGTATAACAACACCAAAGACTTGTTGGATGACCCACGTTCACCAATTTTAGACATCGACTCTAAAATTGCCGAATTACAACGCAGCGAAGGTTTCCCATCGGCAAACTTTGGTGTGCCTTTAGCGGGTTCTCTCATTCCATATATCGACAAACAGCTTGAAAGCGGTCAGTCAAAAGAAGAATGGAAAGGTCAGGTTGAAACCAACAAGATTTTAGGCAATCAGCAGATTGTTCCAATTGATGGTCACTGTGTGCGTATTGGCGCAATGCGTTGTCACTCTCAGGCAATCACATTGAAGCTGAAAAAAGACGTTCCACTGAACGAAATTGAAGATATGATTCGTCAATCAAGCCAATGGGCAAAAGTGGTACCAAATACACGCGAAGCATCAATGACCGATCTTACCCCAGTTGCAGTTACAGGGACTTTAACAGTACCTGTTGGTCGTTTACGCAAAATGAACATGGGTAAAGAATACCTTGGTGCATTCACTGTAGGTGACCAATTACTTTGGGGCGCAGCAGAGCCATTACGTCGTATGTTACGCATCTTAATTGATTACAAAAATGCTTAAGCTTCGTCTTGAGCACTGAATCATTTTTGATTCTGTGATCAATCTCAACAAGCCAGTCAAATTTGACTGGCTTTTTTATGTAATCAACGTGTTAATATTTTACAATCGACCTACAACTCGCTACTCTATCCTTTTCGCCTTGCGATAAATGACCGAGCTAACAATTAAGATGACTGTATATAACAAATTAAAGATCGCCATTTTATCTATTTTGGCTTCACAGCAAATGTATGCAATGAATGTTGACCCGATTCAAATTCAGTCAACAACTGGGGAATTGCTCTATGCCGAAATCAACTTTCGTCAATCCAATATTAATGAACCGATTGATGTAAGTTTGGCTACAGCAGAAGATTTAATGTCTATTGGTGCAAGCCATCGTCCACCGGGCCATCTTAACTTTTTTACCCGCCGCAATGGCAATGGTACAGGGGTCATTACCATTACCTCCTCACGACCTTTGACAGAGTCTGAGCTTAATATTGTGGTTAAAATTAAAGAAGGCAATGCAACTCGTTTACAGCATATTCGTACACCATTAAAGCGCAGCACACCTGCCCCGCTCGCCACAACGCAGCGCAGTAATGAACAGGCTTTAACCCCTGTGATGATCGTGAATGAGCAAGATATTGCCTTAAATTTACCTGTAAGTACTCATTACCAAGTTGAGACACCAAAGGCGATTGAGCGCAATGCATTTGAAGCACCACTTACCATTCAACGCAGTGCTCCTCCTGCTCTCAATCAACAGCAAGTGACTGTAGTACAAACTGCACCAAGCCGCAGCACAACACCAAGTAACACCGTGGTTAACACAACACCAGAGCAACAAGTCAGCAATTCCACAACACCTAAAACGACGACCACAACATCCTCTGTGACTGTGGCACAACAATCGGCTGATCCTTTGGTTCAAAAATTTGCTGCCGAACAGCGTGCAAAACAAGCAGCTCAAGCTAAACCCGAATCACCAGCCAGCAAAGCTGCTCAAACAGCAACAACCAAAGCAAAACCAAGCGTGACAGCACCAAACAAGACTCAACATGTGGTGCAATCAAATGAGTCTTTATGGGCAATTGCCTCACGTATTGCGGGTGAAAATAACCAGCCTGTTGCAAAAGTCATGCAACAAATTAAAGCCAATAATGAGCATGCTTTTATTCAGGGAGATGCCAATCGTTTACGTCGTGGTGCAACCCTAAACCTACAGACACAAGCAGGTACAAAAGCCCAGAAAAAAGCAACGATTCCAGTGCCTGAACAAGCCACTGCAGCACAATCTGGCAAAGCCAAATATCGTTTGAATCAGGCTGAAATGAGCCTTGTCGCTGAAAATCAACAAGACTCCACCCATAGTTCTGCGAAAAAGAACACACAATCCACACAAACTTCGGGTGACTTGTCATTAAAAGTTATGACATCCCGCGAGAAAACCGTTAAATTACAAAAGAACGTAACAGAATTAGAATTGGCATTACGTCAGAAGGATCACAGAATTCAATTACTCAATGCGCGCTTGGCTGAACTGCAACAACAATTGCAAAAACAACAAGCAGCAAATAAGCCAAAACACTAAATGTTACTTACAATGATTTTTTTGGGATATAAGGTCAAACCCGCACCACATCCTCAAGGGGTATAAACATGCTGATTTATGTGATTCCGTTTATTTTGCTACTGGTGATCGCAATTTTCTTGAAAAAGCGTGAAGCAAGTAAAGAAGCTGAACCAACCACCAAAAAAGCAGCAACGCCAGCAAAAAGTAGTGCAAAAAAAACCACGACTACAAAAAAAACGGCACAAAAATCAGTTGCTGTTGAAGATGTGGTACCTGCAGCACAGCACTCTACCCCTGTACCTGTTAAAATTCAGACGAATATTGAAAATCTGATTAAGGAACGTAATTTCTTTGCTGCAGAAGCACAGATCAATCAGGCCTTAAAACGCGATAATTCTTTACACGGTCTGTATTTATTCTTGCTCGACATTCATTTACAGCAAAAAGATGAGTTTGCGATTGATCAATTGCTGAATCATTTACGCTCTTTAGAGTTAGATGATATTTTGACGCAGGCCGAAGCGAAAAAGGCCAGCTATGTACGTGAGAGCATTGAAGAAAAATCAGCTGACGAGACCTCTCAATCCGCTTCTAATGCTAGCTTAGACTTCACTGCACCATCTAGCACACCTAATCAAACTGCATCATTTGACCAGTTACAACACGAATTAACTTCAAATAAAACTACAGATACTGCAGCTGGCTTAGAATTTGATACCTCATCATTAAACTTAAGCCCTGCTGCACCTGTAGAAAAAGCAGCTGAGCCTGAAGTAAAAGCAGAACCTGCGGCACTGGATTTTAATTTCTCACTCGATTCCACAGCAGCAGAAGCAAAAACTGAAGCGCCTGCAATTACAGCTGAACCAAGTGTAAGCCCTGCAGAGGAAGTTAAACCGCTCGACTTCACGTTTGATTTAACACCAAGTCCAGCTGAAACCACAGTAGCACCAGAAACAGCAGCCCCAGAATCAACAATAAGTGAAGCTGCTGCAGTCGAAGCCCCAAGTCTAGACTTCAATTTTTCTACACCAGAAAGTGCACCTGCAGTTGAAGCAAAAGCTGAACCTGCAACGCCTGATTTTAATTTCACATTTGACAGTGCGCCTGCTGAGGAAACCAACCTTCAGCCTGCAATTGAACCTGAAGTCATTGCTGCACCAAGTATTGCACTTGAACCTGCTGCAACCGTTGTCAGCACAGATGTTGATCTAAATGATCCATTGGTGAAATCATTCCCAGACTTATCTCAAGTAGATGAAATTCAGTTGAATTTAGACTTGGCGAGCCAATATGTGGAATTGGGCGCTTATGATGCTGCGAAAGCTTTACTTAGCGAACAAGGCGCAAATTATTCTGCTGAACAACGCCAACGTGCCGATCAGTTACTGAATCAAATCGCTTCTTAATTCAAATCAGATTAAGATAAAGCAGTCATTCTTGACTGCTTTTTTTATGATGAAAAAAATTGCGTTAATCTATATGGGCGGCACTTTTGGCTGTGTCGGTGAACCACTAAGCCCAATGCCTGCCGAGCAATTCCTGCCACGCTTGGCACAGGTCTTGCCCCTAAATTTAGAGATTGAATGTTTTGTTGCCCCTGTCATTAAAGACAGTAGTGCCTGCACAGCAGCAGACTGGTTACAGCTCATTCAATATATTCAAAAATTACAACAAGATAATTTTCAACATTTCGTCATTTTACATGGGACCGACACCCTCAGCTACGCCTGTGCAGTCTTGGCACGTTTTTTAGCGCAAAGTACCCATGTCATTCTCACGGGTAGCCAATATCCCTTACTCAATGCCCAAGGCACAGATACCCGTGAATTTAGTGATGCCTTGGACAACCTGAATTTTGCTTTACAACAGATTCATCAAGTGACTCAGGGCGTATATCTCGCCTTCCATCATCAACTGATTCATGCCGCAACGGCACTGAAACAACACACCACCGAGTTAAATGCATTTATAGGTCAATCCGCTTTGGTTTGCACGGAGAGCAAATCGCAGAATGAGCCAGCATTCAACATTAGCTCTCAACATATTGAAAAAGCCCAGCACTTTAACTGCCTGAATTGGATGTTGCAGCCAATTGCCATTTCTGCTTTGGTCGATAATTTAAAAGCCTTACAGCAACATCCCCCACACTGCCTGATTTTACAGAGTTATGGCACAGGCAATATGGCAGTCAATGCCGAAGTGATTGCGTTAATTCAGGCCTTGCAAGCTCAACAATGTGCCGTCATTCTCACCACACAAGTCACTTTTGGTGGCATGCAACAACGCTATGCGATCAGCCAGTGGTTACAGGACAGTAAAATTTTAATCAGTGATTGCCAAAGTCACGCAGATCTTTATGCCAAAGCCTTAAAAATGTATTTACAATACGACAGCCTTGCACAGTGGTATGCGCATTGGCAGTCTTCAGTGTGATTTGAGGTGATTATGCAGCGTTTTGCAATCGGAATTGAGTTTTGTGGCATTCGGTATCGGGGTTGGCAAACCCAGCAAGCAGGCGTACCTAGTGTGCAGGAAACCATTGAAAAAGTTCTGAGCAAAATTGCCGATGAACCCATTATTTTACATGGTGCAGGACGTACCGATGCAGGCGTGCATGCAACCAATATGGTGGCACATTTTGATACGCATGCCATTCGCCCTGAACGCGGTTGGTTGATGGGTGCCAACAGCCAACTACCCAAAGACATTGCAATTCAATGGATTAAAACGATGGATATGGACTTCCATGCTCGTTTTAAGGCTCAGGCACGGCGTTATCGCTATGTCGTGTATAACAATCCACAACGCCCTGCCTTGCTGCACAAACAAGTCACTCACGCTTATTATCCCTTAGATGTCGATAAAATGATTGCGGCTGCGCAGAAATTTGAAGGGACACATAATTTTGAAAGCTTTCGTGCCGCAGCGTGTCAGTCCAATCAGCCTGTCCGTCATGTCAGCCATTGCCGCTTAATTCGTCACGGCAATTATTTAGTGTTAGATATTCAAGCCGATGGTTTTTTGCATCACATGGTTCGCAATATCATGGGTTGTCTATTGGAGATCGGGCAAGGTTTGTATGACATTGCACATATTGACCAAATTTTTGCAGCTCAAGACCGTAAAGCAGCAGGAATTACTGCCCCGCCAGATGGCTTGTATTTTATTCAGGCACATTATCCTGAACAGTATGATTTACCGAAAGTTCCTTTAGGGCCACATTGGTTAAACATGCCGGAATAATTTAATCCCTCCCGACCTCCCTTTTCCAAAGAGAGGAGCTCCATTTCGAGGCGTTAAAAACGAAAGTCCCCCCCTTTGAAAAAGGGGGATTTAGGGAGGATTCTGTTTAGGAAAGGTTTTAAATTTTCAAACTTAACGCTGTTTACGTTTTCTATATTCCACTGGAGTTTCATTGGTCCAGCGTTTAAAAGCACGATAAAAAGTACTTGGCTCTGAAAAACCCGTTAAGTACACAATCCGCTCCACGCTTTCATTGGTATTCGATAATAATCGTTTAGCCAAACGACATCGATAATCGGACAGAATTTGCTGAAAACTGGTATTGGCTTCACTCAATTGGGTACGCAAACGACGTGGCGTGATATTCAATTGTGCCGCCACTGTTTCTAGTGTCGTTTCTCCACTTTCTAAGGTCGAACCAATGGCACGGCGCACTTCACCAACCAAATCATAACGCGCCAGTTCCTGCAGTTTTTCCAATGCCAACTGTTCGTGTAATTGCAATAACTCAGGTTCTGCCTGCCACAGTGGATAATCCAAAATACTCGGATCAAAATACAAACGCGTTTCTTTCTGCCCCAAACTCACAGGACATTCAAAGACACGGAAATATTCATCATCTGCAGCACCATCACTAAAGTTAAAGTCAATATAAATAGGCTGAAAACGACCTTCGGTAATGAATTTAAAGAAGCGTAAAACACCCGACATGGCGCATTCAGAAAAATGACGATTGACGATATTTTCTGACCACGGCTGCACGCCATTGGTTAAATAGCAGCGTCCATCTTCCACCACCAATTTGGCATCAAAAGCATCACTAATCAGGCGTTGATAAGCCAAAGCACGTTTTAGGCCTTCACCAAAGTTTTCTGAAGAAATAAACAAATGTTCAATCACTTGCCCGCGATAAAGTGGCAAATGCTCCCCCAGATGTAAACCAATATCAGGGTCTTTACTGACTTCCTCAGCCGCAACCCAAAACGCATATTGTGCATTTAAAGGCGTACGTTCATTGGCTTCGACCTGATTTAAGGCCACACCTGCTTTTGTTAAAATATCTTCGGCTGGCAACCCCGCACGACGAATCGCTTGGTAGCCTAAACGCAATACAACCGATGCATCAGTTAGCTGACCCACGCAAAAACCTTCCTTGTATGTACTTCATTTATACTTAAAAAGATTGAAATTAGATTAACTGCGATTGACCAAACTGACAACCTACCCAAGCCCATTTTTACAGAAAAAGTATAAACCGATGATTCGCTTATTTTACTAACAGATGTGCTGTGTATAGGGTAAAGCATCTTGTTTTTTTCAGAAAAATTGCCTATAATTTGCGCCTTTCCAATTTGATACTCAGGTAGGCTATGGCCAATAAAGAGGAACTCATCGAGTTCGAAGGCGTTGTCACCGAAACGCTTCCTAATACTATGTTTCGTGTACGTTTAGAAAACGGTCATGAAGTGATTGCTCACATTTCTGGTAAAATGCGTAAACACTATATTCGTATTTTAACAGGCGACAGTGTGAAAGTTGAAATGACACCTTACGACTTAACCAAGGGTCGCATCACTTATCGCGCACGCTAAGTTTTAGAGTAAGCTAAAGCCACTTTCGGAGTGGCTTTTTTACGTTCACTTAAAAAAATTCTGTTTAGCCTTTAATTCGTCCCCGCCGCTTATCGAATCACCACATTCTTTTCTTGCATTGCCTTCTACAATAAAGTTTTGAGCAAGGGAGAAAAAGCATGTTATTTCGATCCTGCGTTGCTTGTATAACAGGTCTTTTTGCGCTCAGTTTAGTGGCGTGTAGTAGTAATCCACCGCATTCCACTTTAAACCGCGATGCGTATTTACAGCAATTTATTGGTCAATCTAGCCAATATATCCTGACCCATTTGCAATTAAGCCAAATTGGCTATCAACAGCTTGGTACAGCTCAAGCTACCCCTCAATTGCTACATTACCGTATCATTATTCGTCCTGTACGTGTTCCGATCCCTATGGCGCAGCATCCCACTACAGGTATTGGTGCTGTTCCGTTAAATATCGGTATCCCGAGTCATGAAAGTTACGATGTTGCACTGACTTGTGATTTGTATTTTCGCCTACAGCAGGGTATTGCTACCGCAGTGTATGTTTCGGGACAACGCTGTTAAGTCTCCTAGCTAAAACACTCTGAAAGTACAAAACCAATAAAAAAACGCAGCCCGAAGACTGCGTTTAATGATTTGATTTTGAGCTGTAAGCGATAGGTTAAATCGCTTAAATTTTTAGTTGAGTGCCGTAACGACTGCTTGACCCATTTCAACAGTACCAACTTTATTCATGCCTTCAGACATAATATCGGCAGTACGTAAACCTTGATCTAATACATTGCCTACTGCATCTTCAATGGCTTTTGCTGCCGCTTCTTCGCGGAAGGTGTAACGTAACATCATTGCCACAGAAAGAATGGTTGCCAATGGGTTTGCCAAGTTTTGACCTGCGATATCTGGCGCTGAACCATGGCAAGGCTCATACATACCTTTGCCATTTTCGTCTAAAGATGCAGATGGCAACATACCAATAGAACCTGTCAACATCGCCGCTTCATCAGACAAGATGTCACCAAACAAGTTACCTGTCACCAATACGTCAAATTGTTTTGGCGCGCGTACCAATTGCATCGCTGCGTTATCGACATACATGTGCGACAAGTTGATTTCTGGGTACTGTTCTGCATGTAACTGAGTCACGGTTTGCTTCCACAATTCAGTCACTTCCAGTACGTTGGCTTTATCCACCGAACATACTTTACCGCCACGCAATTTCGCCATTTCAAACGCTACTTTTGCAATGCGTTTGATTTCTGACTCAGCATATACGTCGGTATTAAAACCTTGTTTTTCACCATTTTCTAATTCACGGATACCACGTGGCTGACCGAAATAGATACCACCTGTCAATTCACGCACGATTAAGATATCTAAGCCTGATACGATTTCAGGTTTTAAGCTTGAAGCATCTGCCAATTGTGGATACAAAATTGCAGGACGTAAGTTAGCAAATAAATTGAGTTCTGAACGCAATTTTAATAAGCCACGCTCTGGACGGATTGAACGCTCAATGTTGTCCCATTTTGGACCACCAACTGCACCCAATAAAATTGCATCGGCTTTTTTCGCTTGCTCAGATGTCACTGCTGGGTACGGTTCGCCATGTGCATCAATTGCAGAACCACCCAATAAACCTTGTTCCCAAGTCAAACCCAAATTGAATTTTTCATTGACACGTGTCAGCACTTGTTCAGCAGCTTTCACAATTTCTGGACCAATGCCGTCACCAGCTAAAATCAAAATATGTTTTGACATGAGAGTTTCCATTGTTCATGACAGTCAAAGACTGTGGGATTAAATTTTTTGTTCTACAAACTCACCCAAGCCATTTAAGACATTGTAGGGTTTGCAAAAACGTCGAATGGTTTTGTTGTTTTGCACCAAATCTACACATAAAGGATCTGGCGCAGACACATTTAATAAGCTGCCTTTAGTACGACTTCGATCACGATACATTCTAAAGGTATATTTTTGCTTGGCATTAAACTTATGAATTACATGCAGTTTTTCTGCACGATCTTTAGAAATGGGATAAAAGCGAATCACCAATTCATGTTGTTTAGGCGGTACAGATAAATACAAGGCATTGGATTTATTTAAGGATGATTCCTGTAAACGCACTAAACCCTCCTGAATGGCAGCACGTGTAACACGATGTTTTTCTGCATCGACAATTGTGACCGTATTTAAACGCTCAAACTCACAATCATCTGTACCCGCACAGTAAATCAGTGCATTGGATTTGCTTTGTTCAGTTTCTTTCACCTGTTTAATGCGTGCTGTATTCCACGTTTGGCATGCGCTTAGCATGGTGATACATAATCCAATGACAGCAAGCCGACCGAAAATTTTAGTCATTGTTCGCGCCCAACCTCACCTGTTAGATACAAAATATAAAAATTATTATGTGCCGATGTTAGCAAGAGTTAGGCAGCGATGCTATGACAAATTTCAGCGAATTTATGCCTGAATTTCGGCAAAAACCCATGGACGCGACTGCTTAGTTTTCTCTTCATAAGCACGAATGTCATCGGCTGCTTGTAATGTTAAGCCAATATCATCCAAACCATTCAATAAACAGTGTTTACGGAATGGATCTACTTCAAATTTAAATGCCGTACCGCTTGGTGTACGTACTTCTTGTGCGTCCAAGTCGATGGTTAATTGATAGCCTTCAGTCGCCGCACACTCTTTAAATAATTGCTCGACCTGCTCTTCAGACAAGATCACAGGCAACATGCCGTTTTTAAAGCAGTTATTGAAGAAAATATCGGCAAAGCTTGGTGCAATAACGGTACGGAAACCATATTCATTCAATGCCCAAGGTGCGTGCTCACGGCTTGAACCACAACCAAAGTTGGCACGTGAAATTAAGATTGAAGCACCCTGATAACGCGGCTGATTCAATACAAACTCAGTATTAATCGGACGTTTTGAGTTGTCCTGACCCGGATAACCTTCATCTAAATAACGCAATTCATCAAATAAGTTATCGCCAAAACCTGTACGTTTGATAGATTTCAAAAACTGTTTTGGAATGATTAAGTCTGTATCGACATTGGCACGGTCTAATGGTGCAACGATACCTTGTTCAACGGTATATTTTTTCATGTTTAATTCTCACTGAATCCGTAACCTCTCCCTTGCCCTCTGCTATAGCGAGAGGGAACGCCATCTCTCTGAGAGAAGGCTGGGATGAAGGCATAACTTAGAATGAACGTACGTCTACAAAATGACCTGCGATTGCTGCCGCAGCTGCCATTGCTGGACTCACCAAATGGGTACGACCACCGTTACCTTGACGACCTTCAAAGTTACGGTTTGAAGTCGATGCACAGTGTTCACCCGGTTGCAATTTGTCTGCGTTCATTGCCAAGCACATTGAACAACCTGGTTCACGCCATTCAAAGCCTGCTTCTACAAACACTTTGTCTAAGCCTTCTTGTTCCGCTTGTTGCTTAACTAAACCAGAACCTGGAACCACCATCGCCTGTTTAATACTTGCTGCAACTTTACGACCTTTAATCACTTCAGCGGCTGCACGAATATCTTCAATACGCGAGTTGGTGCATGAGCCAATAAATACGCGGTCTAATTGAATATCTGCCAAAGACTGACCTGCAGTTAAGCCCATATATTGATAAGCACGCGTCCAGTCATTGCGCTGTACATCATCTTTCGCCTGCTCTAAAGTTGGTACGGCTTGTGATACTGGAATGACCATTTCAGGTGAAGTTCCCCAAGACACTTGCGGCTCAATTTCTTCGCCTTGTAATACCACTACGGTGTCAAAGTGCGCGCCTTCATCTGAGTGTAAAGTATTCCAGTAAGCAACTGCTGCATCCCATTGCTCGCCTTTTGGTGCATAGTTACGACCTTTCACGTATTCAATGGTTTTGTCATCCACAGCGACCATACCTACGCGCGCGCCTGCTTCAATCGCCATATTACATACTGTCATACGTCCTTCAATCGACATATCACGGAATACTTGACCACCAAACTCAATCGCGTGACCTGTACCGCCTGCAGTACCAATTTTACCAATGATCGCTAAAACGACATCTTTCGGTGTAACACCTTGACCTAATTTGCCATCTACACGCACTAGCATGTTTTTCATTTTCTTTTGAACTAAGCATTGGGTTGCTAATACGTGTTCAACTTCAGACGTCCCAATACCATGCGCTAAACACCCAAATGCACCGTGAGTCGCTGTATGTGAGTCACCACACACTACGGTCATACCTGGCAAAGTTAAGCCCTGCTCAGGCCCAACCACGTGCGCAATCCCCTGACGGATGTCGTTGATGTCAAACTGCACCACGTTAAAGGTTTTACAGTTGTCATCTAAAGTTTGTACCTGAATACGTGAGGTATCATCTTCAATACCTGCAATACCGTCTGCACGTTCTTTCTTAGACGTTGGTACGTTATGGTCAGGCGTTGCCACGTTGGCACTTAAACGCCACGGCTTACGTCCTGCAAGTTGCAAACCTTCAAAGGCTTGTGGAGAAGTCACTTCATGCAATAAATGACGGTCGATGTACAATAAAGCCGAGCCATCATCACGTTGAGTGACCAAGTGATCATCCCACAATTTGTCGTACAAAGTTTTTGCAGTTGAATTTTGTGCTGGTTTGTTTTCGCCTGCCATGTCAGATCTACTCCACTGGACTGGGTAATTTTTTCATTCATTTGATTATAACCGCGAATTTATATAAATCTAATTTATCATTTTTATTAGTTTAAAAACTTTTTGGAATTGTTATATTTGCAGAAGATATTCTTATTAATAGCTAATTCTTTAGCTGAAAATCGATCATAAAACTTTAAAATAGGTAAAGCAGAAAGAATATCTATCTAATACACTATAAAGTATTAGATAGATGTTTCCATGTTAGTTCTTTAATGACCCTATACCAGTAATTTTCTTGTACTCATTTCCGAAATCTGAAAAATTTGGTTGTACTTTATCTTCAAGAATTTCATCAAAATAATCTCGACAAGGTTTTTCAATAGATTTTTCTTTTTCTTGTAAAGCTTTCACAATTATCTGAGTATTTGGGTTGTATCTATCGAAATAAGACACGATATTAGACTCTTTCAGAGCTTCTTTAACCTCACTATTGTCTACTCCGAAATATTTTGCTGCGGATAATCGAGCAGGATAAGTGACTAAATTAAATTTAGACTCAGGAATTTTATCAAGTAATTCAGGATTTTCTGATAAGTTATTTTCATACTCTTTCAAATAACTTCGAATTCCTCTCAAGAATTCTTTATCTCGTTTTTCCTTGTAACGGTAGGTACGTTCTAACTCTTGCATAAACAAACTAGCATCTAGCTGGTTACCCATATTAGCCATACCATAAGCACCACAAATTTGAAGTTTCAATTCATTTTCGAAGTCATAACGCTGAGCGTCTAAAGCTGCCTCTAAAAGATCATTTTCAGGAAATTCTTTCAGATACTTATTTTGTCCACAACCGATTACCATCAAACAACTAATTAATAAAAATAATTTTTTTTCAAAATCACCCTCCGATTATTTTTTCATTTAAAAGACCTCTTGCGAAAGTATCGTTTACCTAATTTTTGAACAGGCTAAAACCTTATTAAATGTAGCTTTAGGCTGTTTAAATTTTGACTAACGCAAGAAGTCTAAAAATATTAATTGAAAAGTGTCTATAAATACAACATCTATTTTCCCGATTGTTTTATTCAAAATATACGTATTTACAATGCAAATAAGAATAATTATCCTTTAGCTATCCACACAGAAAACGAACAAAGCAGCATAAGGAGTATTCACATGAGCCATATTCAAAAATTTGTCGCCAACAATCAACGCATGTTCAAAAAAACTTTAAGCTACTACATCATGCACATCACTGTAGCGATGGTGGTCGGTTATATAGTCACAGGCAATATTTGGATGGCCATTACCTTAAGTTTGGTCGAACCGACAGTACAAGCTGTTGCGTATTTCATTCACGAGCGGATTTGGGAAAAGAAAGCACAAACGCAAGATTCTAAAATTATCGCTTAATGGTTTTATAGATTCTGCTTGTGAATATTCCATTTCAGTTTGAGATCATCTTGGTTGCAGCCCACGATGATCTTTTTTTATCTCTGCTGTATCTCTACAAGATCATCCCGAATGCATAGTTTAAAAATAAGTAGAATTTGTTTTGATTAATTCTAATTTTTTCTAAATAATAAGCACAGTAATAAAAAATCTTTATGGATGGTGCAAATGAATCTTGCAGCCTTTGAAGCCTTTGTTAAAGTCATGGAAACAGGTTCTATTTCTTTGGCAGCAGATCAGTTATTTATTACCCAACCTGCGGTGACCAAACGTATTCACAGCCTAGAAGACTATTTTGGCGTGAAACTGTTTGAATCGGCAGGTCGCGGGGTGCAAGCCACGCATGCAGCACACTCACTATTGCCCAAAGTCAAAAACTGGCTGAATGAACTGGGCGATATTCACCACACCCTCAGTCATGAGCAAGGACAGGTTCAAGGCAAACTGAAAATCGGCACCAGTCACCATATTGGTTTGCACCATTTACCCAATCATTTACGTGAATATGTACAGGAATTTCCCAACGTCACGTTAGATGTGCATTTTGTCGACTCAGAACAGGCACATGAACAAGTTTTGGCAGGCGATTTAGAACTGGCTTTTCTGACCTTACCGCCCAAATTAGATGAACGTCTGTCTTATGTCACCATTTGGAATGATCCATTGGTGTTTGTGGTCGCATCTTTTCATCCGCTTGCACATCAGAAAAACCTGCAATTGACCGATTTACTCGCCTACCCTAGTTTGTTGCCTGCCGCGCAAACCTATACCAGTCAAATCACTTTGGCAGAGTTTGAAAAGCAAGGTGTTAAACCTAAAGTCACCATGAGCAACAATCCGTTAGAATCAATTCGGATGTTGGTGTCAATTGGTTTGGGATGGTCTGTTTTACCTAAAACGTTGGTCAATCAGGACTTACAACAGTTAGATATTGACTTAGAAATGAACCGTCAATTGGGCATGGTATGGCATCCGGGACGGACGCAATCACGCGCTGTTTTAGAATTGATTGAGATGATGAAACACTCAAAGATTAATGGTTTCTTTTGAATGAAAACACCCTCAAACACGATTGTATTGAGGGTATTTTTTATTGGCTTAATTTAGGTGCAAGTGAGGTCTTAACGATTCACCGAATCTTCATGTAAAGATTCATTCAATTGATCTACCACAATTGCCCATGAACCATCCGATTTCATTTTTTCGACGATAAACTGACGCTGTGCTTCCGTCCAAAATTCTGCCTCGGCAATTGTTGTTTCTGCATTCAATTGATGCGTTTCAATAAATTGCTGAATCGCAGCTTCACTGGCATCCAAACCCAGTTGTTCAAATAAATGTGTCATTCTTGGGCGTACACCACTCATTTTTTCACTCCTGATCATTTTTAATTCTTGTCTTACCTTAGCATGCCTATTCTAAAAATGAATGACATAATCCAACATTGCAATAAATAAAAACAAAAAACAAATCAATAAGCTAGTAAAAGCCAAAGTAGCAACACCTCAAAAAAATTCAGACTTAAATTGACCAGTCCTGCACACCCCAACCTTGCTCTTCAGCCAAAGCCTGTAAACGTGCATCAGGATTTACAGCAATGGCGTGATCTGCATATTCCAACAAGAAACGGTCATTAATTGAGTCTGAATATGCCCAAGATTCTGTGACTTCGCGCCCTGCAAGCCACTGCTCCAAACGCACCAACTTGCCTTGTTGATAACACGCAGTATTAATGACTTTGCCTGTATATTTACCATCGACCACTTCGGCATTGGTGGCAATAATTTCACTAATACCAAACTCACGGAAAATAGGTGCAGTAATAAAGTCAGATGTTGCTGTAATCCCCACCAATTCATGCCCTAATTCTTGATGACGCTGAATAGCTTTAAACCCTTCAGGGCGCATTTGTGGACGAATCACCTTTTGCATAAATAATTCATGCAAATCTGTGAGGTACTGATTGTCGTGCTGGGTTAAAAACTCAAATACAAATTCGTTATATGCAATTGGGTCGAGTTGCCCTGCTTTGTAGTCTTCATAAAACTTGTCGTTCATGGCGCGATGGCGAACAGGATCGACCAAGCCTTCACTTACCAAAAACTCACCCCAAGAATGATCTGAATCAGTATTTAACAAGGTGTGATCGAGATCAAATAGCGCCAATTTCATGAAAATACTCGTAAAAACTGAAATTTAAGAAAAAAATTGTAAATCTATCTCCGCTAGTCGATAGAAATTCGTTAAGATCATAGCAATTTTAACATTATTTACACTTTGCGTTTTCGAGTTGGAGAAAAGAAATCATCATCCCCGAGTGCAAAGTCATAAATTAAACAATATTTAGGTAGCCAAATGATCGACTCAGAAGGTTTCCGACCCAATGTCGGGATCATTTTGGCAAACGAGTTTGGACAAGTTTTATGGGCAAAACGCATTGGTCACAATGCATGGCAATTTCCGCAAGGAGGTATCCAATATGGAGAAACCCCTGAACAGGCACTTTATCGTGAGCTGAGAGAAGAAGTTGGCTTACTGCCCGAACACGTCCAAGTTATCGCGCAAACTAAAGGTTGGCTGCGTTATCGTTTGCCACATCGGTATATACGCACGGATTCGGATCCCGTATGTATTGGTCAAAAACAGAAGTGGTTTTTATTGCAACTGACAGCGTCAGCGCATCATATTCGGCTGAATTTGTCAGATCCACCCGAATTTGATCAATGGCAATGGGTCAGTTACTGGTATCCGCTTGGTCAGGTCGTCAATTTTAAACGTGACGTCTACCGTAAAGCGATGGTGGAGTTGTGCAATCAATTGCCCCTGAAAAAACCTTAAAATTTGCATGAAGATGTAGATTTTTTAGCTTATTGTTATAGGGTCATCTGTGGTGTAAAACTGACCTCAAATCATTGATTGGAATATGGAGTAGCGCGTATGTCGAACATGCAACTGGATACCCTTAGACGCATTGTACAAGAAATCAATGCGTCCACCAGTTTGCATGAATCACTCGATATTATGGTCAATCAGGTCGCAGAAGCCATGCATGTGGATGTCTGCTCTATTTACCTGCTCGATGAACGCAATCAACGCTATTTGCTCATGGCATCAAAGGGTTTAAATCCTGAGGCTGTGGGGCATGTGTCTCTACATACCAGTGAAGGTTTGGTCGGTTTAGTCGGACAACGTGAAGAAATTGTCAACCTAGACGACGCACCTAAACACGAACGCTTCATGTATTTGGCCGAAACAGGCGAGGAAATTTATAATTCTTTCCTTGGCGTGCCTGTCATGTATCGCCGTAAAGTTATGGGCGTTCTTGTGGTGCAAAACAAGGACAAACAAGACTTTTCTGAAGCGGCAGAATCCTTTTTAGTCACACTTTGTGCTCAGCTTTCAGGTGTCATTGCGCATGCGCATGCCGTGGGCAACATTGATGTGTTCCGCAAACCCAACAACCTGCCTGCCTACAAAACCTTTCAGGGCGTATCAGGTTCGGGCGGGATTGCACTGGGTCGTGCGGTAATTCTGTATCCACCTGCAGATTTGGCGGCTGTACCTGATCGTGAAGCTGAAGACATTAGTGAAGAGTTAGAATTACTAGACAACGCACTAGATGCAGTGCGTCAAGAAATTCAGGCACTAGATGACAAAATGCAGGATGCCTTAATGGCAGAAGAACGCGCTTTATTCAGTGTGTTCCTACGCATGTTGGATGAAAATGCCCTGCCTGCAGAAATTAAAGAACTGATTCGTGAAGGTAACTGGGCACAAGGTGCAGTGCGTATTGTAATTGACAATCACATTGCCCTATTTTCGCAAATGGAAGATGACTATTTACGCGAACGTGTTTCTGACCTGAAAGATTTAGGGCGTCGTATTCTCGCCTCTTTACAAGAAGCCGATGCCAGTCACCGTGAACTGACCGATGAAAGTATTTTAATTGGCGAAGAAATTTCCACAGCAGCTTTGGTAGAACTACCTGTCGATAAAATTGCAGCGATTGTTACCACCGAAGGCGCAATGAATTCTCACATGGTAATTGTGGCACGTGCTTTGGGTATTCCAACCGTAGTTGGCGTAACTGAGTTGCCGATCAACAGCCTAGACGATGTGGAAATGATTGTAGATGCGCACCAAGGTCGGGTGTTTATCAACCCGCCACGTCGCATGCGGACACGCTATAAAGAAATTCAAAAAGAAGAAGAACAGATTGCCAAAGACCTCAAGCAATATGAAACCAAAGATGCCATTACCCCTGACGGCGTAGCGGTAAAATTGTATGTCAATACAGGCTTGATGATTGACGTGGTGCGTGGCGTACAACGCGGTGCTAAAGGTGTTGGTTTATATCGTTCTGAAATTCCATTTATGCTGCGTGACCGTTTCCCGGGCGAAGAAGAACAGCGTGCTATTTACCGCCAACAGCTCAGTCACTTTGCCAACAAACCTGTGGTGATGCGTACGCTAGATATTGGCGCAGACAAGGACTTGCCGTACTTTTCGATTGAAGAAGAAAACTCAGCCTTGGGTTGGCGCGGGATTCGCTTCACGCTAGATCATCCTGAAATTTTTTCTTCGCAAATTCGTGCCATGCTCAAAGCCAGTATTGGTTTGAATAATCTGCATATTTTGCTGCCAATGATCACCAGTGTCAGCGAGGTTGAAGAAGCCTTGTATTTGCTAGATCGTGACTTGCAAGCAGTGCAGGAAGAAGAACAGGTTAAAATCACCAAACCGAAAATTGGCATTATGGTAGAAGTACCGAGTGTGCTGCTGCAAATTGATGAATTTGCCCCGTTGGTGGATTTTTTCTCGGTAGGATCAAACGATTTAACCCAGTATTTATTGGCAGTGGATCGTAACAATCCGCGTGTGGCCAACGTCTATTCACACTTTCATCCTGCAGTACTGCGCGCCTTAACCCGCTTGGTGAAAGAATGTCATAAATATGACAAGCCTGTGAGCGTTTGTGGCGAAATGGCAGGAGATCCGCTGTCTGCGGTAATTCTGATGGCAATGGGCTTTAATACCCTGTCGATGAGTTCAAGTAATATCTTGCGGGTGCGTAAAGCAATTTGTCATGTACCGATGACCGATGCGCAACATTTATTAGATCAGGCGTTAAAAATGAATAATCCGCTGATGGTGAAAAGTCTGATGGAATATTATTTTAAAACCCATGGCTTGGGCGATATGGTGAAACTAGCGACACGTATCGTATCTCCATAAAACTTAGTTTAAGCCTCAAGCAACACACCATTCACTCCAAAAACAACAAGGGCGATAATCATCGGAATATCGCCCTTGTTTGTGTTTGCTATAGCCTCGTTTGGCATTTTTCTTACGGTCTACAAAAACCTGACTTTTGTTGACTTCGTGCATGTGTTTGGCCACAAAGTTATGCTGAATAAGCTCAGGCTGTTTTTTCTTTGCCATTGCGCTGTTCCTTTCGGTTGATCATAGAAATGAGCAGTGTCACTACTCTTTATAGATGGAGATGTTGAGGGAAAATTCAAGCCAATTGCTTCTGCATAACGTGACTATTCTCTCGCCAATGTTCCATGTTCAATTGGGAAGCCGATCATACGCTTTTTTGTACATTTTACAAGCGACTTTCATTCAATAGTGCTAAGATAAAAAGAAGGGTAAATAAATTATTGCGCCACTTTATCAGATTTTTCTGACGGTTATTTTTGAAGGCTATTTTAAAGAATACTCAGCGGCTTTACCCATACAATTATAGCATGAAATTCTAAAAAATTTTATTACTTTGCAAAGACTTAGTAGTTATAAAATCCGCTAGAAAAACGGCAATGATTGGCTAATATGAATATAGAAGATCAGTTTAACAAGACCATTAAAAACAGGAGTCAAATTCATGATTTATGAAGTTTCTGGAGATATTTTACTGAGCGAAGCACGTGCGATTGCTCACGGTGTTGCCCCTAACGATAACTTTGCAACAGGTTTGGCTTTAAGTCTGCGTGAGCACTGGCCTGCGCTATATAAAGACTTCCGCAACTATTGTCATATTTACCATCCTAAAGCGGGTGAGCAATGGACTTGGGTCAATGCCGAAGGTCAACGCATCGTCAACCTGATGACTCAGGAAGCGGCTTATGACAACGGTTCAAAACCAGGTAAAGCATCGACAGAATACGTCAACCGCACTTTGAAAAACTTAAAACAGTTGATTGAAGAAGAGAAAATTGAAAGCTTGGCGTTACCGCGTCTTGCAACAGGTGTAGGCGGTTTAGATTGGGAAGATGTACGTCCACTCATCTACAAACACTTAGAAGATTTGGATATTCCAATTTACATCTACACTCTATATCAAAAAGGTGTAAAAGCTGAAGAGCCTGCGAAATAAGTTTCGCTGAAGCAATCAGCTTTGCTACAAGCGAGCGTGATTGATCACGACTCGACTGCAATATACGGTTCAATTCACCCGTTTGGTTTTACCAAGCGGGTGAATTTTTTGTGCAGAATCAAGTAGCAAGGGATGCTATGCTGAAAATGCACGCTGCAAGATGGATGCAACATCGACCTGTTTAGGTTTAAGCATACCCACCACTTGCCCATGCAATGCACTATAACGCGACTGAATAAAACCTTCTGCCACAAAACTTGGCGCATAACGCAACAACAAAACCGCTTGTGCCAAAATCACCAAACGGCTCACCAAAGCACGTGCCATAAATTGTAAATCGTTGCTGTTCGTGGTCTGCAATAACTGCTGCAAACCATCTAATTCACTGCCCAAAATAGGATGAGTAACGGCAGTGCGAGCAAAATCCTGCAATAACACCTGAATCAGCTCAGGTTCTCGCTGCATAGCGCGTAGTACATCCAGACACATGACATTGCCTGAACCTTCCCAAATGGTATTTACAGGTGCTTCTTTGAAAATACGTGCCATGATGCTGTTATCGACATAACCATTGCCACCAAAAACTTCCATCATCTCACCTGTAAGTTCCACCGCGCGTTTGCAAATCCAGAACTTTGCAGCAGGGGTCATTAAACGCTTCCATGCCAAAGACACAGCATCATCGCTTTCATAACAATGTGCCAAATGAAAACTGAGCTGTACCGCAGCTTCAGTTTCCAAAGCCAAATCTGCCAAGACTGCCTGCATTAATGGCTGATTCGCCAAAGTCTGTCCAAATGCTTGACGTTGTCGAGTATAGGCAAGGCATTGCACCAAGGCTTGACGCAGCATGGCACTACTGCCCACAGCACAGGTTAAACGAGTGTAGTTCGCCATTTCAATAATGGTGGGAATACCGCGCCCTGCTTCGCCAATCATGATGCCCCACGCCTGCTGAAATTCGACTTCAGAACTGGAGTTACTCCGATTTCCCACTTTGTCTTTTAAACGCTGTACCTGAATATTATTTTTTCTGCCATCTTCTAACCAACGCGGTACAAAGAAACAAGCCAAACCATCTTGTTCGGTATTGGCGACCACCAAATGTGCATCACACATTGGTGCAGAGAAAAACCATTTATGACCTGTGAGCAAATAGGCTTGCCCACGCCCTGTTGCTGCGACTGGAATGGCAAGCGTTTGGTTGGCACGTACATCTGAACCACCCTGCTTTTCGGTCATGCCCATGCCCAACCAAATAGATTTCTTTTGTGAAATCGGCACATCACGCGGGTCATATTCATGCGATAACAGTTTTTCGCCCATGCTTGCCCATAATTCAGGTTCACGCTGAATGAGCGGAATACTGCCTAAAGTCATGGAATTTGGACATAAATTGCCACACTCAACCTGTCCTGCCAAATAAAAACGACTGGCCCAATCGACCCATTTTGCCGTAGATTGCGGTTGCTTAAATGGATGTGCATGCGTGTCAAACTTACGATTCAGCGCCATCCAGTGATGCCACGCAGGATGAAACTCCACTACATCTTTACGACGTCCACGTGCATCGAAGGCATGTAAAATAGGCGTATGCCGATTGGCTAAATCGGCATAGTGATAATATTCTGCCGATGCTGCAATATGTCCCAATTCGCTCAGTCGAGTCTGATCTTGACTGCCATAACGGGTTAAAATTTCTTGTAAAACCGTATCGGTTTCAAATAAGTTATAGTCTTGTAATTCATCAAACTGATTTTGAATTTGATGGGTCATCCATGTCTGCATTGTGTCACTCCTAGACAAACGCGATGCTATCATTGCATTTAGTATAGAGAAAAATATGTGCTCAGGTGTTCGGCTTTATTTATGAAAAATTCTGAGGTTCAAGTGCGCCGTAAGCCGCGCCAATCGCGGGCTAAACTGACTCAAGAGGCTTTACAGGAAAGTTTTGTTCGGCTTTTGCATGAACGCTCGGCAGCTGAAATTACCATTCGTGAAATTACTAATTTGGCAGGTGTCGGTTTAGGCACTTTTTATGAATACTTTGCCAAGAAAGAAGATTTACTGGCATTGACGATTCACCTGCAAGTCAAACAGCATGCAGAACACTTAAAAAGTTATGCCCAACAGCAACTTGAGTTATCCACAGTTGTTGAAATAAACCGCTATATTGCAACCATCATTCAGTTTCAGCTTCAGCAAATTCAGGCACAACAATGGCTTTGGGCGCAGACTTTTTTACTGGAACGGCAGGTATCACACATTGAAACTTACCAAAAAAGTTACAGCATGATGCTACAGATGTGGCAACAGATTTTCGCACCTGTCATACACAATGCCGAACAACAACTGCGCCTTGCTTTGAATCTGCATCGCATCAGTTATGGTTTTATTTCGCAAAGTTTATTAATCAATCCACATTATCAAGATTGGGATGCCTTGCACACCGATATTTCATTGGCGATTCAACCGTTTTTAGCAGCAGTTTCAGACATTTAGTGCAGCAAAACTGATTATTTAGTTTACAAAGATCTATCGAATACACCAATCATAAACAATAAATTTATCTATTTGTAAAATTATAAAAATCGTTTTACATTAAAATGGTGAGATTTGAAAAGCTTTCATCTACAAAGCCCGATCTGCATGGTATTGTGGTGTTGTAGTTGATTTTTTAAACAAACAAAACGGTTCATGGCCGCTTGTTTTAGAAGCTAAATTTCTAATACAGCCCACCACATGATGATCACAATAATGGAGAACAACGATGAGCCAAGAGATAAAAAAATGCCCTGTAACGCATTTAACCACCGATGCAGGCGCACCTGTTGTAGATAACCAAAATAGTATGACTGCGGGCGCACGTGGCCCACTCCTTACTCAAGATTTATGGCTCAATGAAAAGTTGGCAAACTTTGTACGTGAAGTAATTCCTGAGCGTCGTATGCATGCCAAAGGTTCAGGTGCGTTTGGTACGTTTACGGTCACGCACGACATCAGCCAATATACCCGTGCCAAAATTTTCTCTGAAGTTGGCAAAAAAACTGAAATGTTTGCTCGTTTCTCTACCGTTGCAGGTGAGCGTGGCGCTGCCGATGCAGAACGTGACATTCGTGGTTTTGCTTTAAAATTCTATACTGAAGAAGGCAACTGGGATTTAGTCGGTAACAACACACCAGTGTTCTTTTTCCGCGACCCACGTCAATTCCCTGACCTGAATAAAGCGGTAAAGCGTGACCCACGCACCAACCTGCGTAATGCGACCAATAACTGGGATTTCTGGACTTTGCTGCCAGAAGCACTGCACCAAGTCACCATTGTGATGTCGGATCGTGGTATTCCTGTGGGTTATCGTCACATGCATGGTTTTGGTAGCCACACCTATAGTTTTATTAATGCCAATAATGAGCGTTTCTGGGTGAAATTCCACTTCCGCACTCAACAAGGCATTCAAAACCTGACCGATGCAGAAGCAGCAGAATTGATTGGTCGTGACCGTGAAAGCAGCCAGACTGACCTTTACAATGCCATTGAACGCGGTGATTTCCCGAAATGGACGCTGTTCGTGCAAATCATGCCTGAACTGGATGCAGAAAAAGTCCCTTATCACCCATTTGACCTCACCAAAGTTTGGCCGAAAGGTGATTATCCACTGATTGAAGTGGGTGAATTTGAACTGAACCGTAACCCTGAAAACTACTTCCAAGATGTTGAACAGGCTGCCTTTGCACCAAGCAACCTTGTACCAGGAATTAGCTACTCGCCAGATCGCATGTTACAAGCGCGTTTGGTCAACTATGCCGATGCTGCACGTTACCGTGTTGGTGTGAACCATTCACAAATTCCAGTGAATGCTGCACGCTGCCCTGTGCACTCAAACCGTCGTGATGGTCAGGGTCGTATGGATGGCAACTATGGCAGCTTGCCACACTATGAGCCAAACAGCTTCCATCAATGGCAAGAGCAACCACAATACCGCGAACCACCGCTAAAAATTCGTGGCGATGCAGATTTCTGGGATTATCGTGAAGATGATAGCAACTATTTTAGCCAGCCGCGTGCCTTGTTCAATTTAATGAACCCTGAGCAAAAACAAGCACTGTTTGATAACACGGCACGTGCTATGGGTGATGCTTTAGACTTTATTAAGTATCGTCATATTCGTAACTGTTATGCATGTGACCCTGCTTATGGCGAAGGCGTTGCAGCAGCTTTAGGCATGACCGTTGCCGATGCGCAAGCAGCACGTGCCAGTGACCCTGCACTTGGTCAGCCTGGCGTACTGTAATCTTTGTAGTTAAAGATCAAGTCAGTCTAAACAGCAAGACTTTAAACACCAAAACAAAGCCCCTATTTCGATAGGGGCTTTGTGTTCTATATCTATCATTGCCACTTTTCAGTAGCGTGAAAAGTAGCGTGTCACTTTTATTTAAGGTCAAGTTTTTAAAAGATTAAACAATTAATTTCTTACCCTCACGAATACAATAAAACGGATTCATTAATTTAGATGAACGCTTCATGGCATGATGCAAGTCTGCCTCTGGTTGCTCACGCCCTTCATCGGTCAGCTCAAAAGTGCGGTAATGAATGGCCAAAGAACATTTGGAATGTAAATCTTTATGGGCCTGAAAGGCATCTTCAGGGTTCATATGCATATAACGCATCAGATTCCGTGGCTCGTAAGAACCTATAGGTAAAAGTGCCACACGTGGTGCGCCCATACGGGTTTGAATTTCTTTAAAGTGTGGCGAATAACCCGTATCACCCGCAAAGAAGCAATGATCTTGCCCATGTAAAATAGAAAAACCACCCCATAACGCCATGTTCTGATCGCGTGCGCCACGTCCAGAACCATGTTGTGCAGGAGTGTACACAATTTTCAACTCTTTAAACAAAGCCGACTGCCACCAATCCATTTCAATCACATGCAAGTCTGGTGGTAAATACCAACTATTGCCCAAACCTGTATAAATAGGCATGGCAAATTTGTGATTGAGCCATTTTAAGGTGGCTAAATCCATGTGGTCATAATGGTTATGGCTTAAGAAGACGGCATGAATGGTCGGTAAATCTTCCAGTGCAATCCCTGCAGGACAGGCACGTTTAGGCCCTCGCCCCTGTTTCGGACTGGCATGCTCTGCCCAGACTGGATCGGTTAAAAAGTTATACGGTCCAATTTGAATCAGCACCGTTGCATGCCCCACAAACCAAACTTGCCAATCATCCAAACTGGCGTGTGGACGTAATTGTGGCAAAGCACTTGGCGCTGTAAAAAATTGCTGTGCTTCTTGTTGCGGATTGACATTCCAACTGTTCGATTTGCGTTTTAGCAACCATTTCAATAAATCAGTTTGGCTGCGCCCCTCAGGACACGCAATCGGATTAAAAAACTGCGCTCCATCATAATGATTTGAAGGCAAAAACTGCAGCTTGGGTTTACGCCAAGTATGCGACCAACAGGCTTCCGTTGGCAGTTGAAAATGCTTTTGTTCCACGTTGTTCATGTAAGCCCAATAATATATAGCGCATCTACCATGATGCTTTTTATCCTGATCTGTTCAGAAAAAAACACAGCTTTGGTTCATGTGTTGACTCTATCACGCATAGTAGCGAAATCAAGCAGGCAATTTCCTTTATGTTTTTGTTGTTTTGAGAAAAAAGTCGTATCGACAGCGGGTTAATGATCGGAAATTTACACCTCAGATAAACGAGGCTTTAGAAAAACCTAAACACGGGTATAGCAATGCGGGCTTAGCGTTTAGCAAAATATTGTTCGCGCCATTCTTTCCAGAAATACATCACAATCCCGAACATCACCACGGCAATGCCAATAAACGCATTCATGCTGATGTGTTCATTATTTAAGGTCGCACCTAAAATTAACGCGATGATGGGAGTCATCACATTACTTAAAGATACGGTTGAGGCATTTAAACGACGAATCAGCCAGAAATAACACAGCATGGCGACAATAGACGACATGATCATGGTAAATACAAAACCAATCATGGCTTGGCTGCTTGGCATTTGAGTCGGGAAATGCGACCAAATAAAGGGAATTAATAACAATGACCCTGCCGATGATACCAATAAAGAACCTGTGGCTTGTGACATCGGCTTTAAAGGAGCATTGATTTGTTTGACCCAAAAAATTGAGCTGATATAGGACAGCATACTGATAAACATCAACACCACGCCCCATGGATTCACTTTGCTGTCGGCAGAGTCTGCAAAGACAAAGCTGAGTCCTGCAATCGCAATTGCCATCCCTGTCCACTGTAAGGCAATCAATTTTTGCGTGCGTAAAATCACATGACCAATCAAGCCTGCGATTAAAGGAGAAAAACCAAAAATCAGTGCCATTAAGCCTGAAGTTAAATAATTGGCGGCCAAGTAAATAAATAGCTGTGCACCAATTAAATTCAGACTACCCGCCAAATAGCTTTTCATTGAGGTGTGATCAAAAGGCAGTGGATC
This sequence comes from Acinetobacter sp. YH12099, assembly GCF_013419195.1. Lineage (NCBI taxonomy): Bacteria > Pseudomonadati > Pseudomonadota > Gammaproteobacteria > Moraxellales > Moraxellaceae > Acinetobacter > Acinetobacter sp. YH12099. The sequence continues at coordinate 45,025 of NZ_VPAP01000007.1, read as the reverse complement.
GCGCATGAGTTTAAGCACGCACAGCGCAATCACGGAAGCCCCAAAGTAGCGGATAATCAAAACCCACATTGGATGAATTTCCTGCACACTCCAGACAATCGCCAATGGCGTGGTCGCCCAGATGAGTACCAATAAGGCATAAATACTGGCGGTTACCACAACAGGAGATGTATTCGTATTCATCGCTTGCTCAACATAAAATGGACACTTTTCTTCGGCAGATAAAAAACAGACCCAAGTTGCCTCAGGTCTGTTTTTCATCAGTTCAAGCTTACTTCACCAATTTGCGAAGGTCTTGGCTCACATCTAAATATTTGTCTGCTTCAAAAGCAGCTTGTTTAGCAATCAGCTTTTTCAAGTGACGCATATCTTTGGCTGAGTTGACGGTAATTCCGCCGACAATCACGCCATCGGTCACACCAAACAATACGAATGAAGACTCACTGCGTTTGGAAGCATCCATCTCACCACGCACATGCCATTCTGCTGCTGACATATCTCCTACAAATTGGTAGTTAATGTCGAGTTGATCAGTCCAGAACCAAGCGGGATTGGCTACAGGATGTTCCACGCCCATCACATGACGCGCGAATATACCTGCTTGCAGGTTGGCATTTTCCCAAGTTTCTACACGACGATGGTTGCCACATTCACGCAGTTGTGATGCGACATCACCCGCGGCATAAATATCTGGGTTTGAAGTTTGACAGTTTTCATTCACATGCACCGCAAAGTCTGCATCTAAACCTGCTTCAACTGCCAATTGTGCGTTTGGAATAATGCCAATACCGTAAATCACCGCATCGGCACGTAGTTCTTCGCCACCTTCTAAGGTCACGACAATTTCTTCACCATCTAGCTTGCAGTCTGCAATTTGCGTAGACAGACGTACATCAACTCCTGCCAATAACTGCTGTTGCAGTAAAAACTCACTCAAGATGAGTGGTGATGAACGTCCCATCACCATTGGTCCCATTTCAATGACGGTTACCTGACAGTCTTTAAAGCGTGCTGAAGATGCCAACTCTAAACCAATCACACCACCACCAATTAAGATGATGCGACGACCCGCTTGTAATACAGGGACTAAGGCTTGCGAGTCTTCAAGATTACGCAACGTGTAAACGTGTTTACCTAAGGCATCAAAATTTGGCAAGCGACGTGCAGCACCGCCTGTGGCAAGTAACAACTTGTCGTAGGCAATAACCTCACCATTTTGCAATTCAACCGTATGTGCTTCGGCATTGATTTTGCTCACGCCATTGCCACGAATAGTGGTCACACCTAGTTCTGCCAATTTTTCTTCCGACAGAATCTCGATTTTGGTTTCTTCAGGACGCAAAATCACATCTTTAGACAACGGTGGACGCTCATAAGGCAAATGTGTTTCATCACCAATTAAGATGATATTGCCTGCATATTGATTGCCGCGCAGCTCAAGAATGGCGCTCGCCCCTGCCTGACCTGCACCCACAATCACAATTGTTTCTACGCTCATGGGCTTAACCTTTTAACTCGGCAGATACGATGCCAAAGCCCGCAATCCACTCACTAATATCTTCATAGCAATGCGTGGTCATTTCATACGCACCCAGTTCATCTAACGCAGCAAAAGCAGCCATCCACGAACGGACTTCCTGACCACCACGACCACCATCTCGACGAATTTCAGCTTCGGTCATGGCTTCCATAGCCACAAAGTCTGCCTGTTTGAATTTTTCAAGCAAGGCAATATCCCACTCAGGGCTGAGCGGCACAGCCACAGAGGTATCACCTGCTGCAAGTTTTTGACCGACTGCAATCACTTTAGCCTGACGTGCATGACGTGCTTCAGGACTCGGATTACGACCTGCAATTAAAAATTCTTCAACTTCAGGCGGTACTGAACCCATTTGCGGTGTTGGTGGATCGTGCGACAAACCACCTGTACCTAAAACAAGAACACGTTCATTTTCAAGATTCAACGACTTGATAAATTGACCCACAGCACGCCCCAAAGCAATGGTACGCTTGGTGGTTGGCATCGGCGCTGCAGCGCCATTAATAAACACGGGAATGGTTGGATAACGATCTAGCTGCCCTTCACACAAAAAGTGTAATGGCTGAGTCACCCCATGGTCGGCCTGCATACGATACGAATATGCAACATCTACACCTTCATCCAACACACGGCGCACCATCGCCAAGGCTTTGTCTTCAGGCACATCAATACGGTTGTTGTCTTTGCCGTAGTCCCAGTCACCCGCAGCCGTAGCACGAATACCGACACAGAAACTTGGCATCAAATCGTAAAAGAAACCGTTGAAATGGTCTGGACCAAAGGTAATGATCAGGGTTGGATCGTATGCTTTGACTTCGGCAGAAAGTTGCTCAAAGGCAGCACGAACTTTTTGTTCTTTAGATTGATCTTGCGGTGTTGCAAATTCCATTAAAGGACTGTGCGATGCACAAATGAGTTTAACGGCCATGAAAGACTCCTAAATAAGGAAGGCAGCCCAGAGAAAGGCTGCCGATTCGTCTATTGAATTTAGACTCAATTTTATTCGTCAAAAAAACCTGCACGTGGTTGACGCAAACCACGAATACCCAAACCACATTCTGCATTGATCAGAACGCCAGTCAGCGCACGGTTATTTTGACGCGATGCCAAGAGCACATACGAACCAGTCATGTCTTCTGGCTCAGGCAAGAAATTCAGCGGCATACCGCGTGCAATTTTTTCAGGATCACGTGCATCGAGTAAGCCTAGGTTTTCCTGACCTAAAGATGCTGCGCCCTTAATATTGACATTCATCGCTGAAGGCGCAACAGCATTGACACGTACTTTAGGTGCCAATTCATAAGCCAACTCTTTCATGATGCCAACACCTGCATGTTTAGATGCAGTGTAAACAGGACCACCGCCTGAAGAATACAGCGCAGAATTGGATAAGGTTAAGATGATAGAACCTTCAGATTTCACCAACTCATCCAGTGCTGCTTTTGCCCCCAAGATTAACGCCTTGGTATTGATGCCCATGATTTCATCAAAGGCTTTTTCAAGCTGCTCACCAGAAGTATTGACGATATCTGCGTAGTGATCCCAAATCCCTGCATTGCCAATAAAGCAATCCAGCTTTCCAAAACGCTCCACAGTGGCCTGCACAGCACGGACATTGTCTGCATAGTTGGCAACATCACCAGCGACTGCCACGATTTGATCACCAAAACGTTCTTTTAAGGCATCGACTTTAGATTGTGAGCGCTGTAACACGCCCACATGCGCACCTTCTTCAAGAAAGCGCTCGACCAAAGCCCAACCTAAACCAGAACCGCCACCTGTAATCAGTGCCACTTCGCCTTTTAGCCAACCCATGCTTACTCTCCTGCCATTTCTACATATAACGCGCCGTCTTCAACCACCACAGGGAAAGTTTGAATCGGGTCGGTGGCTGGCAAGCATAATGCTTGACCAGTCTTTAAACAGAAACGTGCAGAATGCAGTGGGCATTCAACTGTGCCATCATCTTCAAGATAACCTTCAGACATTGAGGCATTGCCGTGTGAACAACGGTCATTCATGGCAAAGAACTCACCACCGTTGTTGAATACTGCCAGTGCTTCAATACCATTCACACCGCAATCCACTTTTAACGCTTCGCCTTCGTCTAATTCGTCAACTTGGCAAACAAAGATTTTATTCATTAGAAGAATACACTCAGGTTGTGTGAGTTATAGGTTACTTGGTCAAGTACAATCTTACGGTTGAAGATCTGGAAGCCTAAGCCACCTTCAACACGACGGATTTTGTCATGGCGCTTACCACAGTAAATAGTCACGTCTTTCTCTTTTTGAGTACGGTACAACAAGTAAGTCACGTGTACGTCGTATTCGCCTTCTACCTCTGTCGCTTCAACAATCACGTTGCTGACCATATGCGTGGTACGTGACGGAGGTTCTTCAGCCCATGCCATACCTGTTTCCAGACGTGCAACACGGCGCTCAAGCAAGTGTTTGTTGTCGTTGAACACCCAAGTTGTAGGTGGTTCAACTGAACGACGACGGTCACGGGTTTGCGCATTTGGTGTGGTACGCAAGGTATAAGAAATGTCTTCTGCCATGAGGTCTAACCACTCACGGAATTTCCAGTCGTCCAGCAATTTTGCTTCGCGATACAAGAATTGGCTCACTTCATGTTGAAGTTCTAAACTGATTTGACTCATTTCATTAGCTCCTTCTCGTATTCGTCAGCTGCTTTTTCAACGTCTTCCCATTTTTCATGGATCAGCAAGTCTGCCCAACGGCGGTACATACCACGTGCTGCAGTTTCAGAGAAAATGTAGTTGGTGATTCCTGGAATACCATCTTCACGTACTTTTTCGTTGCCTTTACCCATTTCGACAATGAGCTTGTTTTGACGTGCTTTATAGCCGCGCAATACTTTTTGAATTTCAATCCAGTTTTCAGAGTCATCTTGCTCTAAGAAACCTGCAGGACCGAAAGCACGTGTTGCAGAACGCTCAAATGCTTCTTTCACGTCTTGAGGTGCTTCAGCATCGGCAATACAGAATGCCCATACTTCAGTTTTGTTTGGACCACGTGGATGCCATACGCGCAGTGTTGCAGTACCGTTCAACCAAGACAGTGTTGGGAACATGGTGTTGTGACCTGCAAGACGTAAAGCACGTACTTCGCCTAAACGCTCTTTCACTTCTTCGTAAGTTTCGCGGAAGTAATTGGCAACTTCACCATCAACCCATACGTTTGCATCTGGTTTTTCTGTAAAGAAGAAACCTGAACCGTGACCACGTGAACCGTATTGAAGTGCGTCTTTCGCAGTTTCCCAAACAGGACGAGCGGTTTGTGCAGCACCCAATTGTTTACTGCTGTCATCATCTGGTTTTGCACCCAAAACCTGAATGGCAGATGCGTGAGAGAACAATGCGTGGTATTGGTCAGAGGCAAACTGTTCTGCAGCAAATTTCCAGTTACAGTCAATTTCCCACTTGTGTACACCACCAATAATTTCTGTACCACCCGGACGACGATCCACTACGCCATCTAAGTACCAAGCGATATCACCCATGTATTCTTCTAGGTCAGGAGTCGTTTCATCCCAACAACCGAATACCAAGCCTTTGTAAGACTTCACACGGTTCACTTCCACCAAGCCCCATTGCTCTTTACAAGCACCTTGAGGATAAGCACGTTCTTCTAATGGAATATCTTTGAGTGAACCATCAATACCGTAAGACCAGCCGTGGTATGGGCAAGTAAATGCACGCGTATTACCACAGTCTGCGAAGCTCACACGCATTGAGCGGTGACGGCACTGGTTTAAAAATGCTTTGATTGAACCGTCTTTTTGACGTGCCACAATAATTGGATCTTCACCCATGTAGGTGTTGAAAAAGTCGCCAGCTTTAGGAATTTGGCTTTCATGACACAGGAACAACCACGTACGGCCGAACACGCGTTCAAGTTCTAATTCGTAGATATCTGGATCTGTATAAATAGATGGAGTGATACGTCCATTTTGTGCATCGACCAAAGCGTCGATTTCGCGCACATCAATTTTTCCACTCATGAAAAGCTCTCCTGTGACCAACAACGGCACAAAGTAAATAGACTCAACTTTGGATGGATAATGATTTTTTAGGGACGTTTAGTGAAATATTTTTTTTGTTTCAATTAATAGATTTTATAGATTAATAAAACTTTATATTATGCGATTAAAACATTACACAATGATAAAACCCTATTTACTTCCTAAATGACACAATAATTTTCATCTGATGGTTGTTTATAGATTATACTTTTATTAATCTATAGTAAGACATATTTTGAATTAATCTTTGGAATGGCTGTATGGAATTACGTCACCTTCGCTACTTCATTACCGTGGCTGAAGAACTCAACTTCAGTAAAGCGGCACTTAAGCTTTATACGGCTCAACCTTCGCTGAGTCAGCAAATTAAAGACTTAGAAGAAGATGTTGGCGTTAAACTGTTAAACCGTACCAAACGCAAGGTTGAACTGACCGAAGAAGGCGCTGTATTTTTGGAACAGGCTCGCCTGACCCTTGCCCAAGCCGACAAAGCCGTTGCCATGGCACGTCAAGTTTCACAAGCCAAACAGCAAATGCTGCGTATTGGCTTTGTACCGGTGGCGGAAATGAAAATTTTCCCCTTTGTACTGCCTAACTTACGGGTACAAAACCCAGATTTGAAAATTGAATTGCTCAGCTTGAACAATACCGAGCAAATGAAGATGATCAAAAAAGGTGGGCTCGACATCACCTTTACCCGACACAATATCAATAGTGATGAAATTGAAAGTCAGTTTGTGCTACGTGAGCCGCTGATTTTTATTTTGCCTAAAGATCATCCATTAGCAAAATATGAGCGTATTCCTGTTAAAGCTTTAAATGGCGTAGATTTTATTATTCCTGCGGCAGAAGCATCTTATACCTTGCACCATTTGATTGTCGATTTTTCTAAACAACATAATATTGAACTGAATATTGTGCAAAAAGCAGACAATATTTTATTTAATATCAACTCTGTAGGCATGGGTTTGGGCTGCACTATTTTACCGGGCTATGTTGCGCCGCTGACCATGGAAAATACTGTGATTCGCCCCTTAGATGTGGAATTACCATATTTAGACTTATATGTGAGTTATGGCAAAAACAGCAACTCACATGCTGTACAGAAATTTTTAGAGCTGCTCACTCGCGTGTTCTATTTGGACATAAACCGCGAATAAGCCACAAGTCTGAAATACCCAATCATAAAAGTGCTTTTTCTCCATTACGATAAAAAGCACTTTTTTATTGTTTCTGCATCAATACTCAGCTTTAGACTTAAGTCTAAACTTATTTTTGAAAAATAATACAAAATGAATGCTTATTGACTTCAAATATCACAGCGCCTTTCTATATAAAATTGCTGCCATCTAGCGTCTTAAATTACAACTTAAGTCTAATAAGCAAACCTACCTGAAATACCCAGAATTACTTAGACTCATGCCATAAAACAGCGCACAATCAGGTGAGAACAAAAGCCTTAAAAGGAATAAGAATGCTAAAAAATCCATTTACACGCATGCGATCTGGTATTCAGTCACGTCCTTATTTCTTTATTAGTTTTGTAATTACTATTGTGCTGTATGCCATATTTCAAACTTTCAGTACATGGGTATGGTCAAGTTGCTTATTACTAAGCTGGAGTATTGCCATTTCCTGCTATTTACTGCTGACCATGCTTAATCTGTGGCACAGTGATCATGCACATATTTTGCAACGCGCCCAACAGCAAGATGCCAGCAAATGGCTGATTTTATTCTTGGTATTTCTAACCTTAGTGATGTGCTTTATTGCGATCATTGTCGAGGTGAATTTATTTGCACAAAGTGAGTTTGTGCGCATGGGACATTTTATTTTATCCATTACCACTATTTTATGTGCTTGGTTTTTTATGCACACCATTTTTGCGATTCACTATGCGCATGACTATTATTTGGCACTGCAACAGCAGCAAGAAGGTGGTTTGGATTTTCCCAAGACGTCGCATCCAACCTATCCTGACTTTTTATATTTCAGCTATGTGATTGGTACATCTGCACAAACCGCCGATGTCTCGATTAGCTCACAACCCATGCGGGTACTGAACACGCTACATATTATTTTGGCTTATAGCTTTAATACCACTATTTTGGCAATTTGCATTAACTTGGTCGCGAGCTTTATTCAGCACTAAATTGGGTACATAAAACATCCATAAAAAAGGATGGCAAATTGCCATCCTTTTTTACCTCACTGCGCTTAATTTACGCCACGTGCAGTTAAGTAGTTTTTAATCACAGTGTTAAATTCTTCCGCTTTTTCAACCTGTGACCAGTGACCACATTGGCTGAAAATGTGTGCATCGGCATGTGGCACAATATTTAAAATATCCCATGTACGCGATACTGGAATCACCACATCTTGCGTACCGTGAATCAGCAATACAGGCACAGTGATGTCTTTCATTTTGTCAAAGTCGAGTGGGAACTCGAAACGGTCACGGTCACGCGCGCCCACAACATCCATTAAACGGTCTGAAGCATAGTCATTTTTTGCAGAAGCAAAACGGACTTTGACCAACTCATCTGTAATCAAGTCTTTATTTACCACGAACATTGAAAGCGTCTTTTTAATGCCTTCTTCAGTCAATACAGGATTTGCATGCGCTTTGAGGGCTGCAGTCTGTTTTGCACCGCCTGTACCCATTGAGATAATACCAAGAACACGCTCTGGGTAATCCAATGCCAACTGGAATGCCAACCAGCCACCCAACGAGTTACCCACCAACCAAGTTTTTTCAATGCCCAATGCATCTAAAGTACGTACAGCATGATCTACCCATGCACGGATGCCATATTGTGTGCCCGGTGCAACCACAGTTTGACCATAGCCGATGGTATCAATGGCGATACAACGTGCTTGCTCACCAATTTGTGGCAAGTTTAACCACCAGTTTGCAGCAGCCGATACGCCTGTACCTGAACCGTGTAAAAATAGAATAGGTGTACCTTCACCCACTTCATGATAATGCGTTAATTCGCCTTCTGCTGTTTCAATCCATTTATCTTCTAAGCCAAAGAATGGATCTGTTGTATAGTCAGGGATTTGAACAGTGCTCATATATACTCCTCGTACAGTCTTTAGCTTGCGTTTGGCTCTAGGTATAGAATTTGACGTCAAGTGGACTCATTCAACATTACTTTTACAGGCTTATATTACCTGTTCACACGGCATCAACTGATACAAATTTACGATCACAACCTACAAAAAAACGATTAAACAACTCTTTGAATTTTATAAATTTAATAAAATAAAAGTCTTAATTTATATAAGGTATTTATTCAGTAAATATTAAAAAAAGAGCGACTATAAAAAGCCGCTCTGATTTTTATCTAGCTTTAGAATTTATAAGTGTAAGTCGTGGCGATACGGTGTTCTTCTAAGTCATTCGCAAAGTTAAAGTTGGTATCGATGAACATGTACTGAAAACCAAGTCCTTTAAGTTTACCTTCAGGCACAACATAATTTACGATTACATTCGTTTCGTTTTCTTTACCCTCTTTAAGCGACTGACCAGCATTGTTGGTTAACTTATGGTAAGTACCATCTATATTATCACCGCGAAAATGACGTACTGTCGCTGTTAAACCAGATACACCCACATCAGCAAAATTATAGGTATAACCCAAACTCCAAGAACGCTCATCTTTACGAATGAAGCTCGCCACAGACCAGTTGTCTAAGTAAGGCTGCGGCACCCACCCGCCCAAGGTCGGGAACATTGGGGCTTTTGTACCGTGCTCACCAAACATTTGTTGATAACCTAACTGTACAGTGTGCATCCCATTGTTGATTTTTGCACCCGCAGACACGGCCTGGCTGTCAATATTGCCATACAGCTTGTCACCCGATTCGCTGTTGTCAAAATAGCGTACATGGGTATCCAGCTTAGTTTTTTCAGCCAAAGTCGTTTTATAGTTTGCAGCGACATAATGTTGTTGATAGATGTTGGTTACATCCGCATACCAATAACTTCCACCTACTTTAGGGGTAAATTGATGATCTACTCCCACAAGATACATGCCATCGTCTGTGCTTAATTTATTCGCTTCAGCAGCAGAAAAATTATTTTGAGGGAACAACGTAAAATCTTGGTATTGGTTATCATAACGTGCATTAATACCATCTAAATAAGCCAAAGTTAATTTAGTATCTTTTAAATCCTTTGATTCTAACCATGCACCGCTATAAGTCGTTAACAATTGACGCGATGGGTCAAAAAACACCACAGGTGACATTGGTAATAAGTCACCTACTTTTAATTCAGTTTCAGAAAATTTAACTTTTAGAGTTGCACCAACTTTTGCATTATCACGCTCAGTACGCTTCTCGGTATAGTTAAAAGGCATGTGAATATCATTCACTTCACCACGTGATTTTAAACCTATCGCATATTGAGCTAATAAATCTGCACCGACTTGAATGCCTGCACCAATATCTTGATAGCCAGATTTGGCATCTAAAGTTACAGCTTGAGTCCAGTTTCCATAACCCGGAGTAACTGAGCGTCCTGCTTCATGAGCATATTCACGATCTAAATAAAAATTCTTAAATTTAAGTTGAATATTGCTGTCGTCAATAAAATCTGCCTGAGTTGCAGTTGTCCCTAAAGTTGCTGTCGCAGCAAAAAGTACTATCCATAAATTGTGACGATGCATGCGTTTTTCCTATTCATCCAATAAGCGAATCTGGGCATCATGCAAAACTCTTGTCATGAAAAAAATCCGACCACAGTATTAAGCTTTTCTACAAATTCAGCACTTTCTGTATCGAGCAGCTTTTTTCCAAGTTTTTTAATTCTTTTTAACGATAAAAAATTAAGCTCAAAATCCTCACTAAATGAATTTTTATTTGAATTCACTGCTTAATTTAGGTGAAAAACGCTGTTATTTTTTGCATCATGTGAAGGATTAATCTTTTTTAACTTTAACCCCATGTGTTAGCGTTATTTTCTATAAACCTAACTTATAAGAAAAACATTTTAATTAGCACAAAATTCAGCACGTTTTACATCTTTCACAGCATAAAAAAAGCACCCCAAACGCATTTGGAGTGCTTAATTCAAGCCTGCTTTATATTAAAAACTTAGGCTTGCATTTCACGTGCTTTAGACATAGTCAATGCCAAGTCTTCAATCATATCTTCCTGACCGCCCACCGTACCGCGACGACCAAGCTCAAGTAGAATTTCACGCGCAGATACTCCATATTTTGCTTCGGCACGTTTTGCGAACAATAGGAACGATGAGTAAACACCTGCATAACCTAAAGTTGCTGCATCACGGTCTGCACGAATTTGATGCGTCATCATTGGAATGATCAAGTCTTCAGCAATATCCTGCACTTTAAACAAGTCCACACCTGTTTCCATTTGCATACGGTTTGCGACCGCTACAAACAATTCAAGTGGTGTATTACCTGCGCCTGCACCTAAACCAGCCGAAGCCAAGTCAACACGGGTTGCACCTGCGGTCACAGCCGATACAGAGTTCGCAACGCCCATGCCCAAGTTATGGTGACCATGGAAACCAATTTCGATGTCTGAGGCGAGGTTGGCACGTAAAATACCTACGCGATCAGTCACATCTTGAGGCAACATATAGCCTGCAGAATCTGTTACATAGATACAGTTTGCACCGTAAGACACCATTTTTTGTGCTTCTTCGAGCAATTTTTCAGGAGAAGCCATGTGCGCCATCATCAAGAAGCCCACAGTGTCCATACCCAGTTTACGTGCTGCAGTAATGTGCTGTTCAGAAACGTCTGCTTCAGTCGAATGTGTCGCCACACGAATGGTTGCCACGCCTACATCATGCGCCATTTTCAGATGATCAACTGTTCCAATACCTGGCAGTAATAGTGCAGAAACTTTTGCCTGTTTCAGGTTTGGAATCACTGCTTTCAGATATTCTTCATCAGTAGCGGCTGCAAAACCATAGTTCACAGAGTTACCACCTAAGCCATCACCGTGTGTGACTTCAATTAAAGGCACACCTGCATCATCCAAAGCAGTGGCAATCGCAACCATTTGCTCTGGCGTGGTTTGATGGCGCATTGGGTGCATACCATCACGTAAAGTCATATCATTAATAATAATCTTAGACATTTTGGTATTCCTTAAGCTTCAGCAGTTTTGAAAACGTGTTCTGCAAACATTTCTGCAGTACGTGCAGCCGCTGCAGTCATAATGTCTAGGTTACCTGCATATTTAGGCAAGTAATCACCCAAACCTTCAACTTCCAAGAAAATTGAAACACGGTTGCCATCAAAAACAGGGCCGTTTACAAGTTTGTAACCCGGTACATATTTTTGCACTTCTTTGATCATGGCATGCACAGATGCTGTAATCGCTGCCTGATCTGGCTCACCTTCCACTAAGCAGTGAACGGTATCACGCATCATTAAAGGTGGCTCAGCTGGGTTAATGATGATGATGGCTTTACCTTGTTTTGCACCGCCAACTTCTTCAATCGCGCCTGCAGTTGTACGGGTAAATTCATCAATGTTTTTACGTGTACCCGGCCCCACAGATTTAGTCGATACCGTTGCAATAATTTCACCGTATTCCACAGGTTGAACACGAGAAACTGCAGCCACCATAGGAATTGTTGCCTGACCACCACAAGTCACCATGTTGACGTTTGGCACTTCGCCCGCTTGTAGCAACGCTTCAAGGTTCACTGGTGGTACGCAGAATGGGCCAATTGCTGCAGGCGTTAAGTCAATCATCAACACGCCAAGTTCATTCAGTTTGCGACTGTTTTCTGCATGCACATAAGCGGAAGTTGCATCAAAAGCAATTTTAATGTCATCTTCAAGTACGTGAGGAAGAAGACCATCTACACCGTCACTTGTGGTTTTTAAACCCATTTTTGCCGCACGAGCTAGACCTTCAGAGGTTGGGTCAATTCCCACCATCCACACAGGCTCTAACCATTCACTGCGTTGTAATTTATAAAGCAAATCTGTACCAATATTACCTGGACCAATCATTGCACATTTAATCTTTTTCATGCATGTACTCTCTTAGAATCTCGATTTATTCCGCAGCAAACGCAGCTGTCACTGAACCAAAGCCTTCAATTTCGACTTTAAATTCTTCACCTGGCTGTGCAACAACCATAGGACCTAAAGCACCAGTTAAGATGATGTCGCCTTTTAACAATGGACGACCACGGCGCACCATTTCATCGGCTAACCACACGGCAGCGTTTAATGGATTTGCTAAACAAGCTTTACCCACGCCTTGAGAAACTACTTCTTCACCACGGGTCATCACCATTTTGCAGTTCACCAAATCCAGATTTTCTAGCTTGACTGGTTTTGAACCTAGAACGAATGCAGCAGAAGATGCGTTATCGGCCACGGTATCAATCAAACTAATTTTCCAGTTTTCAATACGGCTATCGACCACTTCAATGGCAGGCAAGGCATATTCAGTCGCGCTGATAATATCCGCATACGTGTGTTTTTCTTTGGTTAGATCTTGGTTAATCACCAATGCAATTTCTACTTCTACTTTTGGCTGAATCAGCAAACCTGCAGGAATCGCTTCACCATCACCATAAGCCATATCGGCAAACAACATGCCAAAGTCAGGCTGATCTACACCCAGTTGTGCTTGAACCACTTTAGAGGTCAAACCAATTTTACGCCCCACCAAACGACGACCTTCTTTTAAGGCACGTTCGGTATTCACTTCTTGAACGGCATAGGCAATATCTACGTCAGCACTTTCACCACCAAGTTCTGGGCGGATTGGCGCAATCGCAGTTTGAGAGAGTTCGGCAGTACGTAATGCTTGCGCAACTGATTCAACAACAGCAGAATTCGACATCAATGTTTCCTTAAACTGCAAAAATTGGGCATATACCCCGAGATGTTGGAAAGGTAATAATAGAAAATAGGGATGATGACCCCGATCTTGTCCATTCTCAGGACAAGCTATCCAGCTCAGAGGTATGTAAACTGATTAAGAATCGGAAAAATGGCGGGTTTATGCCAATACTTATTTTCTTTTTTTCAATAGCTATTAGCTATTAATCTATTTTTATAAAAAGCAAGCAAAACAGTTGTCTGTAGGCTATGACATTATTTTCCGAGTCATTGACTCGGCAATTCGCAGCAATCTTAAAATGTCTTAATCCTAACTTTAGACTAAAAGCTAAGCCTTTTTATGACGCTCCCAAAAGTACATAAAAAAAGAGCAACCTGAAATTTTTCAAGTTACTCTAATTTCAAATTCATCTAAATTGTTTTACTGGGTTTAACTCGCCTGACGTAAACGATATTGCTGCACTAAAAAATCATGCAAACTCGGCACATCATCTGCAATGGTTAAAGGCTGATAACGCTGCAACACCTCTACACTATGCACGCCATAACTCACGCCTACACGCGGCATAGCAATATTTTGTGCCATTTCTAAATCGTAAGAAGTGTCACCCACCATAATCGCTTGCCCGACCTGCACATCGGTACTGCTCAAAATTTCCTGCAGCATTAAAGGATCAGGTTTAGATTTGGTTTCACTTGCAGCACGTGTCGCCACAAACAAATCCTGACTTTGGGTTTGCGCCAACACTCGGTCTAAACCTTTACGGCTTTTGCCTGTTGCCACTGCCAATTTCAGTCCCAAACCTGACAACTCATCGAGCATATCTGCCACACCCTCAAACCAAGCATTGGTTTTTGAGTGTTCGACATAGTGTTCTGAATAGCACTGCAAAATCGCTTGATGCAGCTCTGGAACTTCAGGAAATAAACGCTGTGCCACTTCAGGCAAACCCAAACCAATAATACTTTTAGCCGCAGCATCGGTCAGGGGTTGCTGAAATTGTTGTGCTGCGAACTGCAAACTCGCCACAATTTGACCGACGGAATTAAATAAGGTGCCATCCCAATCAAAAATGATGAGTTCTACAGGTTTGTTCATATTAGATTCCTAGATTTGATTCGGCTTTTAAATTCCCTCGCTTTACCTTAACCCAAAAGGATAAACGACCAAGAATCAGCACATATATCACAACAAATATTCGATACGCGAAGGGCGACATGGATGTCGCCGTTTCGCTGTGGCACAGAGATGTTCCATCAGCGAAACAAAAGTTTTTTGTTACTTTTCATCTTTGAAAAGTAAGGCATAGCCTATACACCAAAAATTTAAATTAAAAACTTTAAAATGTGGCAGTGAATTACCCCTGAAAACCTCATCTCCTTTTTGCGAAACAATGTTCCTCATCTTTAAAAAGAAGCAAGCTGCTATCGCACAACAGAGAGTTACAAAAATTAAAACTCAGGTGGCGCCGTCGGCTTATCCGCCTTTTGCGCTCTCAACTGCGCCACCAAACTCTGCATATCTTCAGGTAAAGGCGCTTCAATCACAGGATAGCCTGGAATTTCCAAACGCATGGCATGTAAGCACAAACGACGTGGCGCAGGACCCCGATATTCAGTTTGATGACCATATTTATCATCACCCACCAACGGATGCCCAATGCTTAAACCATGCACACGAATTTGATGGGTACGTCCTGACAACGGCGAAGCATATACCAAGCTTGCATGCATAAAACGCTCAGCCACATTCCACTGGGTTTTAGACTCTTTACCTTCTTTAGATACACGTACACGACGTTCGCCATTCGCCAATTCATAACGATGCAACGGCGCATCAATCAATTGTTGATCCAAACTCACCTGCCCTTTGACAATCGCAGCATAAGTTTTTTGGATTTTATGTTCGCGCAATAAATCTTGCAGGGTTTTTAAGGTACTGCGTTTTTTGGAAATCATCACCAAGCCTGAAGTATCACGGTCAATACGGTGAATCAATTCCAAATATTTTTTACCTGTCGCAGCACGTAAGCCTTCAATCAACCCGTAGGCAACGCCACTGCCGCCATGGACTGCAATGCCCGAAGGTTTATTCACCACCATCAAGCCTTCATCTTCATAAACCACACGGCTCAATAAACCCTGTGCCACCTTGTCTGAAATTGGAGCAGCACTGTCGTCTTTTTGTTCATAGCGAATCGGCGCCACACGAATTTGATCGCCAATATTCAGTTTGGTTTCTGCTTTAATGCGCTTTTTATTGACCCGCACCTGCGCTTCACGAATCAAACGATAGATGCGACTTTTAGGCACCCCTTTTAAACGACTAAACAAAAAATTATCGATGCGTTGACCCGCTTGATGCTCATCCACTTCAAACCAAGTGACACTTTGCCATTGTTGGGTAGAATTCATACAGTTAAGAGACCTAATAAAATACTAAAATTGATTAAAAACTGATCATTTAGGCTATGCTTTACACAAGAAACATAAGCTTAGCCCATAGGCAGATGATGCAAGGTTTGATATAGTCAGCGCACGGAAACCATCGTCAGTGGGTTCACGTTGAATCTTTTCAGGTTTTTCTGAAATAGAGCAATCAACCAACATCCCACTACATACGAGCAGGTCCCAAAAGAATTATGCCGACGCCGAAGGCTTATTATATCGGCAAAAAAGCAAACTGTTGCGTTTAATTGTACCTCAGGTACATAAATCAGTTTGCCTGAAAAAATATGTCGCCAACTCTAGTTGGTTTTTAAACGTAAACTGATACACATCAGATTAGTCGCACCCTGAAAACCACTTCAGGCTAAAGCGTTTGATGTATTGGATCTGCACAATTTGTAAAGATACGACGATAATTCCGTATCAAGACACTCTATCTATGAAAGAAGAGATGATCTTCGAGCAATGTGACAGTGAAAGTTACACACATCCAATACACCGCTCGTCCGCCAGTGAAGCGATCAGGTGACTTTATCCGTTTAAAGGTTAAAGCCGTATTGCCATCATCAATACGTGAATCATACACCGCAGCCCCACACAAAAAGGCCGGTAAAAAAAACTCAGACCACAATTGGTTTTTTTGAGATCTGAGCAGTTGATCCGTGATGCTTGATGTTCGCTACGTGTCTAGCGATTTTTTGCTGTGTATCACTATTAGGTGTTACACCCATGAAACGTATGTTGATTAATGCAACACATGCCGAAGAAATTCGCGTTGCACTTGTCACTGGTCAGCGTCTTTACGATTTCGATTTAGAAAATCGTACCCGTGAACAAAAAAAATCGAATATCTACAAAGGTCATGTGACCCGTGTAGAACCTTCTTTAGAAGCCGTATTTGTTGAATACGGAGCAGGTCGCCAAGGCTTCCTGTCGATGCGTGAAATCGCAAACTCTTATTACAAAGCCGACCCTCGCCAAACTTCTAATATTCGTGAACTGATCACTGAAGGCACTGAGCTTTTGGTACAGGTAGAAAAAGAAGAACGTGGCAACAAAGGTGCTGCGCTCTCTACCTTCATTTCTTTGGCTGGTCGTTATTTAGTGCTTATGCCAAATAACCCGAAAGGTGGCGGTATCAGTCGTCAAATTTCAGGTTCTGTGCGTGAAGAACTCAAAGAAATGTTGGCATCTTTAAACGTGCCACGCGGCATGAGCGTGATTGTACGTACTGCGGGCATTGGTCGTTCACAAGAAGAATTACAGCTTGATTTACAACACTTGCTTGACCTTTGGGCGCAAATTCAAAACACCGCAAGCTCTGGCCCATCGCCAATGTTGGTACACCAAGAAGCAGGTGTGGTGACACGTGCGATTCGTGACTACTTACGTGATGATGTTGCCGAAATTTTAATTGACTCAGAACAAGCTTATAACGAAGCCTATAACTTCGTAAAAGCCGTGATGCCACGTCAATTAGACAAGCTAAAAACCTATACTTTAAATGAGCCGCTATTCGCGCATTTTGGCATCGAAAGCCAAATTCAAACAGCTTATGAGCGTGAAGTGAAATTGCCTTCAGGCGGCTCAATTGTCATTGACCAAACTGAAGCATTAGTTTCAATTGACATCAACTCGGCTAAGTCTACCCGTGGTCAAGATGTTGAAGATACTGCGCTTAATACCAACCTTGAAGCTGCCGAAGAAATTGCGCGTCAATTGCGTTTACGCGACATCGGTGGTTTGGTGGTCATCGACTTTATCGACATGACCAAAGACCGCAACCAACGTATGGTTGAAGCCAAACTTCGTGAAGCAACACAAAGTGACCGCGCACGTATTCAATTTGGTCAATTATCACGTTTTGGTTTAATGGAAATGAGCCGTCAGCGCTTACGTCCATCACTTGAAGAAGCGACTGGTTACGTTTGCCCACGCTGTCACGGTACAGGCATGGTACGTGACCTACGCTCTCTTTCACTTTCAATTATGCGTAAAGTGGAAGAAATTGCCCTGCGTGAACGTCATGGTGAAGTTCAAGTCGAAGTACCTGTTGAAATTGCAGCATTCTTACTGAATGAAAAACGTCACAGTCTGGTTTACCTTGAGCAAACCTCAAATGTGCGTGTGACTGTATTACCTCACCCACACTTAGAAACCCCGCATTACGAAATTTCGTATAATCCTGAAGGCTTTGCACCAACCAGCTATGAACGTACTGAAGCAACTCGTTCAAGCGAAAAAGAGTTGGGTTATGAATCTTCTGAATGGCATTTAGAAGAAGCCGATCAAGCGCACAGCCACGCTGCTGCACCTGCGGCAGAAAAAACCTCTGCAAGAAAACCACAAGCAGCACAGCAAAATAAAGCATCTGCACAACAGCAGCTTGCACCTGCGGCAGCCACAACAGCTGCAAGCCCATGTGCATGGTTAGAAAACCTGTTTGTTCAAAAGCAAGCCAGCACTATTGATCAAGCACGTAGTGCCAACAATGCTGCAGCAGCCATTGAGCAAATGGTAAATAGCGGTGCTGTGAGCCGTGGTCAGTTTGGTCAAATTGCAACTGCGTCTACTGCCCCTGCTGCAAGCAGTCAAAATGTGTACCTTGCACCATCAACAGTGGCACAAAAAACTGAACGTGACTCTGCAGATAAATCTGCTGAACGTGAAGACAAACCTGCTCCGCGTCACAACAACAAAAAGCCGCGTCACAGCAACAACAATAACAAGCACAAAGAGCAACGTGAGCCGCAAACTCAGCACGATAATCAACAACATCAAGTGCATGAAGAAGTGGTTCAAATGTCGCGTCAGGAGCAACGTCAAGAAGCGCGTGAAAACAAACGCAACTCTCGTCGTCAGCACAACAATGACCAAGCACCGCAGCAGCAAGAAGCTCAAAACAACAATGAGCAGCAGCAAAATGCCGTACCACGTCGTGACCGTCGTAACCAACCTCGTCCAGAACGCCCAAATCGTCACCGCGACCCAAGCGTATTGAATGAGCAAGCACCTACCGCAGTGGCTTCTAATCAGCCAAAAGTGGACTTAATTGATGCACCGCGTCAAGAGTTCAACACGACGGCTTTGGTAGTGAATGTCGATCAAGCTCAAACTGAAATTGTGGCATTGAATGCTGCGCCAGTAGCGGCTGAACCAGTGACAGCAGTAGAAGCAACTGTGCTTGAAACGGTTACTGAACCAACTCAAGCTGTTGCAGTGGTAGAAGCTGCAGCCGTTGTTGCAGAAGAAACAGCTGCACCTGCGGAAGCTCAAGCACAACCGACTGCGCCTGCAAAACGTGCCAGCAATGACCCGCGTCAGCGTCGTCGTCAGCAACGTGAAGGTCAAGCGCAGCAAGTAACTGCACCAAAGTTAACACCTTCACAGGTGCCAACTTTAGCGCAATACAGCATTGGTAGCCTGATTCGCCACGTATATGGCGAAGATTGTTCAGTTCTGATTGAACAGTTTGGTTTAATTCCAACGTTCAATCGTGCTTTGCAGAAGTTCACTGACGAGTATGCTGCAAGCCTTGTTAGCACTGCGCCTGTGGCAGAGAAAAAACCTGTCACTCGTGATGTGGAAGTTGCCAAAGCTGCTCCTGAAGCTGAGCCTGCACCTGTGTTAGACCTAACACCACCAAAACCAGTGTCAGATAAGCGTGTTGCCAACGATCCGCGTGAGCGTCGTCGTTTAGCCAAACAAGCTGCTGAGCAAGCATTGGAACAAGCCAAGCAAGCACAGGCAGTAGAAAAAGCTGAAGCGGAAAGCACACCTGCAGCAGAGCCAACGACTGAAGTTGTGGCAGCTACAGAAGGATCTGTAGAAGCAAGTTCTACGGTAGAAACGTCTGCAACAGTAAGCACTGAAGTCGAAGCAACTACAGAAGTAAACCCTGAAGCAGTGGCTACAACTGAAGCTACTCAGCCTGAGTTGAACGCGCAAGACGACCTTGCACAAGCTGTCACTGAAACTGCAGCAGCGCAAGAAGAAACTGCCGTTGAAGTGGTCGCACCTGTACAAGCGGAATTGGCTGTAGACGACCCAGTCGAAACTGCTGAATCTGAACAGGACAAAGCAGAGAAAGAGAAAACTGCGCGTCCGCGTCGTCCACGTGGCCGTCCACCTAAAAAAGTAACTCCGCCAACTGAGTCGTAATTCGCACTTTTGCAGCGGAATAAAAAAATCCAGTCATTTTAATGGCTGGATTTTTTTTGCTACTTTAGAGCCAACGCGGTGCTGACTTAAATTTAAGCGAGCTAATTTGAACTTAGGTGTTTTTGATTTTTAACAGCTTTTCTAAAAACACCTAACAAAGCTGAAAAATTAGGTTGATTGCACTAGGACTTAGGGATTACAAAACAACAAGACGTGATGCTGTGCAGATGCAACGGATGATGACAAAAACAGGATTCTTATGAACCAGATGACAAAAAGCGATTTAATTGGCTTAACGGATGTTGCGGCAAAAATTCCGCAGTTTATGACTAAAGTGCCTCACCTGATCACAGGGTTAAAGCAAGCCTATTTACGCACACCCAACACGCCTGCAGGCTTAGGTCTAGCATTTGAAAAAGCCGTGCATCGTAACCCGCATGGCTGTGCACTAATGTTTGAAGATCAGCAGTACAGCTATTTACAGCTCAATGCTTGGGCCAACCAAATTGCCCATTACTATTTAAGCATAGGTGCACGTAAAGGTGATGTCATTGCGGTGATGTTGGAAAATCGCCCTGAATTAATTGCCAGTGTCATTGGCTTAGCAAAAATTGGCGTTACCGTGGCTTTGGTCAATACCGCACAAGTTGCCAAAGTTTTGGCGCACAGCATCAATTTAGTCAAACCAATTGCCGTGATTGTGGGGGAAGAATGTCGTCAAGCCGTTGCCGATATTCGCCAAGAACTTGAGCTTACAGAAAATCGACTGTATTGGTTTGCAGATCAAAATACCCGTACCGATGCTGGCACTGCCCCTGAAGGTTTTCAAAATTTAGCGCAATGCATTGCATCATTCCCAAGCTTTAACCCTGCCACCACACAGTCAGTACAGGGCAAAGATGGGCTGTTTTATATCTATACCTCAGGTACAACAGGCTTACCTAAAGCGGTGATTTTCACCAATAGCCGTTGGACGTTGACTTATGGTACCTATGGTCATGTCTTGGGTTTAAATCAGGATGATGTGATGTACTGCACTCTGCCGCTGTACCATGCCACAGGTATTGTGGTGTGCTGGTGTGGCGTAATTGCAGGCAGTGCCACCTTTGCCATCCGTAGAAAATACTCCACTTCATGCTTCTGGCAAGATGTACACAAATTCAATGCCTCTGCGATTGGCTATGTGGGCGAATTGTGCCGTTATTTAATGGATGCGCCTGCTTCTGATTTAGAGCGTGGGCATCGTGTGACCAAAATGATTGGCAATGGCATGCGTCCTAATATTTGGAGCAAATTCAAAACACGCTTTGGTGTTCAGGAAATTCTGGAACTGTATGCGTCTAGCGAAGGCAACGTCGGCTTTAGCAATGTGTTTAACTTTGACAACACGGTTGGTTTTTCACCGACACCTTATGCGGTCATTCAGTTTGATAAAGAAAAAAATGAACCCGTACGCGATGCCAAAGGCAAATGCATGAAAGTCAAAAAAGGCGAAGTCGGCTTATTGATTGGAAAAATCACCCGTCGCTCACCGTTTGATGGCTACACCGACCCTGAAAAAAACAAGGCGGTGATGATGCAAAACGTGTTTAAACAAGGCGATGCCTATTTTAACACGGGCGATTTAGTCCGCGACATTGGCTTCCGTCACGCCCAGTTTGTTGATCGTTTAGGTGATACCTTCCGCTGGAAAGGTGAGAACGTATCCACCACAGAAGTAGAAAACATTGTCAGTGACTATGAAAAAATTGCTGAAGCTGTCGTGTATGGCGTTGAAATCCCACATACCAATGGTCGTGCAGGTATGGCTGCGATTACCTTAAACGAAGGCTGCCAGTTAGATGAACAAGACTTGCGTCAAATGCTGGTGGAGTTTAAAAAAGCAATGCCCGCTTATGCAGTACCCGTTTTTTTACGCATTCAAAAGCAAATGCAAACTACAGGTACATTTAAATATCAGAAGAACACCCTGAAAACTCAAGGTTTTGATTTAAAACAGTGTGATGAAAAAATTCTGGTGTTATTGCCAAACCAATCTGCTTATTGCGAACTGACCCAAGAAATTTACGACAATATTCAACAGTATCAATATCGCTTCTAAGCCACCAGGTTGCCTATTTTTTGATTAGATACGACAAATTTGTTGCATTTATAATCAAACATAGGCAACTTTTTTATTTTTTACTTGCGCTCGCTTCATATCTTGCTACAATACGCTCCATCAAACGAAGTGGTGCTTAAAACCCTCTGGTTTTTCTTGCACTTCACAATCAAGCCTGCTTGATTGCTGGTTCAGGGTCGTTAGCTCAGTCGGTAGAGCAGCGGACTTTTAATCCGTTGGTCCCGCGTTCGAATCGCGGACGACCCACCATTTCCTTGATCAACCTTAGATGGGTCGTTAGCTCAGTCGGTAGAGCAGCGGACTTTTAATCCGTTGGTCCCGCGTTCGAATCGCGGACGACCCACCATCTTCTTCAAGGTTGATACTTTAAAAATGATCATCGTCATTTTTACTCCTCTGGGTCGTTAGCTCAGTCGGTAGAGCAGCGGACTTTTAATCCGTTGGTCCCGCGTTCGAATCGCGGACGACCCACCATTCCTTCTAAAAAATCTTTAAATTACCAGTCATCACAGCACTGTTCTGTGGATCGTGCAGTTTCGTAATTTACTATAGAATTCCCGTATTCTGCCCTGTTTGACTAACACTTTTATCCACTACACCTTGCTCAATTCAGTTGTAGACGATGTGCCATCATTGATAAATCATACTTTACACATCCCAAATAAAAACTTGATGTAAAAAAACAAAAGCCCAAAAGTTTTTCACGAATGGGCTAAGAATTGAATGAGCGAATAATTAACTTGCTCTGATTAAATGATAGTTTTGCGAAGGTAAGGGATTGCTTTTAAAGTATTCACGATTATTTTCTGTTGCAATCGCAATTTTGTTTTTATCCATAATTAAATTATGGTCTTGATCAACATTATAGTAAAAGTTCACCCCAGAGGCGCGTGCCACCACAATTTGATGCGCGTCTTCATCATAGAACCATAAATCTTTGCGGTATTTTTTTTTATTGTCGTAACTGATTTGCCCCGCATTGACAAAAATACGATGCGCTGTCCCATCAGGCAATAAGGTCAGAATATAATCGACTTTTCCACTTTCGCACATAACAAACTTATCTTCACAGCTAATCTGAACGGTATAGCGCCCCACATAAGTCAGAAGATTCTCTGGAATATGATGTTCCGTTGCAGCCATTTGCATGGGTGCGATCGCCTGCCCTGCCACTTCAGTCAGTCTTTTGGTTTCTGCCTGTTCTGTATATTTTTGCACTGCAGCATGCTCAAGTTGTGAATCATCGCATCCAAGCAATGCCACTGCACTCCATATAGAAACTGCGCAAATATTTGATTTAGCCGACACACTATCCCTCATATAGAATGACTAGACTGAATATTCAGTCCTATTCAAACCACCGAATAGGCAGCTCAATGTAAGCCATGCTTTTCCTCAATCCTTTGTGGTCAAGCGCTTACTCTGCCCATTGCTTCTTTACGATATTTTAGGTGGATGCTGGTTTAAGCAACACCAAAAGTTACATAACTTTACTAATTGCTTTGCCACCGCCCTTTAAAAAACCCAAGTGCATCACCATTTTTATTTTATATATAGATGATGTGCTGTGAAGCTAAACCTCAGCCTGTATTTATTTTGAATTTTAGATCTCTCAAGGAGAATTAGATGGCCAATGTTGGTTTATATCGCTCAAACCGCTCAAATATGATTGCTGGGGTTATGGGTGGTATTGCTGAACGTTTTGGTTGGAACGCAAATTTACTGCGCTTAATTTTTGTGATTGTTTCCGTGATGAGTGCTGCCTTTCCAGGCATTTTGGTGTATTTGGTGTTGTGGTTGGTGATCCCTAAACAAAACCAGTTGAATACAGCAAACTATACTCAGGGCTACACAAGACCTGTACGCACGGTCAATTCTGATCAAGACCGATAAACGGTATTGAAATTTTAAAGACTGACCACATGTAAGATTTATAGGTTTTAATCGTTCGCTGATTCACTCTTAGATATCCCTTATTTACACAGTTTTTTTCTTTTTCGCTACGATTGCTCCCCCAAGCATCGTAGCTTTTTTTTGCCTTTCTACCTGCAATATATTTTAAAAGTCACAGCATTTCAGGATTGAGTCGTGTTGAATACGCATCGACAATACAAGTCAATCAATTGGTCTTTACAGCAAGCTGTTGATTTAAGACGGCAATCATATCGGCACGGCTAATAATCCCCACCAAACGCTGCTGCTCTACCACAGGAATGTAGTTAAAAGAACGCTCGACAAAGTACGGTACAAGGTCTTGAATACTTTGTTGCGGTTGCACCGTGACCACTTGGCGCAACATGATATGTTTTACTTGATGTTTCCAGCTATAAGGTAAATCTGTTGCGTGTTTAAACCATTCCACCACTTCATACAATGCCAAAGTTCCCACCAAATGTTGTTCAGTATCAATGACTGGCAAACTCATTAAATTCATGTGTTTGAATTTTTCTAAAGCACTGTGAATATCCTCATCTTGCTGCAAACTAACCACATCTTTACTCATAATATCGGCACAAGTCAGTGCTTGAGTTTGTCGTTCACTGGCTTTGTGTTGCGCTTCTAAAATGATTTTTTGTAAGTCATATTCACTAATATCTAGCAACTGGGTTTGGGCATCTAAAACATCTTGAATATCTTGCGGCTGAATAGTGGCTTTTTGAGTAGGCGTTGGGTCTTGGGTACGTTGATTCAACTGTGGCGTTTGAGGATAAGGCTTGCCAATCATGCGGTTAAATACGATTGCAATCATCATCAGCAAAACTGAATTAAGCAGCACAGGATAAAAGATGAAGTGATAACCCAGCTCACGCACGGCATCTCCGCCAAGCACTGCGGTAATGGCCACTGCTCCACTCGGTGGATGCAGCGAATCGGTGGTCATCATCAAGAAAATAGATAAAGCCACAGCCACACTAAAGGCTTCGGTTAAATTTGGAATATATAAAGCACAGCTCACGCCCATAATTGCTGCAATACTGTTCCCAACTACAATATTCCACGGCTGCGCCAAAGGACTGGCAGGCACAGCAAACAACAATACCGAAGATGCACCCATTGGCGCGATATACCATGCGTTAATATCGCCCAACACCCACCAACTGATCAGGGAAGATAATGCCAAACCCAATAATGCGCCCAAACCACAAAGTAGGCGTTCTTTTAACGGCAATACTTTAAAATTGGGTTTCAGCGTATTCAGCCAATCAAGTTGTGAATGAAACACGGGCAGGCAATCCAGTGGTGACAATTGGACAAGATTATAAGGCAATCATTCAGTAAGATGTATTTGTTTTATATCTTTCATTTATCAGTGAATTTGTAAAACCCCAAACAACCAACCGCTAGTTGTGCTTTAACCTTTGCCAGCACCCCGCAAAATCCTTATAATTGAGCACAATTTTTCTCTAATTTTAAGTGGATGACCATGAGTCGCGCCATATCGCATATTGATACCTTTCAAGGCTTAATTCTTGCCTTACAAAACTACTGGGCGGAGCAGGGCTGCGTCGTTTTACAACCTTACGATATGGAAATGGGTGCAGGGACATTCCACACTGCCACTTTCCTACGTGCTTTAGGTCCAGAAACATGGAACGCGGCGTATGTACAACCATCTCGTCGTCCTAAAGATGGTCGTTATGGCGAAAACCCGAACCGCTTACAACACTACTATCAATTTCAGGTGGTGCTGAAACCAAACCCAGACAACATTCAACAGTTGTATTTAGATTCTTTAAAAGCAATTGGAATTGACCCATTGGTGCATGACATTCGCTTTGTAGAAGATAACTGGGAATCTCCAACTCTTGGCGCTTGGGGCTTGGGTTGGGAAGTATGGCTAAACGGCATGGAAGTGACTCAGTTTACTTACTTCCAGCAAGTCGGTGGTGTTGAGTGCTACCCTGTAACAGGCGAAATCACCTACGGTCTTGAACGTCTGGCAATGTACTTGCAAGGTGTAGACTCAGTTTACGACTTGGTTTGGACTAAAGGACAGTTTGGTACTGTAACGTATGGCGATGTGTTCCATCAAAACGAAGTTGAACAATCGACCTATAACTTTGAATACGCACCTGTAGAAAAAATGTTTGAACTGTTTGACTTCTATGAAGTAGAAGCGAGCCGTTTAATTGCAGCAGAATTACCGCTACCTGCTTATGAGCAAGTGATTAAAGCATCTCACTGCTTTAACCTCTTGGATGCGCGCGGTGCAATTTCTGTGACTGAGCGTCAGCGTTATATTTTACGTGTCCGTACTTTGGCACGTTCTATTGCACAAAGTTATGTGGCTGCACGTGCAAAATTAGGCTTCCCAATGGCTGAACCACATTTACGTGATGAAGTCTTGGCACAATTAAAAGCACAGGTTGAAGCGGAAGCCAAAGCGCAAAATACTGAGGAAAGCAAATAATGTCTAAACATACAGTTTTATTTGAACTCGGTTGCGAAGAACTCCCACCGAAAAGCTTAAAAACCTTACGTGATGCACTACTTGCAGAAACTGAAAAAGGTTTAAAAGATGCAGGCTTGGCTTTTGATGCAATTGAAGCCTATGCAGCACCACGTCGCTTGGCACTTAAAATTGCTAATGTTGATGCCGCACAAGCAGACACACAAAAACGCTTTGACGGCCCTGCTGTTCAAGCTGCTTACGATGCCGAAGGCAAACCAACCAAAGCCCTTGAAGGCTTTATGCGCGGTCAAGGCATTACTGTAGATCAAGTATCTACATTCCAAGCAGGTAAAGTTGAAAAAGTGTGCTACTTAAAAGACGTGAAAGGTCAAAGCCTTGATGCGTTATTGCCACACATTTTACAAACAGCATTGGACAACCTGCCAATTGCAAAACGTATGCGTTCTGCTGCAAGCCGTACTGAATTTGTGCGCCCAGTAAAATGGGTCGTTTTACTTAAAGATCATCAAGTAATTGAAGCAACGATTCAAGACCATCAGGCAGGTAATGTCACTTATGGACATCGTTTCCATGCACCTGAAGCAATCACCCTTGCACATGCAGATGAATACCTTGAGAAGTTAAAAGCAGCGCACGTTGTCGCTTCTTTTGAAGAGCGTCAAGCGATCATTGATCAGCAAGTAAAAGCATTAGCGGATGAAGTGAATGCGATTGCAATTGTTCCTGCGGATCTACGTGACGAAGTCACTGCACTGGTTGAATGGCCGGTAGCTTTACGTGCCAGCTTTGAAGAACGCTTCCTTGCCGTTCCTCAAGAAGCCCTGATCACTACCATGCAGGATAACCAGAAGTATTTCTGTCTGGTGAATGCTGAAAACAAATTACAGCCTTACTTCATTACCGTTTCAAACATTGAGTCTAAAGATCCGACTCAAATTATTGAAGGTAATGAGAAAGTGGTTCGTCCACGTCTGTCAGATGCTGAGTTCTTCTTCCTGCAAGACCAGAAACAGCCATTAGCTTCTCGTAAAGAGAAACTGGCCAACATGGTATTCCAGGCACAACTGGGTACTTTGTGGAACAAGTCTGAACGTATTGCTAAACTGGCTGTCGCACTTGCTCCGATTACGGGTGCAAAAGCTGAAGATGCTGAAAAAGCTGCCCTGCTTGCAAAATGCGACTTAACTTCTGAGTTAGTAGGTGAATTCCCAGAACTTCAAGGCATCGCGGGTACTTACTACGCACGTCTTGAAGGTGAAAATGACGAAGTTGCAGAAGCTTTAGGTGAGCAATATTTACCTAAATTCGCGGGTGATGTTCTGCCTAAAACCAAAACGGGTACAACGATTGCCCTTGCGGATCGTCTAGATACTTTAACTGGTATTTTCGGTATTGGTCAGGCACCTACAGGTTCTAAAGACCCATTTGCGCTACGTCGTTCTGCCATTGGTATCCTGCGTCTAGTGACTGAAAATGAACTTGATGTATCTATCGAAGACCTGATCAAGCTGGCATTGGCTGCTTATGGCGATGTATTAAAAGATCACGACAAGACTTTGGCAGATGCTGTTGCATTCCTTGAAGGTCGTTACCGTGCGAAATATGAAGACCAAGGCGTTGCAGTAGATGTGATTCAAGCCGTTCAAGCTTTATCACCAAAATCTCCACTAGATTTTGATAAACGTGTGAATGCGGTAAATCACTTCCGTGCCTTGCCTGAAGCGGCTGCATTGGCTGCTGCAAACAAGCGTGTTGCCAACATTTTAGCCAAAGAAACCGCACCTGAAGGAAGCGTCATTGAAGCTAACTTGGTGGAAGATGCAGAAAAAGCATTATTCGCGGAACTTGCGAAAATCACACCTGTGGTGGAGCCATTATTGGCAGCAAAAGACTACACCACCGCACTCTCTCAATTGGCTGCATTGCGTGCGCCTATTGATGCTTTCTTTGACAGTGTCATGGTGATGGCAGATGATGCAGAGTTGAAAGCCAACCGCTTACGTTTACTTGCGCAGTTACGTGATTTGTTTACACGTGTTGCGGATGTAAGTGTATTGCAGCACTAAAATCTTAATTACTTGTAAATTAAAAGAAACCCCGCTATTTTGATAGTGGGGTTTTTACATATTGATGAAAATGAAATTATCACAACCACAAAAAATCGTAGCATTTTTAAAATCAAATCCTAATCAAAAGTTTACAGCACGTAAAATTGCAGAAGCAATCCTAAACTTATACCCTCAAGATTACTTAGAAAAACGCAATAACCCTCGTTTTAGTACGGATGCTGAATTGATTAATCAAATTGTCGCTGAAATTGGCGCTCATAAAAATGCTATTTTAAAAGCTGAACCCCTCATACAATTACAAGACAAACCGCGACCACGCTTATATTGGTATGATCCTAATATCATATCGAACAGTTTAAAAATAGATACTCAAAATGAGCCTGCTGATTTCGATGACCAACAAGAAGTTATTTCAACACTCACCACTAAAATCCTTTCAGAATATGATTTATATCCTGTACTAATTGAATATTTATCAAAAGAACTACAACTTTTCAGCTTGAGAATCGACGAAAAGAAATCATCCAATAATCGTGGTCAAAACGGCAATCAATGGTTACACCCCGATATTGTTGCGATGCAACCCATTGATAAAAAATGGCATGAATTAATAAGAACTTGTGTTAAACATGGTTCTGGACAAAATGTGCGTTTATGGTCATTTGAAGTAAAAAAAGAATTAACAGGCTCAAATATCCGAAGTAGCTTTTTCCAAGCAGTCAGTAATTCCAGTTGGGCAAATGAGGGCTACCTAGTAGCAACCTCTATTTCAACAAATGAAGTTGAAGAAGAACTGCGTATGCTTTCAGCTTTACATGGTATAGGTGTAATTTTACTCAACCCAGAAAATCCAACAGAAAGTGAAATCCTTTTGCCAGCTCGACGACGTTCAGAGGTGGATTGGCAATCAATAAATCGAATTTTGACTGAAAACTTGGATTTTAAAAACTTTATAGAGTTGGTTTCTATCTACTATCAAACTGGACGTATTCGTTCACAAGATTGGAATCATTAATCTGTAGGCATTTCACTTCAGATTCCCTATACTCAACCTAACAACACTCAACAAGAAAACAAGCTTATGAAACTTAAAACACTCATTTTATCGGGTTTAACTTGCCTTTCTCTTAGTGCGTGTACTTCTGCACCTGTCATTCCACAGCTCACAGCAGGTGTTTTACAAGAAGTGAAAAATATTGAAGTTTACCCAGACACTGTCAATAACAGCGCCAAACTCACAAAATTTATTGATAAATGCGTGATCGAATTTACAGGCACACTGCAAGCAGGTCGTTCTATTGAACAATGGGCATTTAAAGGCAATGCATTAATTTCAGCTGGTTCTGCAACATTTGCACAAGATGGGACTAGCATAGCAACTCACTTTGACTTGCATGATGCAACTGTGCAAAAGAACTTCATCACCTTACGCAACCATTTTCATAAAGATGCGCTTGCACAATGCAACTAAGCTAAAAACAGCTTTGAATGTATCTTGATGTAGCAAGATTGTTGGACTTTCAATATAAATGCAGCATCGCTGGATATTTCAAACTAAGATGATAAAAGCAGTGTAGCCATTGCTGCCCTGCTTTAAAAACTCTCCAGAGTAACAAGACCCACAATTTTATGTGGGTCTTCTTCTTTAAGCCTGAAATGCTGCCATAATTTCAAATATTTTAAAGTTTCAAACACTGTAAATTTCACCTAAAAATACATCATACTTGCGAAAAATAAACACTGCAGATCATCTAGGCTTTATACAATGCAGTACATTCTATTCAAAACCTTTCAACGACCAGTATTCAGCATCCTAAGAGGCACAGCACAATGAAAAAGATCAATATCAGCATTTGTATTGGACTATTGCTCAGTAGTGCTTCAGTGTGGGCACAAAGTAGTGATACGCAACCTCAAAGCAACAAACCAATTCAGCCTTATGCAGACAATCCAAACCTCTTGCATGTTTGGGCATATAAAACTCAGGAAGGTGTGATTCAGGCTGCACAAAAAGTTGGTGAAGTAACCGAAAAAGGTATTGAAAAAATTCGCCCATCGGCACATCAAGCTTTAGACAACGCCAAGCAATTAGGCAGTCAGGGTGCGGCTCAAGCCAAACATACCGGGCAGCAACTGGCCAACAATGTAAATACTAAAATTCAGGAAACCAAAGAAGTGATTACAGGACAAAGTGACCATGCCGTGCCTATCTATCAAGCACCATTAAGCGCGCCTTCACAGCATGTAGCCCCAGCAGCCACCAACACAGCACCTACTCAAGAAGCACAGACTCAGGCTGCACCAAATGCAGAGGCTGAAGAAGAAATTAAAGTGATTAAACTATAATTTTTTTGATTTATTGGTTGCTTGAAAAGCACAAAAATAACTCAGCGCAAATAAATAAGCCTGCATTTAATCTGCAGGCTTATTCATGTGAAAACGAATAGAGTTTTGTATTTGTCGGAACACATATAGGCTAAGCCCAAGTAATACCAACACAGCTAAAGCAAAGAATAAATAGGCTTTAGGCTCTGGCGCATCGACAAAAGCCGTTGCAGATACAATTAAACTGAACAATAAAACAAGCACAGCAGGCATTAACAACTTGGTCATACACACTACCCTTGGAATGATCAATAAAACAAGGTTTTAAGATCATCTTAGCCCAATGGCAAAACAATACAAGTGTCTAAAGTTTAAACCATCTAAATCATGGATCAAACTTTGCAGCTTACTGTTCCAGTTCTAGGGTAAATTTGGCAGTATCTGGCAAATCTTCCACAAAGTCATTGCCGCCAAACTCATCACTGCTCAGGTTTAAATCCTTATAACTCAAGACAAAATAGTCGCTATATTTTTTCAGTATTAAGGGATGCATGCCTGCCGCAAGCGCATCTTGTTCCTTGCATAGTTTCATGACATGACGATCATTCATACTAATTAAATAGCGTTCATCATTCAGATAAATTTGCACCAAACCACTGCCCTTTGCATAAATCGGAATCAGGAATTTATGGTTTAAGGCAATTGCATGTGCGGCATAGCTCTCAATTTTTTGGCTGATGATGTTAAATACCAAACCATGACCAAAATGGTCGAGCAAGACATTACGATTTTCATACGGCAACTGAATTTGTAAGCCAAGTTTGTTTAAATCGTGCTGATCGACCTGTTTATTACTAAGCAAAGAGCGAATCAGGTTTTGTTTTAACTTGGCATCAAAAAAGTTACTGTCTAGCTGTAAGTTATTGTATTTTAAAATACGACCTAAAGACCAACGATGATTCGGCAAGACATTTTCAATCACTTTACGATAGTAAAACTTGCTGTTCTTTTTCACCTTGCGAATTTTTTGGTAAAAGAACGGCGCATCAAAAGGATGGGTTAAAAAGTCATTCAGTAATTCAGAGTTGGCTAAAATCGCAATTGCATCATGCCCTGTAAATGGCAAATGTAAGGTATGTAAATGCGGAATTAAAGGCTGAATTTTTAAATAATGCCCACGATCTTCAGCATAATATTGGTCATAGACCACAATATATTCACGCTGTGCCGATACATCTTGCGCTTGAATGCGCATATTAGCATTTAAGTCTGCATGATAAAACATGTTATAGCGTGGGTCATGAATATCTTCAGGGTCAATTGAATATTGCGGCACCAAAGCCACAATGCGGTTTAAATCCAGCAAATTGGAATATTTAATTGCCGCATAGCCACCCATTGAGCCGCCATAGCCCACTCGAATTTTAAACGAGGCAATCAGGTCTTGAATGGCTGCCAACATGGCGCGCATAGAAGCTTCAGGAAACCATGATTTTTCCTTAGGCATGACCCCAATCACATTAAAATGAAACTTTTCCAGTGATTTTTCGGCATTAATAGACGTTCCTTTGGCCCGTGTAATTAAATCGCCAAAAGAAAAAATCAGCTCCTGAGATGAGCCTTTCATGAAAATAGCGCGGATATGTCCGTCTTCAAAAATTATGTGTTTGTCCATTCCCACACCGGCGCCAAGGCGCTGAATTAAACCGTTACTTTAAACTTGAATACACTGTACGCAAGTTCAAAAGTGAATATGTTATTTTATAGATGCACAGCAGATTAAAAATCGCAAAATATGACACAATCTCTACATCCTGCCGCACAACAAGGCTTTGCTTTAGGGGCAAACCTATATCAACAAGTTCGCCCCAGTTACCCGCAAGAAGTCGATGTTTTCCTGCAAGATCAGCTCCAAGTTCCACTTAATAGCAATATTGTAGACTTGGGTTCTGGCACAGGAAAGTTCCTGCCACATTTGCTCAAACTGACAACTCAGCTTATAGCGGTAGATCCGATTGCCAGCATGTTAGCCGAATTAGAACAACTTTACCCACAAGTTAAGACAATTCAAGCACGAAGTGAGCAATTACCACTGCACGATCAATATGCAGATTTGGTGAGCTGTGCGCAATCTTTTCATTGGTTTGCCAATCTGCAAAGTTTAAAGGAAATTCACCGAATCTTAAAACCGCAAGGTCATTTGCTGTTAATTTGGAATCAACGTGATATTTCAGTCAATTGGGTCAATCCACTGGCAAAGATGATTTTGCCTTTTGAGGGCGATACACCGCGTTTTCACAATCAGGACTGGCGTCAGGTATTTGCCGATACAGATTTATTCCAACTTACTCACGAGCAGAAATTTCATCACACGCATGTTGGTACAGTCGAACAAGTGGTATCTAAGCGTTTGCTTTCGACCAGTTTCATTGCTGCAATGCCAACTGAACAGCAACAACAACTCAAAACACAATTTGAACAATTAGTATTAGAATATACGAATAAGCATGTGCAAGATGAAATTGAATTTCCCTATTGCACACATTTGTATGTCTATCAAAAAGTTGAATGAGAGGGAGCAAATAAATGCAAATAACCTTTAAACACGCGATTGCTCCCTTAACAATTTTTTTGGCGTTCTCCCTCAGCGCTTGCGAGCGCAGCAAAGTAGAACATGCAGACAAACTCAGCCCTGAAGATCAAATCATGCAAACTCAGGTCGAGCAAGCCGCGATTCAGCCCTTTGAAATGACTGCGGATGACCCGCATGATATTCAATTGCTGATGGATTATGAACAACGCCATGACCAAATGAGCAATGATTTGGAAGATGAGTTAGAACGCTTGCATGAAAGCCAACAACTCGATGCTGCATTTGCACAAAATTGCCTGCAGGACAACATTCAATCTGCCTTGAGTATGCTCAAAGAACTGGATTTAAAGACACCGCAAGGGCGTTATATTCAAGGCCTAATGAGTCATTATTGGGAACAGCAAGCGCAATATCTAGCAACTCAAAATACAACTTCTGCACCTTATCCTGTCAGTAAAGAACAACGTCAGCAAGGCTTAGCAGACTTGCTACAGGCGCAGCAACAACTAGAACATTGGCGTGGGCAATATCCACAACTTGATGAATAACGTGTTTTACGGACGCTGCTGTAAATACTGATGCACTCCTTCAGCGGCAGCGCGTCCTGTAGCAAAACAGGCTGTCAGCAAATAGCCGCCCGTTGGCGCATCCCAATCCAGCATTTCACCACAGAGAAAAACGTGTGGATTGGAATTTAACTGCAATTGTGCAGATAAAACCTCACGTTTGACTCCGCCCGCACAGCTAATTGCTTCTTCAATAGGACGAAAACCCTTTAAAGGCACCGTTAAATTTTTAATCTGCTGCGCCAATTGCATAGGTTGCTGCCAAAGGGCTTTATCCACCAACTCACGCACGACTGCAGACTTCACGGCATCCAAACCTGCCTTACGCCAAATATTGCTTACAGACTGTTTTTTGGAAGGTTGCAACTTTTGGTAGAGTTGCTCAACGGTTAAATCGGGTAGCAAATCGAGTTGTAACTGCAGCGGTTGTTGAGCGTGCTGCAACTGTCGCAATGCTCGCCCTTGCTTATAAATTAAGCCACTTTCCAAACCATAATGGCTAATCACAATATCGCCCATGCTCGCTTCAGCGCCTTTCACCCATGCTTGCACACGTTTTAAAGGTTGTCCAAAAACTGGCTGCATATAGTTAGACCAGTGACATTCCACCCCTGCATTACTGGCTTGAAAAGGCTGAATTTCATTGGCAGATAACCAACGCTGCCATGCACCATCACTACCTAATTTTGACCACGACACTGCTCCACATGCCATCACAATAGCGGCAAACTGCTGTTGTTCAACTTGCGCTGTACTTAGATTTTGAATACTGAGTTGATTGTTCTTTAAATCACATACCTGATGCCGATAATGAAACTGCACGCCTGCATCAACCAAGCGTTTTAACCATGCGCGTAGCAAAGGTGCGGCTTTCATTTCTTGTGGAAAAATTCGCCCCGATGAACCTACATAAGACTGAATACCTAAACCCTGCATCCAGTTTTGAATCCAAGCCGCATCCCATTGTTGAATCCACGGCGCCAACCATTCCGCCCGATCATAACGCTGAATAAATTGTGCAATCAGTTCGGCATGTGAAATATTCAGCCCCGTTTTACCTGCCATCAAAAACTTACGTGCCGCTGAAGGTTTCTGCTCATAGACATGCACATCATAGGCATACTGGCTCAGCACTTCGGCAGCCATTAGCCCTGCTGGTCCTGCTCCTATAATTGCAATGCGCTGTTTCATGCCTGTTTACTCAGTTGTTGCACTTGAATCTGCAAGCGCTTTCGCCTCAACTGCAGCAGGTGTTAAAGTTGGCTGCTGTCCTTGCAAAGGCTGAAAATCATCAAAACGGGTTGTATAAGCTACTGGTTTGGTGATCAACAGTTCCTGACAACGCTCGCCACGTGCTAAATATTTGATTTCAAAGTGAGTGCGTGCTGAATCTACTGGAACATCCTGCTGAATAAATGGCAACTTCCACACTTCAATCAGCTGTTGCTGTGCTTCTGCAATATATTCAGGAATATTACTCACCAAAGTAATGCTGCCACCTGCTTTTAAGCGTGACAATAAAAACTCAAAAAACGGCATATTCAACCAACGCTGGGTGGCATTATGCGGTTCTGGATTCGGATATAAAATAAAGAATTGCTCGACTTGAGCAGGAAATAAAGCATGCACAATCCATGGAATCGCATCGGCATGAACAATCTGTAAGTTCTGCTGACCTTCAAGTTGATGCTGTTTTTGCATCGCTACAAATTTTTCGCGGGTACGCTCAATCGCAATTAATTTTTTATCGGGATGTTGCCCACTAAATAATAAAGCATGCTTGCCTTTTCCCGCACCAATTTCAACACAAATCGATTCATTGGCAATAGCTTGAAAATCACGAGGGGCATGCATACGCTGGGCTTGAAATTGACGAATTGGCATAATCAGATCAAACTTACAAAATTCGGCACAAGTCTATCAAGTCAGGTGCTATTTGCCTAATCCAATCCTGCATTTTTCATTTGGAGTTGATCATGCCACGCACTTTTCCTTGCCCTCGTTGTGGTGAACCTTCGCAATGGGAAGACAATCCTTTTCGTCCATTTTGTTCTGAGCGTTGCAAGCTCATTGATTTAGGCGCATGGGCAAATGACGAGTATCGTTTACCCACCCAAGATGCTCCGCAAGCAGAAAACTCTGAGGAATAAGCAATAAATTTCCACGCCAAATATTGCCTAAAACTACACACAGTTTCATGGAATTTTTCACATTTTTAGAAAAATTATTCAAAATTTAGTTGTTCTATAATTGCTTTCAGCAGAATTAGCACAGGTTATACTTTGCACTATTCGTGACTCCGTCACTGCACATAACAATAAAGAAAGCAAAAAATAACCTAGGAACATTTCACCATGGAAATCATGTTAAAAGGAATTGTAATGCTGTGTATTTTACTCTCTACCAGCAGTTTAGGCTTTGGACTGTACGCGCATGATTTACTCATGCTGTGCATAGGCATCTTACTAACAATTTTCACAATGCTGTTTGCAATTGAAAGCAAACAAATGCTGAATAATCCCTTTCGCAAATAAAAAAGTCAGCGACTGCTGACTTTTTCTTAAAGCATAAATACACACTGCTTTTAACCTGCTTGCCCTGCTACAAACGGGTTATGCTGTTTTTCAAAACCAATGGTGCTGATTGGCCCATGCCCCGAAATAAACTGGGTGTCATCAGGCAAACTAAAACACTCGCGCTGAATTGAATCTAATAATTGTTGATGATTCCCACGTGGAAAATCGGTGCGTCCAATCGAGCCTTTAAATAGCACATCGCCTGTCCACAAGACGCCATATTTTGCATTATAAAACATCACATGGCCTGGGGTATGCCCTGGTGCATAACGCACTTCAAAGCTTTCTTGACCCAATTGCAGCACTTCACCACCCTCTAACCACTGTGTAACCGTGACTTGTTCAGGGATAGGAAAACCATAACGTGCAGACACTTCTTGCAGTTGATCTAACCAAAAAGCATCTTCTTTCTGTGGACCAATCACAGGAACATTCCAGTAATGTTGCAACGCACCAACAGCCCCCGCATGGTCTAAATGTCCATGAGTGAGCCACAAAGCTTTCACCGTTAAACCCAACGCTTCAACTTCGGCTTTCAGCTTTTCAGGCTCACCGCCTGCATCAATCAAAATTGCTTCTTTGCTTTCTGCATCCCACACAATCGAGCAGTTTTGCTGAAAAGCGGTGACGGGAACAATTTTGACTTGCAACATGGTGGCGAACCTCAAAAATTAATGGCTTAGGTTAAGCTTTACAGCATCAAGATTAGCTTGAAGTAAATGTTTGAGCAAATCCAAATGATCGGCACGGGTATTCAGTGCAGGAATATAGGCATATTCTTTGCCACCTGCTTGTAAAAACAATTCTGCGTTTTGAATTGCCAATTCTTCTAGCGTTTCCAAACAATCTGCAGAAAAAGCAGGACTCATAATTTGCACCGACTTCACGCCCTGCTGTCCCCATTCTTCAAGTAAGACATCGGTATAGGGTTTGACCCATTCTTGTTTGCCAAAACGTGACTGGAAGCTAATTGCCCACTGATCATCATTTAAATTTAAAGCATCGGCAAGCAATTTGGCCGTGATCCGACAACGCTCTGCATACGGATCACCCTTATCGGCATACGGCTGTGGAATGCCATGAAACGACATCAATAATTTTTCTGCCACACCATGCTCGGCTTGAAATTCACGCACACTTTGCGCCAACGCCTGAATGTATAAAGGATGCTGATAATAATCACGAATGATGGATAAGCCCGGCAAATTACGCTGCTGTGGCACCCATTTGGCAACGGCATCATATAAAGGTGCAGTCGAAGTTGCCGAATATTGTGGAAATAAAGGGAACAAAATCACGTGATCTTGAGGATTTTGACTCAAAGCTGCCAAAGCCTGTTGAATACCCGGATTGCCATAGGTCATTACCGGTAGAATATTCAATTCAAACTCAGGATATAGCGGCAATAACTGCTGTTTTAAAGCATCAACCTGTTGCAACAAAATTTCCCGCATGGGTGAATCTTGCTGCCATACCATAGCATAAGCATGTGCAACACGCTTAGGACGAAATGGCAAAATGAATAAGTTCAAAATGATTTGCCAAATCGGTTTGGGAATTTCAATCACGCGCTGATCAGATAAAAACTGCTTTAAAAAACGGCGAACCGCTGCTGCAGTCGGTTCATCAGGCGTACCTAAATTGGCTAAAAGAACGGTTACTTTGGGTTTTGCTGTAGACAACATCCAGCCCTCGTGTCTGATGATTGAGCCCGACTACTTTAACAGTTTTTTCACTCTGTATTGAGAGATTAATACGGTGTTTTAAATGAATAAACCCGATCGGTATCTAGCAAATTGCTCTCTAAAAGTTTTTGCGCTTTTGCCGTGGTTTGCCACAACATCCGCTGACGATCATCACGCCCCGCCTGCACAATCCAGTCATTTTGACGCATTTGCATTTTAATCTGATGCAAGGCCCGAATATTGATTTGGGCACGTGCAACTGCATGCGCACGTGGCATGATCCGACGTGCATCCTCCAAACCAGTTTCATTCAAATATTCATTCATGCGTTTCGAAAAATATTCTTCAGGGGTTGGATGAATAAAAGTATTGCCTAAAATTGCCAACAACTGCGCCCAACTTAAACTTCGCTCAACTTTCAGCTCTCTAAAGTTACCATCCTGATAGGCATGCATGCGATATTCAAAACGATATGATTCATTCATCGACACTTTAGATACGCTTAGAAACGGGTCTGCTTCGCGCTGTCCCACATCGGTTTCCAGCTGACGTAACTTACTTTTTAAACGTTCAATTTCATCATGCAAAGCTTGTGTATTTTGCGGGCGCACCCAACCAGAAGTCGGATAACGTTCTAGCATTTGCGACATATTAAAGCGGACAGCAAGCTCTAAATCACGCAGAGTGCGGTAGCTAAACACCTGATCGACTTCTTGTTGTAATAATTTACGGAACTCTTTGAATTTTTCACGCAATTCAGGTTTTTCATCATGTAAAGATGAATCACGTGAATCTGGGTCTTCGTGCATAAATACAATGATCGGCTTTTGCTTGGTGACTGCATAAATATACTCTAAATGCATATACCCCACGCCCGACACCGATTGCTCACCGTACTGGCTGCCCAATAGAATCACCACATAATCACAATCATCAATTTGACGGCGTGCAAATGCAGTGCTGAGTGGGGTACGTTGTTCTAAACCCCACGAAAAAAAACCCATTCCCACCAATGTTTGTGCCAAGATCACTCGTTCTGGCTGCATATCTGCCCCAGACGTCGAGATAAAGACCTGATAGCGCTTATCGAGCATTGGTTTCCCCTCTCCTATTGCCATTACAAGTCGGTCACCGTCTACTTGTAATGCCTTTCCCCAATCATAAAAAAATTATCTTAAAGTCAGTCCACAGTACTCACATTTGCGATACTCCAAGAAATATTGCCTGGAATAAGATGCTGCAACACGGGCTTTAATTGTTCTGCATTGTTCCCGCTGACATAACACGCAATTTGTAAAGTATCTGCCAAACTTTGTTCAAATAATAACTCATTTTTAATTAAAATGCGGGAAGTTTGACGCGCAACGGCAATTCCTGAGTCAATTAATGTCAGTTTCTGACCAAAAATGGACTCAATCGCAGGTTTTAGGAAAGGATAATGGGTACAACCGAGCACCAAATAGTCCGCACCCTGATCGACCACAGGTTGCAAACTCTGCTGTAAGGAACTTAAACATGCCTCACTCATTTGCGCCCCTTGCTCAACAAAAGGCACTAAATCTAGATTGGTGACATTCAAGACTTGCACTTGAGCAGGAATCGCAAAACGCTGCATCACATCTTTAATAAGTTGTCCGCGAAAAGTCGCAGGCGTCGCAAGTACAGCCACAGTTTTGCTTTGGCTATTTAATACGGCAGGCTTTAAAGCAGGCACTAAACCAATAATGGGAAAATCTTCGCCGTAATGATCGCGCAGATAATCTAGACTAAAAGCAGAAGCAGTATTACACGCCACGACCGCAACTTTACAACCTTGTCGATATAACCATTCGATTGCAGCTGCAGTGAGTTCTCGAATATTTTGATCATCACGTGGGCCATACGGCACATGTGCAGTATCGGCATAATAAAGGATGCGCTCATTGGGCAAATATTCTGCAATTTCAATGGCAACTGACAAGCCTCCTATGCCCGAATCAAAAATACCAATTGGCGCACTGGCTTGTGCTTTTGGCATGGCTTGATTTAAGGGAGAAACAGGATGAATGGCTGTCATAGCAAGAGATTCAGCAATACAAAATGGGATGAATAAAGCTTAAACCTCAGCTGCTTAAATGCAAGTGCAAATCACCACTTTTCAACGATAAAATCGTTTCGCCCTGCGCATTTTCACTCAGCTCGCCCAATTCCACCAAATGTAAAAAAGCCGCACGCTGAATCAGGGCATTAATACCAAAACGCACATGCACATAAGGACGCAGCTCACCTGCATATTCACGCATAAAAATAGGATGCTCGGCATCAACAATCACAATATCCTGATGTGTAGTGATAAGTTGAATATAATTTTGCTGTCCGATTTCGACCACATCAACCTGATTGATGAACAAAGGCTCATCTTCTACCTGGATTTCAATTTGTTCCACTGGGGTTTTTAAATAAAACTTGCCCTGCTCTTTCCATAACACACTAGAAAACAGATCAACCAATGCCTGACGTTTGATCAATTGACCTTCGTGCCACCATTCTCCATTGGCTTTGACCAGCAAATCCATTGCTCCACAATGCTTTGGATGCCATTGCTCCAAAGGAGGGATTGATCTTTTGTGACCTGACTGTCCAGTTTTTATATATTGTGCAATGTGCATTAAATTTTTATTATCAGCCGTAGCTACATTTTCTGTCGGTTTGATTGAATTATCGTCATGCTTCATGCTGCAGTACCTTACTGACGGAAAAATAATACGATTCAGCCAATTGGCTAAGACTCGGTTTAAAACTATACTAGCTCACAATACTTACCCATACTGTAAAAGACACGATTAAATTTGTGTCTGGCAACTAAAAATACTCATGGCAGCACCGTTGCTTGATGCGGTTGCCACCTTCAATTATATGAGGAGTCCTACATGGAACACATCGAACGTGAATCGATGGAGTTTGACGTAGTCATCGTAGGCGCAGGCCCTGCGGGTCTTTCTGCTGCGATCAAAATTCGTCAACTTGCAATTGAAAACAATTTAAATGATCTGTCCGTTTGTGTGGTCGAAAAAGGCTCTGAAGTTGGTGCGCATATCCTTTCGGGTGCAATTCTTGAGCCTCGCGCCATCAACGAGTTATTTCCTAACTGGAAAGAAGAAGGTGCGCCTTTAAATGTGCCTGTGACTGAAGATAAAACTTTCTTCTTGATGTCACCTGAAAAAGCTCAGCAAGCACCGCATTGGATGGTGCCTAAAACCATGCATAACGATGGTAACTACGTGATCTCGTTAGGCAACGTGGTGCGTTGGTTAGGTCAAAAAGCCGAAGAATTAGAAGTTTCTATTTTCCCTGGCTTTGCGGCATCTGAAATTCTTTACCATGCCGATGGTACGGTTAAAGGCATCCAAACTGGTGACATGGGCATTGGTAAAGATGGCGAGCCAACGCATAACTTCACACCGGGTTATGAACTACATGCCAAATACACCATTTTCGCAGAAGGCTGTCGTGGTCATTTAGGTAAGCGTTTAATCCAGCAATTCAATTTGGATAAAGATGCCGATCCGCAACACTACGGGATTGGTATTAAAGAACTTTGGGAAATTGACCCTGCAAAACACAAACCAGGTTTAGTCATGCACGGTGCAGGCTGGCCATTAAGTGAAACAGGTTCTTCAGGCGGTTGGTGGTTATACCACGCAGAAAACAACCAAGTGACTTTGGGTATGATTGTGGACTTGTCGTATACCAACCCACACATGTATCCATTTATGGAAATGCAGCGCTGGAAAACTCACCCTCTAATTAAACAGTATCTAGAAGGCGGCAAGCGTATTTCTTATGGTGCACGTGCTGTGACCAAAGGTGGCTTTAACTCATTGCCAAAATTCACCTTCCCAGGTGGTTCTTTAATTGGTGATGATGCAGGCTTCTTAAACTTTGCCAAAATCAAAGGCTCTCATACCGCCATGAAGTCTGGCATGCTTTGCGGTGAAGCAGTATTTGAAGCGATTGCTGCAGGTGTCGCAAAAGGCGGTGACTTGGCGATTGCTCGCGTAACTGAAGGCGAAGATTTCTTTGTGAAAGAGCTAACGGCTTACACTGAAAAATTCAACAACAGCTGGCTGAAAGAAGAACTTTATAGCGCACGTAACTTTGGCCCTGCAATGCATAAGTTTGGTCAATGGATGGGTGGTGCGTTTAACTTTATCGACCAGAACGTGTTTAAAGTACCATTTACTTTGCATGATTTAGTGCCTGATTTCAGCGCACTCAAAACTGTAGATGCAACCAGCTTTAAACCGAACTATCCAAAACCAGATGGCAAGCTGACTTTTGACCGTTTATCTTCAGTGTTCGTATCGAATACCGTACATGAAGAAAATCAGCCAGCACACTTAAAGTTGACAGATACCTCTATTCCAGTGAACGTAAACTTACCTAAATGGGATGAGCCTGCACAGCGCTACTGCCCTGCGGGTGTTTATGAAATCATGGAAAATGATGATGGTTCAAAACGCTTCCAGATTAACGCAGCCAACTGTGTTCACTGTAAGACTTGTGACATTAAAGACCCATCACAGAACATCACTTGGGTAACACCTGAAGGTGGCGGTGGTCCGAATTACCCGAATATGTAATTGCGAATCGCAATTGAGAAACCCAAAAGCAGTGCCTCGGCACTGCTTTTTTATACACAGTTTACAAAATTACCAAGGTCTCATAATCCCTTACATTTTTCAGGTATTTCTCTATTCAAAAGCAGGCGATTGAATAACTTTCCTTGTTATGCTGTTTTTGCTTATTTTTTATCTTTTCTATTTTTAGTTTTTTATTTCGTTTTTTTCAGACTTGAACAACCGAAAATGTTGTTTTGTCAGCTTTTATACAATGCTATTCGGCATTTTATGCAGCACTTAGCACGGTAGCAAAATGTTGTAGATGCTGACTAAAACTGACTTGAGTGGAGTATAAAGCAGTACTTTGAGTTTTATCTTGCTCAAGCATTTGGTTGTTCTTCTTATTTTCATTAGAAGAGGAATTCCAACATGCTTAATTTAACAGACACCCTCAACCAACTTAAAAATGTGCAGGCACAACCTGCAGTCAGCTTATTTCTACCCACACATCGTACCTTTCCAGACAATCAGCAAGATGTGATTGCTCTTAAAAACCAACTTAAACAACTCGAAGAACGCCTGTTGGCAGACTATGACAAACGTCTGGTGGCACAAATTTTAGAACAGATTCATCGTCAAACCAAAGATTTGAATCCCAACTACCATTTAGACAGTCTGGCTATTTTTGCCACAGCCGACAGTGCACAAGTACTGCGTCTGCCATTCCCTACCCAAGAACGTATTGTGATTGATCAACAATTTTCAGTGCGTG
Organism: Acinetobacter sp. YH12099; assembly: GCF_013419195.1. Classification (NCBI taxonomy): domain Bacteria; kingdom Pseudomonadati; phylum Pseudomonadota; class Gammaproteobacteria; order Moraxellales; family Moraxellaceae; genus Acinetobacter; species Acinetobacter sp. YH12099. The sequence continues at coordinate 1,253 of NZ_VPAP01000007.1, read as the reverse complement.
ATTTTATTCGTGAGCTATCTTATGCAGTGCAATACTATGTGGTAGTGATCAGTCGTGAAGTTGGACGTCTGATTAAGGCCTCCAATGATCGTGTAATCCATGAGTTTTCTGTAGATGACAGCGACTTGAATGAACGACTGCCACATGGTGCATTTCCTGTTCAAAATGATAACTTATATAGCACCAGCGGTGCAGAACGTGCCACAGCCGCCAATGAAGACCGTTTACTCAAAGAGTTTTTAAACCGTGTCGATAAAAATGTGCAAACTGTACGTGCCAGTGAGCCATTGGGCTTGGTCATTGTGGGTGATCGACGCAATATCAGTTTTTATGAATCTATTTGCGACCAACCCAATGCCATTATTTTCAGTGTAGATAACGTCACTCAGCTAGAACAAGGCAGCGCACAACACATTATTGACAGTATTCAGACCGAGCTAAAAAGCCATCAACAACAATTGCATCAGCAACATGCGCAGCAACTGGATGAACTCTATGCCAGTGACCGTGTTGTGACCGATCTGCAGCAAATTTATCAGGCAGTGTTGCAAAATAATGTCGATACTTTATATGTTCAACAAGGCTACATGCAGACAGGTTGGGTCGATACCGACCAGCAACGAATTTATCTAGATCAAGCGCACGCACCTGACAGCGCACAAGCCACAGACGATGTGATCAACCATATTATTGATGCAGCACAGCAACACGCTGCCAATATCGTATTTATTCCTGCCGATTATTTACAGTCCAAAGCACCACTGACTTTAATGAGTCGCTATGCGGTCTAAAACTCAGTCCATTTGACTGTGATCTAAAAAACAGCCATGCAGATTTATCTACATGGCTGTTTCAATCAAGATTCAAACTTCTCATTCATACGCAAATCTACGCTTTTTCATGACTTTCTCATGAATAAAACGATCAATTAGAATCGAGTCGTTACCGCCAACTGTACCCGATGACTGTCGCTATGTGATCGCCCGCTATATTCATAATTCAAATTGAGAAAACTATGTTGTCCAAAGTGAAGTTGTGAACCTAAGGCAGCATGATATTGACCTTGATCGGCATGCCATGCATCAAACTTCAGTTTCTCCGCTGTGCCTACATAATGGGTATCTAAATAACCCGAATTACGGATAAGAAAAGCCCTTGAAAAAAAGGTAGTTAGAGCCATTTAGAAAGTTACGACACAACCCAAAGGCTCTAACTACCATGTACGATTTTACAGAAATTTTTTGTATTGTTGA